>NZ_JADBEC010000001.1:305833-611666 GCF_014873945.1 Rhizobium viscosum | reverse complement strand
CGGTACGATCGTGTTGCGAACCGTATCGAACAAGCTCATGAATGCCGGTCTCCTGTCGTTTTTCGTATCCGCTGGTTACAGAAAAACGACCTGATGAGCAATGGCGCGGATCTCAGGCCGCCTTCGATGTATCGGTTCTAAACAATAAAACAGAAGTTCCGCCTGTCGGCAGCACTAGCTTGCCGGCGCCAGCCGGTTGACGATGCCGAGCTCGTCGCTCTCGCGAACCTGCTTGAGATGCTCCTCGGCCTGTGTAGCCTCGCGCTGGCGGTTCCACATCGACGCGTAGAGGCCGTTCTGTTCGAGAAGGGCGGCATGCGTGCCGCGCTCGGCGATCTCGCCGCTCTTCAACACGATGATCTCGTCGGCACTGATCACGGTAGACAGGCGGTGGGCGATGACGAGCGTCGTGCGGTTCTTGGAAACGACATCAAGTGCCGTCTGGATTTCCCGCTCCGTCGTCGTGTCGAGCGCCGAAGTCGCCTCGTCGAGGATCAGGATCGGCGGGGCTTTCAGGATGGTGCGGGCGATGGCCACGCGCTGCTTCTCGCCACCGGAAAGCTTCAGTCCGCGTTCGCCGACCTTGGTTTCGAACCCCTCCGGCAGCATTTCGATGAAATGCCCGATCTGGGCGATTTCAGCCGCCTGCTTCACCTCGGCCTCGCTGGCCGAAGGCCGGCCGTAGCGGATGTTATAGGCGACGGTATCGTTGAACAGCACCGTATCTTGAGGCACCATGCCGATCACCGAGCGCAGGCTCTTCTGCGTGATGCCGCGGATATCTTGCCCGTCGACGGTGATTGAGCCGCTCTGGATATCGTAGAAGCGATAGAGCAGGCGCGAGAGTGTCGATTTGCCGGCACCCGAGGGGCCGACGACGGCAACCGTTTTGCCCGCAGGCACCTCGAAGGAAATGCCTTTCAGGATCGGCCGGGCCGGATCATAGGCGAAATGCACATCCTTAAAGGAGATGGCGCCCTGGCCGATGGCAAGATCCTTCGCGTCAGGCGCGTCCAGCACTTCGGCCTTCACTTCCAGAAGATCGAACATCTGCTCGATATCGATCAAGCCCTGGCGGATTTCACGGTAGACGAAGCCGATAAAGTTCAGCGGCACTGAAAGCTGCAGCAGCATGGAATTGACGAAGACGAAATCGCCGATCGTGTGCTCGCCACGCTGAACCGACCAGGCCGAGAGGACGAGCATGATCGTCGTGCCGATGCCGAAGATCACGCCCTGGCCGAAGTTCAGCCAACCGAGCGAGGTCCACACATCGGTCGCAGCCTTCTCATAACGCTCCATCGACTTGTCGAAGCGCTTGGCCTCCATCTCTTCATTGCCGAAATATTTGACGGTTTCGAAGTTGAGGAGGGAGTCGATCGCCTTGGTATTGGCATCCGTATCGCTGTCGTTCATCGCCCGGCGGATGGAGATACGCCAGTCGGAGGCGCGGATGGTGAACCAGATATAGGCCCAGACGGTGAAGGCGGTAACAGCGAGATAGGAGAAGCCATAGCCCCACCAGAAGATCGCCGCCGTCAGCAGGAATTCGATGACTGTCGGGATCGAGTTCAGGATCGTGAAACGCACGATTGTTTCGATACCCTTGGTCCCGCGCTCGATGATGCGCGAAAGTCCGCCCGTCTTGCGCTCGAGGTGAAAGCGCAGGGAAAGCTCGTGCATGTGCACGAAGGTGCGGTAGGCAAGCTGGCGCACCGCATATTGACCGACGCTGGCAAAGAGTGAGTCCCTGAGCTGGTTGAGACCGAGCTGGATGAGACGCGTCAGGTTATAGGCGATAACGAGGGCTGTGGCGCCGATCAGCAGCGGCGGCAGCGTGCCCTGCAGGTCCATCCTGCCGTTCAGCGCATCGGTGGACCACTTGAAGAAATAGGGCACCAGCAGCAGCACGAATTTCGAGATCAGCAGGTAAACCGAGGCCCAGACGACCCGCATCCTGAGATCCGGCCGGTCCTTCGGCCACATATAGGGCCAGAGATTGTAGAGCGTTCCCAACAGATTGGAGTCTGAAACTGTCTTGCCGTTTGCCATGCTTTTCTCCAGCCCGGCGGGCCGCTATCGCCGCGGCTTGTCGCCGCTCCCGCGAGATATGCCACCGGCTGGCGGATTACAACATTGGCAGGGATTTTATAGGCGAGGTGTTGCGCGTCGGTCCTAACGAAAACGGCGGCCGATGGGCCGCCGTTTTTTGATTTAGAGATGCCCGCCCGAGAGCCGCTTGCGGTGCAGCTCCTCGGCATTCGGAAGCGCATCCTTCGGCAGGCCGAAGACCTGGCCCGGACGGATGCGGTCCGGATTGAGGATCTTGTCCTCGTTGGCGATGTAGATCGTCGTATAGCGCACACCGAGGCCATAGGTACGCCGGGAGATTTGCCAGAGCGTATCGCCGCGGCGGATGATGACCGCGTTGTTGTTTGCCGTCAGCGGCGCCTGCTCGATCGTCTTTGGCTGGCTGGCGTCCGATACCTGGTTTGAGGGGATCGGCGCGACATTGGCACCGGGAACCGTCAGTTCGGCGATGATCGCGCCGAGCTTGTCGAGTGCTGCGCCGACCGACTTGGCATCCTTCGGCAGGCTCTGCAGCACTGTCAGCGCATTCGCCGCAACCTGTGAGGCGGAAGCCGATGCCTGCTTGAAGGCGTCTGTCGCATCGATGCCTGGACGGAAGTCGACCAGAGAGCGCAGCGCGAACTCGGTGGCCGAGCGGGCTGCCGCAAGCTGCTCGGCACCCGGCACCTTGCCGTCGGCGAACAGGCCCTTCAGCAGGCCGAAGGCTTTCGTCGCATCGCCCTTGAGCTTGCCGAGCTTGCCCTCGTCGAGCGGCACCGTCGCCTGATTGGCATTGGCATTGCTGCCGGACTGCGCGGCAACCGTTACCTGATCGCCTTCCGGACGGTTGAAATTGACGGTCGCGCGAATGAGGACTTTGCCCGTGCCATCGACGACATCGACACGGATCTTGTGATCACCGACCGGGAGGTTCATCGCGCCGCTGATAACGAAGTGACCATCCGGCTCCGCCGTATCCTGGCCGATCAGCGCATCATCGGCGTAACCGATAACCTTGGCATTGGCGCGCGCGGTGCCCGCCACGAAGATCTTGTTGCCTTCGATCTCCACGGCAGTGATCACCACATCGGCAACAGCCTCGGTGCCCTGCTGAGTGCCGGGAAGAGCAGGTGCCGTATTGCCCGCATCACCAGATGCCACGGGCATATTCGGCGTCTGCATTGCAACCTCGTTGCTCGGAGCGCCATTAGAGGCAGGCTGCGCGTTGTCGGCGGCCGGCGGCTGGGCGTTTGCGACCTCAGCCTTCGGTGCGGTGATGATGCGGCTTGCCGTGCCCGGCTTGGAAACCATGGCGAGCAACTCGCTGCCGCTGCCATCCTTCGGCACGGAAACGGTCGCAACTTCTTCAGACAGCGTGGTCTTTCCGTCCTTGCCGGTTACTTTCAGCACGAGCTGGTGGTCGCCGGCCGGAAGCGGGTTGTCGAGAACGGCGGCAAAATCACCGGTACCGTCGACATCGGTCGTCACGACCACCTTGTCGCCGTCAAGCACTTCCAGCTTGCCATGCGGCTCGGCCGAACCGGCAATGACGGTCGAACCGTCTGGCTCGACACGCAGCACGTCGAAAGCCGGAATCTTCGGGCCGGCGTTGGCAGCGGTATTGGCTGCGGCCGGCTGGCCGGCTGGCTCGGGCGCACCGGTCAGAGCGGCTTCGGCCCGTGCGAGCGCGGCCAATGCATCTGCAGCGTTTTCAGGGAGATTCTGGATGATATCGCGCGCTTTGCCCGCACCATCCTTGGCCCTGGAGACGAGGCTTGCGGTGGTCGTGTCGAGACCATCAGGGACAGCGAAATCGGCGATGGCGGTCAGCGTATTCACGGCGGCAGTCTTGGCGCCTGCAAGCGCATCGGCAGCGGGAACCTTGCCATCGGTAAACAACGCCTTCAGGCCGGAGAGTGATCGGACGGCATCGGCAGTGAGACTGCCGATCTTCTGGGCGGCCGCTGCAGCATCCGCGGCAGCGGAGCGGGAAGTCTTAGACGCTTCGTTAACCGTGTTGTTGACCTCGGTGCCCGCCTGGTTGATGGCGTCACCAACCTTCGCCACATCAGAGCCGAGCCGTGGCATGACGAAAAACACCATCAGTATGATTGCGATTACGAGCACTGCGAGGGCCAGCAAGCCGGCACGGTTTTTCATCATTGCGTCTCCAAAGGCGGCAAATTGCCGTAGTATTCAGAAATTGCTAGCGATTCCCGTTGCTTTGCACAAGCATTCAAAGCAAATAGGCAAGCTCTGGACGCCGCTTTTCAGTCAATTTTCTTGACTGCATTGAAATGGAATAGTTGTTTTTCCCTTATGACCGAACAATCTGTACCGATTCGATCCATTTGCGTATACTGCGGCTCTCGGCCGGGACGCGATCCTTCCCATATGGCTGCCGGCCGCGCGCTCGGAAAAGAGATCGCGGAATATGGCCTGCGCCTGATCTACGGCGGCGGCACAAAGGGCATCATGGGCGCTGTGGCCAGCGGGACCCTATCCAACGGCGGTCAGGTGACGGGCATCATTCCCGAGTTCCTGATCGACATGGAGGCGACTCGCCATTCGCTCGGCCAGCTCAACGAGCTTATTGTAACCCCTGACATGCATGCGCGCAAACACACGATGTTCGAGCGCTCGGATGCCTTCGTGGCCTTGCCGGGCGGTATCGGCACGCTGGAAGAGATCGTCGAGATCATGACCTGGGCGCAGCTCGGCCGTCACGAAAAGCCGATGGTCTTCGCCAACATCAACGGCTTCTGGGATCCGATGATGGAGCTTCTGCACCATATGACGGGCGAGGGCTTCCTGCACACCGCCCATCGCGTGCAGCCGCTGGTCATCGACGAGATCTCGGGCATCATCCCTGCCATCATGGCGCAGGCGGCAGAGCTTGCCGCCGACCGTGACGGCGAGGACGACGTGATCTCAAAGATGTAAGTTCTCACGCAATTCCAGCTGCGCGGCGGAATTGCGTGAAACGGGTGCGGGCTTAGCGCCCGCGGCTCGTCCGCAGCATCGACCAGCTATAGAAGAAGAGGCCCGCCCAGATCAGCGGGAAGGCGATCATACGCGCCGTGTCGAGCTCCTCCCCGAAGCCGAAAATCGCAATGATGAAGATCATTGTCGGGGCGATATATTGCATGATGCCGATGGTCGAGAGTTTCAGCAGCTTGGCGCCGTTAGCATAGATCATCAACGGTACCGCGGTGATGAGCCCGCAGCCGAGCAACAGGGCTGTATCGGAAAGGCCCGTCCGGTAGAGGTGGCCTTCGCCGCTGACGAATTCCAGGTAGAGGATGTAGATGAGGGCCGGCAGGCTGAGGATCAGTACTTCCAGGAAGAAGCCCTGGTTCGGCCCGAGCGGCAGCGTCTTGCGAAACAGCGCATAGAAGCCCCAGCTGATGGCCAGCGTCAGCGCCACCCAAGGGATGCCGCCGCTGTCGAAGGCGAGCACGACGACCGCAAGGCCGGCAAGGCAGATCGCCGCGATCTGCATCGGCTGCAGCTTTTCCTTCAGCAGCACGGCGCCGAGGAAGATGCTGAAGAGCGGATTGATGAAATAGCCCATGGCCGCATCGAGTGAATGGCCGGCGCCGATCGCCCAGACATAGGTGCCCCAGTTCACGGTGATCAGCGCCGCGGTCATCATTGCCATGGCGAGCATGCGCGGTGAACGCAGCGCAATGGCGATATCCTGCGTGCGTCCCAGCACCAAAAGCACGATGCCGGCGAGCGGCAGCGACCATAAAATTCGATGGGCGATGACTTCGGCAGGTGAAATATGCGCCAGAGCCTTCATGTAGATCGGCAGAAAGCCCCACAGAAGATAGGCCGTCAGCGCGAAGGCAAAGCCGCGTGGACTGTCTTCGTTCTTGATGAGGGGGGCGCTTGCATCGGCAGACATTGGGTGTTTCCGTATTTGTTCTGTTTCTGATCCGCATTAACTTAAGCGGCGTGAATAGGCCAATTCATTTCATTGAATGGAACCGAACCTGCAGGGTCACGAAGAGAGGCAAGCATGGACGAAACCGAACTGACGATCTGCCGCCAAGCCTATGCAACCCAAATGCTGGCGAAGATGGGCATCGTGGACGACGAGCGGCTGCGGCAGGCCTTTGCCACCGTGCCGAGGGAAGATTTCCTGGACCCGCCGCCGTGGCGCATGGCAAGCGGGACCGGCTATCAGGACATGCCGTCGACCGATCCCGTCATCCTCTATCAGGATGTTCTGATCGCGCTGCAGGAGGGAAAGCAGGTCAACAATGGCAGCCCCTCGCTTCATGCGCTCGGCCTCCATTGGCTGGCGCCCCAACCCGGCGAGACAGCCTGCCACATCGGCGCCGGGGGCGGCTACTATACTGCCATGCTGTCGCACCTGGTCGGAAGCGGCGGCCATGTCGCGGCGATCGAATATGACCGGGATCTCGCCGCCCGCGCCGTCGCCAACCTGGCTCCCTATGGCAATGTCGAGGTTGTCTGCGGCAACGGTCTGGAATGGCCGCAATCGCCGACCGACGCCATCTACGTCAATTTCGCGGTCCATAAGCCGGCCGAAACCTGGATCGACAATCTCGCCATCGGCGGCAGGCTGATCCTTCCGCTCTCTGCTCCCTCGCGTGACGGCAACGACAATCTGCGGCCGCGCAGTGCCCGCGGCGGCTTCTTTCTGATCCAGCACACGCCCGAGCATTATCGCGCCCGTTATTTAAGCCCCACCGTCTTCGTCTGGGGCCATGGCGCGAGCGGCACGATCGAGACCTACAGAGTGCTGGAGTCCGCCTTCCGGCAGGGCGGCATGGGAAAGGTCACGCGGCTGCGCTGGAAAGAGCCGAAGCAGGAGGACGAATGGTATTCGGAGGAGGACTGGGGCCTTCTCTGAACCTCACTCGGCCGCGATCTTACCGGCAAGTTGCCGGTTCTTCATCAGCTTGTAGATGACCGAATCCATCAGCGCCTGGAACGAGGCGTCGATGATGTTGTCGGAAACGCCGACCGTCCACCAGCGCACGCCGCTGGAATCGGTGGATTCGATCAGAACGCGGGTAACGGCGTCAGTACCGCCATTGAGGATACGCACCTTGAAGTCGGCGAGCACGAGATCGTCGATCTCATGCTGATACTTGCCGAAGTCCTTGCGCAGCGCAAGGTCGAGCGCATTGACCGGTCCCTCGGCTTCCGCGACCGACATCAGCGTCTGGCCGTCGATGGCGATCTTCACCACGGCTTCGGAGACGATCTTGATGCGGCCGTGAGAATCGAAGCGCCGTTCGATCATCACCCGGAAGCCGTCGATCGAGAAGAAATCCGGAATGGTGCCCATGGTACGGCGCGCCAGAAGCTCGAAGCTCGCATCCGCACCTTCATAAGCGTAGCCGGATGCCTCGCGCTCCTTGACGATCGAGATCAGGAGATCGAGCTTCGGATCGTCCTTGGCGACATCGATGCCGCGACGCCTCAGTGCATTGATGAAATTCGCCTTGCCGCCCTGATCCGAGACCATGACCTTACGGAAATTGCCCACACTTTCCGGCGGCACGTGCTCGTAGGTGCGCGGATCCTTCAAAAGGGCCGAGGCATGAATGCCGGCCTTGGTTGCGAAGGCAGAGGCGCCGACATAGGGCATCTGATGATCCGGCGAGCGGTTGAGCAACTCGTCGAAGGCGTGCGACAGACGGGTAAGATTGGTCAGCCGCTCGGCATCGATCGCCGTTTCGAAACGCGTATTATAGGCGCTCTTCAGCGCCAGCGTCGGGATCAGCGTCACCAGATTGGCATTGCCGCAACGTTCGCCGACGCCATTCAGCGTACCCTGTATCTGGCGAACGCCCGCTTCGACGGCGACAAGCGAATTGGCGACCGCCTGGCCGGTATCGTTATGCGCATGGATGCCGAGACAGTGCCCCGGCACGCCGAAGGCAATCACCGCCTCGACGATGGCGCGCACTTCCGGCGGCTGCGTGCCGCCATTGGTGTCGCAGAGCACCACCCAGCGTGCGCCGTTTTCATAGGCGGTCTTCGCACAGGCCAGCGCATATTCCGGATTGGCCTTGTAGCCGTCGAAGAAATGCTCGCAGTCGACCATCGCTTCCTTGCCGGCGGCAACGGCGGCTTTGACGCTTTCGGCGATGCATTCGAGGTTTTCCTCATTGGTGCAGCCGAGCGCTACTTGCACATGGTAGTCCCAGCTCTTGGCAACGAAACAGATGGCGTCACTGCGCGCCTGCAGAAGGCCGGCAAGGCCCGGATCGTTGGAGGCGGAAACACCGGGGCGTTTCGTCATGCCGAAGGCGACGAAGGCGGCCAGATTCGTACGCTTCTCTGCGAAGAAGGCAGTATCGGTCGGGTTCGCGCCCGGATAACCGCCCTCGACATAGTCGAGCCCGAACTCGTCCAACATGCCTGCAATCGCAATCTTGTCCTCGACGGAAAAGTCGATGCCGGGCGTCTGCTGCCCGTCCCGAAGCGTCGTGTCGAAGAGGTAGATTCTTTCGCGTGCCATAGTGGTGTTTCCTGTCGCCGCTTGCGGCTTTTATTGTTTGCCTGCGAACCGGTCCGTCGCCCGGATCAGCTGGTCGAGAATGCCGGGTTCCGAAAAGGCATGGCCCGCCCCCTCGATCAGGTGGAACTCGGCCTTTGGCCATGCCTTGTGCAGCAGCCAGGCATATTTGGCCGGGCAGGGCATGTCATAACGCCCGTGGACGATGACGCCAGGAATATCCCTCAGCTTGTAGGCATCGCGCAGCAGCTGGCCTTCATCCATCCAGCCGGCATGAACGAAGAAATGGTTCTCGATGCGGGCAAAGGCATAGGCGAACTCGGCTTCCTCGAACTTGCCGCTGGTCGATTTCTCCGGCAGCAGCGTGATCGTTTCACCCTCCCAGATGCTCCAGGCTTGCGCGGCTTCGAGAGCCACGGCGCGGTCCGAGCCGGTCAGGCGCCGATTATAGGCGAGCATCATCTCATGGCGTTCTTCAGGCGGGATGGGTGCGACAAAGCGCTCCCACTTGTCCGGGAACATCTCGGAGACGCCGAACTGATAGTACCAGTCGAGTTCGGCCCGCGTCAGCGTGTAAATGCCGCGCACGACGAGTTCGGAGACCCGTTCCGGATGCTTCTGGGCATAGGCAAGCGCCAGCGTCGAACCCCAGGAGCCGCCAAAGACCTGCCATTTGTCGACGCCGGCCATCTCGCGCAGCTGCTCGATATCGGCAACGAGGTGCCAGGTCGTGTTGGCCTCGAGGCTCGCATGCGGGGTAGACTTGCCGCAGCCGCGCTGGTCGAAGAGCATGACGTCATAAAGCTTGGGGTCGAACACCCGGCGATGCGCGGGCGAAATGCCGCCGCCCGGGCCCCCATGCAGGAAGACCGCGGGCTTTGCGCCCGGCGTGCCGCAGCGCTCCCAATAGATCACATGGCCGTCGCCGACCTCGAGATGGCCGGAAGCATAGGGTTCGATTTCCGGATAGAGCGTGCGCAGCACTTCGGTCATATCTTCACGCCTTTTGCGGGCCAGACAGCGGTATCGTGGTCGGGATGCTGGAAGGAAATGATCGCCTCCTGCCGGGAATAGAAATCCGGGTCCTTATGAACCGGCGCCTCGAAGATCGTCTCGACCCAGGGCAGGCGAGCATCGTAGTTGACCTGGATCTGTGGCGCGAGGTCGCTCCGGTCGTCGAAAGTACCGATCGCAAGCTCCAGCCCGCCCGGATGACGATAGGTCATCGGCGTGCCGCAATCCCGGCAGAAGCCGCGCTCGATATTGACCGAGGACTGGAAATAGGCCGGTTCACCGCGCGACCATTCCATGCCCTCTTCCGGTGCCGTCACCAGAGCTGAGAAGAAGCCGCCGAACTGCTTCTGGCACATGCGGCAATGGCAGATGGACGGGCGCCCGAGCTTGCCTGTTATGCGGAAGCGTACGGCGCCGCACTGGCAGCCGCCTGTTCTCGTCGTCTCTGTCATGGATGAACTCCTGAAGGCCAGTGGGATGTATCGTGGTCGGGATGCTGGTGATTGCTCGCCGCAATCCCGTCCTCGCGATCGGTTGTTTCCGGTTCCGGCTCGACAGGCAAGCCATCGAGCGCATGAAACCAGACCATTTTACTGTCGAGATTGGATTGCATGACCGGTTTCACCGCCTGCGGATCGTCGAGCGAGCCGAGCGTGATGTTGATGGAGTCGGCATCGGGAATGTCGTAGAAAAGCGGCGTGCCGCAATCGCCGCAGAAGCCGCGCCGCACGAGGCCGGAGGAGTGGAACCATTTCGGCTCGCCACGCGTCAGCTCGAAATCCACCCGCATCACCCCTGCAAGCGGCAGGAAATAATTGCCGGCCGCCTTCTGGCACATGCGGCAATGGCAGACATGCGGATAGCCAAGCTCGCCGCGCGCCCGGTAACGAACCGCGCCGCATTGGCATCCGCCGCTCTGTTCCGCCTTTGCCGTCATGCGTGATCCTCCGGCGGCCACACCGGCGTATCATGGTCGGGGTGCTGATAGGACACGATCTGATGGAGGAAGGAACCGGCAGCGAGGTCCGCTTCGGTTCGTTCTCCCGGCAGTTCGTGCAGATGATCGACGAAGCCGATCTTGCCTTCCACCCCCCACTGAATGGTCGGCGGCAGCAAAGACGGGTCGTCGAACGCGCCGGCCGCAACCGCCATGCCGTCGGGCGCCTCATAGGTCAGCGGCGTGCCGCAATCGCCGCAGAAGCCGCGGTTGACGAAATTCGAAGACCGGAAGGTCTTGCGCTGCCCTCTGGTCCATTCGAATTCCATTCCGCGTACGGAAACCAGCGGCGCATAATAGGCGCCGAACGCCTTCTGGCACATGCGGCAGTGACAGATCGAGGAATCCTGCGGCGTACCCCGCGCCCGGAACCGGATCGCTCCGCATTGGCAGCCGCCGGTGTAGGTGTTGGTCATGGCAGATCCTTTCCGATGGTGCGGATGATGTGGCTGCATACGTTGTCGATATCTTTGAGAATATCGTCATTCCAGAAGCGCAGGACGGTCCAGCCGTCGAGTTGCAGGCGCTGAGTGCGGGCGTTGTCGTAGGAGCTGTTCTCCGTAAGCCCATGCTGCGAGCCATCTACTTCGACAATCAGGCGATGGGTTGGGCAGGCGAAATCAACGATATAGCCGGCAATCGGCAATTGCCTGCGGAAGCCGAGACCCATCAGACGGTGGGCACGAAGTTCGTTCCAGAGCTTCAGTTCGGCATCGGTCATAGCTTTGCGCATCCGCCGGGCGTTCGCCCGCCGCTGCGGGGGAACCGGTGTATGTGACATGTCCAGTCTCTCGCTCTCGGCTACACCCCCCTCTGCCCTGCCGGGCATCTCCCCCACAAGGGGGGAGATTGGCAAGACGCGACAGCGTCGCCAAATCTCGCGGGTGTACCGAGCAGTTGTCGCCAAACGATAGGGATGATTAGGGCGAGTGGGCGCACCCAGCCAATCTCCCCCCTTGTGGGGGAGATGCCCGGCAGGGCAGAGGGGGGTATGTCTTGCCACCCAAACCATTCTAACGCTTGAGCTCCCATGTCGTCACCCGTTCACCCGTCGCCGGATCCTTGCCGTCCTTGAGCTGGATGCCCTCGGCGGCAAGCGTGTCGCGGATCTTGTCGGCCTCCGCGAAGTTCTTCGCCTTGAGCAATTCCAACCGCGCTTTGACCCGCGCATCGATTTCCGCCGCCACAGCCTCATCGATCTCGGTCTTCTTCGGCAGCACGCCGAGCAGGGCGGCACTGGCGGCAAAGACGGCGGGCTCGCCGGATTGTGCCAGCGCATGCAATGCCTGGACGGCCGCGACCGTATTGAGGTCGTCGGCCAGTGCATTCAATACGGTCTCGTCCGGCTTGGCATTGCCGGGCTCGGCGGCCGGCCATTTGGCAAGCAGCCGCTCGGCTTCCTCCAGCCGCTTGACCGAGAAGTCGATCGGCTCGCGGTAATGCGTCATCAGCATCGCAAGGCGCAGCACTTCGCCCGGCCACTGGCGGCCTGCGAACGTCTCCGTGTGCAGCAGCTCGTAGATGGTGACGAAATTGCCTTCTGACTTTGACATCTTGCGGCCTTCGACCTGCAGGAAGCCGTTATGCATCCAGACATTCGCCATCACGGCGGTGCCATGGGCGCAACGCGACTGGGCGATCTCGTTCTCATGGTGCGGGAAGATCAGGTCCAGCCCGCCGCCGTGGATGTCGAAGACGTCGCCGAGATAGCGCCCGCTCATCGCCGAGCACTCGATATGCCAGCCCGGACGGCCGCGGCCCCACGGGCTTTCCCAGCCGGGCTCGTTCTCGTCGGACAATTTCCAGAGTACGAAATCGCCCGGGTTTTTCTTGTGCGCATCGACAGCGACGCGCGCGCCCGCCTGCTGTTCGTCGAGGTTGCGCTTGGAAAGCTGACCGTAATCGGCCATCGACTTCGTATCGAACAGCACTTCGCCTGACGCCTGATAGGCATGGCCGCGCGAAATCAACCGCTCGATGATCTCGATCATCTCAGCGATATTGTCGGTGGCGCGCGGCTGCACTGTCGGCTCGAGCGAGCCGAGTGCCACGGCATCGTCGAGGAACTGCTTCTCGGTCTTTTCCGTGACCGCCCGGATCGCTGCATTCAGCGCCAGGCCCGGATAGTCGCGCAGCGCCCGCGCGTTGATCTTGTCATCGACATCGGTGATGTTGCGCGCATAGGTGACGTGGTTTTCGCCGTAGACATGGCGCAACAGGCGGAACAGCACGTCGAAGACGATGACCGGTCGCGCATTGCCGATATGGGCGTAATCATAGACCGTCGGGCCGCACACATACATGCGGACGTTTTCGGCATCGATCGGCTTGAAGACCGATTTCTCCCGCGTCAGCGTATTGTACAGCTTCAGTTCTGGCGTGCCGCCCATTTCACTCTCCTAAAATGCATATGCAGAAAATACCACCACCGGCAGGCCGGGGCGTTTCGCATCTTGGACATTTGGGAGACGAAAACGGCCAGGCCAGCTTTGGGCTAGCGAATAATCTTCCGGCAAATAATGCAGGTAACCGTTTTCATGACGCGTTTTATGGCGCGGGATCGGAGTTTGGTCAAGAGGGGCGAGGGGCCATCCGGCGGCAGTTCGGCTGAGGCATCCAATGCGTGGGCCGAAAGGACGAGGGGCCGGCAAAGATACGGTGCATACGCTGAGGCTTCCGCCATTTTGGCGGCGCAAATCGCGTCTAACAGCGGACACCGTCAAAAATTACTGGGGGAGCGGGGGATGGTCCGGTGGGCGACAGGAGCGACCGCAATTCTGATGGTCGCATTCGCTGCATATTTCGCATACGATTTTGGAATGCTTCGCTTCAACAACCCGTCCCTGACCCGTTATCCGATCCAAGGCATCGATGTCAGTCATCACCAGGGTGCCATTGATTGGAGGACCGTGGCCGCGCAGCCGAACGTGCGTTTCGCGATCATGAAGGCGACCGAAGGCGGCGATCATAGGGATTCCCGGTTCGCCGAGAACTGGCAGCGTGCCGGAGATGCGGGGCTGGTCAGGGGCGCCTACCATTTTTTCACCTTCTGCCGCCCAGGCAGGGATCAGGCGCAGAATGTCCTCGCGACCGTGCCAAAGGCGACGGGAGCTCTGCCCATCGCCGTCGATCTGGAGTTTGTCGGCAATTGCAACAAGGTACCGACGCTCGAGGAAATGGCGACGGAAGTGAACGCCTTCGTCACCGAGCTGAAAGGCAGTTTTCCCGAAAAGCCGATTTTTTACGTCACGCCGGAATTTTATGATCAATATCTGAAGGGTAACGAAGCCCGCTTTCCCGATCATTACCTCTGGCTGCGAAGCGTGTTCAAGGAGCCTGCGCAGGAAGGTTGCCGTCGTTGGTCAATCTGGCAATTTGCCGATAACGGCACATTGGACGGCATTCAGGGGCCAGTGGACCTCAATGCACTATGCCCATCAGAAACGGGCTTCGAACATCTCTTCCCAACCGTTGCTGCAAACTGAGAACTCCGCCTATCCCGGCAGATGATAATCCACCAGCTTGTTCTCTCGCACGATGAACAGCTTGCCCGTCTCGGTCACACCAGGCCCGACCAGCGGCAGGATCGCCTTTGCCACTTCGGAGGGGTGCGGCAGGCTCATCGGATCTTCGCCGGGAACTGCCTGAGCCCGCATCGCCGTGCGCGTGGCACCCGGGTCAACGCTGGTAATACGCAGCGGCGTCGTCTGCGTCTCCCCGGCCCAGGTGCGGGCAAGCGCCTCGACGGCGGCCTTGGAGGCGGAATAGGCGCCCCAGAAGGGACGGCACTTGTGGGCTGCACCCGAGGACATGATGACGGCGCGGCCGGCATCCGAGCGGGTCAGCAGCGGATCGACCGAACGGATCAGCCGCCAGGTTGCATTCACATTGATGTTCATAACCCTCTCGAAGACCTTCGCCTCGATATGGCCGATCGGCGAGATGACGCCGAGCACACCGGCATTGGCAACGAGAATGTCGAGCTTGCCCCAGCGCTCGAAGATCGAGCCGCCGAGACGATCGATTGCCTCCATATCGGCGAGATCGAAGGGCACGAGGGTGGCGGAACCGCCGACAGCCTTGATGGCATCGTCGAGCTCTTCCAGGCCGCCAACGGTGCGGGCGCAGGCAATCACATGCGCGCCGGCCTTGGCGAGTTCGAGGGCGGTGAAATAGCCGATGCCGCGTGATGCGCCCGTCACCAGCGCGATCCTGCCTTCAAGATTGATGTTCATCTGCCCCGGCTCCGGATGTGCTTGAAAAGATAAGGGGCGCAATAAGCGCCCCAGATAGGAAAGTCAAAGCGGAAGCGGCTCAGCCGTTGCTGGCAAGCATGGAAATCTTGTTACCCATGGACTCGCCGTTCTTGTCGAGCAGGCGGGTCGGATAATCGCCGGTGAAATAATGGTCGGTGAACTGCGGGCGGGCCGGGTTGCGGTCTTCACCGCCGACGGCACGATAGAGGCCGTTGATCGACAGGAAGGCGAGCGAATCGGCACCGATATACTTCGCCATGGCTTCGACATCGGCATACTGGTTTGCGAGCAGCTTGTCGGCGTCGGGCGTGTCGATGCCGTAGAAATCCGGGAAGAAGATCATCGGGCTGGCCACACGGATATGCACTTCCTTGGCGCCGGCTTCACGGATCATCTGGACGATCTTCAGCGAAGTCGTGCCGCGAACGATGGAATCGTCCACCAGCACCACGCGCTTGCCTTCGATCATCGCGCGGTTGGCGGAATGCTTCAGCTTCACGCCGAAGGCGCGGATCTGCTGGGTCGGCTCGATGAAGGTGCGGCCGACATAGTGGTTGCGGATGATGCCGTATTCGAAGGGAATGCCGCTTTCCTGCGCATAGCCGAGCGCAGCCGGCGTGCCGCCATCGGGAACAGGCACGATGACGTCGGCATCGACGGGCGATTCCTTGGCGAGGTTCATGCCCATGTTTTTGCGCGTCGTATAGACGTTGCGGCCACCGACGACCGAATCCGGACGGGCGAAATAGACATATTCGAACAGGCAGAGGCGTTCCGGCTGGGGCTTGCTGGGCTTGCGCGCATCAATGCTGATCGAACCATCAGGCTGGATTTCGCATATGACGACTTCACCATTCTCCACGTCGCGGATGAACTTCGCGCCTATGATATCGAGCGCGCAGGTTTCCGAGCAAAAGATCGGCTTGCCGTCGAGTTCGCCCATGACCAGCGGGCGGATGCCGGTGGGGTCGCGCGCCGCGATCAGTTTGGTGCGCGTCATGGCGAGCATCGAATAGCCGCCTTCCATCTGGCGGATGGCATCGATGAAGCGATCAGCGGTGGACGTATGGCGGGAGCGGGCGATGAGGTGAAGGACGACTTCGGTATCTGAGGTCGACTGACAGATGGCGCCGGTTGCGATGATCTGGCGGCGCAGCGTCAGGCCGTTGGTGAAGTTGCCGTTATGGGCAATGGCGATACCGCCTTCTTCCAGTTCGGCAAAGAGCGGCTGCACGTTGCGCATCGCCACTTCGCCGGTCGTGGAGTAACGCGTATGGCCCATCGAAATGCTGCCGGGCAGGCGGGCAAGCGTCATCGGATTGGTATAATGGTCGCCGACGAGGCCCATATGGCGTTCCTGATGGAAGCGCTTGCCGTCGAAGGAGACGATACCGGCCGCTTCCTGCCCGCGATGCTGCAGGGCGTGGAGGCCGAGCGCCGTCAGCGCCGCAGCATCGTCATGTCCCAGAATTCCGAAAACGCCGCATTCTTCATGCAGCGTATCTCCGTCGAGCGGATCGTCAATCGGGAAGGAATGGGACTGGTTCATTTCTGCGGGCCTCTGCTCTCACAAGAATGGATCGGCTTTTCCAGGTGCATGATACCGGAAATCTCTGAGCTTTCCGATAGGTTCATGCTGAACGTTACTGCCTCAAAACCCGCTTGCGGGCTCTGAAACGGCTGAGGCCCGGCAGAGCGGAATGCCCGGCCAGACCTTTGGTCTTACGTCCCGCTCAAATGGCAATTGCCAGGCCGCGGGTCAAGCGAGTGAACACTGCGTCAATTAGATGGCTGCTGTGCGCCATTGGTAGGCGCGGGTGCTGCGTCTTCCGCCGGAGCCTGATCGCTGGCCGGCGCATTTTCTTCCGTCGGCTTCGCGCCGCCAAGCTTCTCGGTGATGCTCTTCTGGATCATCTGGGCGAATTCATCCGGCAGGACTGCCTGCAGGCGAACGACGAGAGAATCCAGGAACGGCTTCGATTTGGCATTGTTGACCCATGCCGGGCGGTGATCGGCATCGACCAGCCAGTTCCAGAAGGCAACGGCGACGACGAGCAGAAGTATGCCGCGCGCAGCACCGAAGAGGAAGCCCAAAGTACGGTCGAGCGCGCCGATGCGGCTGTCGATAATGAAATCGGCGATCTTCATCGTGATGAAGGAGATGACGATCAGCGCGATCAGGAAGACGACGGCCGCCGACCCGACGATGGCAATGCGGTCATCGTCCGTATACTTCTTCGCGTAAGGCACGAGATAAGGGTAGAGATAGTAGGCGGCAGCTGCAGATCCGCCCCAGCTCGCGATCGAAAGGACTTCGCGCGAAAAGCCGCGGACCATTGCCAGAACGGCGGAGAAGAGCACGACGCCGATGACAATACCGTCGAAAATCGTAATGGGCATATAAATTCCACTCCAGACTGCCGCCTTGCGGGCCGCGTCGCGCCTTGTTTGGCAGATCCTATAGCATCCCCGCTATCAGTGATGAAGGATCAAACGTCTTCTTCCACACGCTGCAACGCCCCTTTCGAGCCGGCAATGCGCGCTACCAGATCCGGCAGGCTCTCAATCTCGCTCCAGCGACCGCTGCCCTTTGGCAGTTCGGCGGAGCCCGATGGCAGAAGAGCCGCTGAAAACCCTAGCTTTTCGGCTTCTTTAAGGCGCTGGGCGGTTTGCGCAACCGGCCGGACGGCGCCCGACAGACTGACTTCGCCGAAATAGACGCAATCAGCCGGAAGGGCAATACCGGCCAGCGATGAAACGAGGGCCGATGCTACGGCAAGATCGGCGGCCGGCTCGGAGATGCGGAAGCCGCCGGCAATGTTGAGATAGACGTCATGCTGGCCGAGCCGCACGCCGCAATGGGCCTCCAGAACCGCAAGGATCATCGACAGGCGCGCAGAGTCCCAGCCAACGACCGCGCGCCGCGGCGTGCCGAGCGAAGTCGGGGCTACTAGTGCCTGCACCTCGACAAGCACGGGCCGCGTGCCTTCCATGCCGGCAAAGACGGCGGCACCCGGCGATTTCTCGTTGCGCTCGCCGAGGAAGAGTTCGGAGGGGTTGGCGACTTCGCGCAGTCCCTTGTCCGACATTTCGAAGACGCCGATTTCATCGGTCGGCCCGAAGCGGTTCTTGACCGTGCGCAGGATGCGATAGTGATGGCCGCGGTCACCCTCGAAATAGAGCACGGCATCGACCATGTGCTCGACCACGCGCGGGCCGGCGATCTGGCCGTCCTTGGTCACATGGCCGACGAGCACCATGGCCGCGCCCGTCTGCTTGGCAAAACGGATCATCGACTGCACGCCGGTGCGCACCTGCGTGACCGTACCCGGCGCGGATTCTGCGAGCTCGCTCCAGAGCGTCTGGATGGAGTCGATGATGACGAGATCAGCGCGTTTGCCCTCGGCCAGTGTTGCCAGAATATCTTCGACATTGGTCTCTGCCGCCAGCATCACATCCGTGTCGGCCGCATTCAGTCGCTGGGCGCGCAGTCGCACCTGCGCCACAGCCTCTTCGCCCGAAACGTAGATGATCTTGTGCCCGCGCCGGGAAAGGGCGGCCGCCCCTTGCATGAGCAGCGTCGACTTGCCAATGCCGGGATCGCCGCCAACGAGCACGGCCGAACCGCGCACGAAGCCGCCGCCCGTGACGCGGTCGAGCTCGGAGATGCCGGTATGGATGCGCGGCGCTTCCTCGATCTCGCCGGACAGGGCGGTCAGTGCGACCGGCCGGCCCTTCTTCGGCGTCTTGGCCGGTCCGCCGCCGATGCCGCCCATCGGGTCTTCCTCGACGATGGTATTCCACTCGCCGCAATTGTCGCATTTGCCGGCCCAGCGGTTATGCACCGCGCCGCAGCTCTGGCAGATGAATTGTGTTCTGGCCTTGGCCATCAATGACTGCTTTCACGTGGAGCCGCCTGGCGGCCGAATCGGTTTCGCCCTAGATAATGGCTTCCTGCACCGATCAAAACTAATGATTTTCCTATCAGTGGCCGGACTGGCAGCATCAGCAGGCTCTCAAAGGGTAGGCCATGCTCGATTATTCGCTCGCTCACTGGATCGGTTTTTTGACCGCGGCGGTTCTTTTGAACATCTCGCCCGGTCCGGACATGGCCTTCATCCTCGGCCATACGGTGAAGAGTGGCACGCGCGCCGGCTTCGCTGCCGTCTTCGGCATCTGGACGGGCGCCTGCATCCATGTGCTTCTTGCCGCTTTCGGCCTGTCGGCGATCCTTGCCGCCTCAGCAATCGCCTTCTCCACCGTCAAATGGGTGGGCGCGATCTATCTCGTCTGGCTCGGCATTCAGGCGCTACGCTCGAGAGGCGAGGGCGGCTTCGTGCGCGCGGCGGGCGAAACGCTCGCCTGGCAGCGCATCTATCGACAGGGCGTGCTTGTCTCGCTGCTCAATCCGAAAGTAGCGATCTTCTTCCTCGCCTTCCTGCCGCAATTCGTTGTGGAGGGCGCTGGCCCTGCATGGCTGCAACTTGCCGTTCACGGCGGCCTGATCATTGTGGTGGCCTTTTTCATCGAGCCGCCGTTGATCCTTGCGGGAGGGCGGCTTGCCGATCTCTTCAGGCGCAATGCCAGGATCGGCCTCTGGCTTGACCGTGGCCTTGGTGCACTGTTCGTGGCGCTTGGCGTGCGCCTCGCGCTCACCACTCGCTAGAGACTATTCCTCGTCCATCTCGTACTTGCGCTCGTGGCGCAGGCCGATGCTGGTCAGCATCTCGTAGCCGATCGTACCCGCAGCCTTGGCCGCGTCGTCCACGAGGATATTCTTGCCGAAGAGCTCGATATAGTCGCCGGCACGAACTGCATTTTCCGGCAGGTCGGTTACGTCGAAGATCGTCTGGTCCATCGTGATGCGGCCGGCGACCGGTACCTTACGGCCGGCAACGAAGCCCTGTCCGCCCTGCGGCACGGCCTGGCGCAACGGCACGCCGTCGCTCGACTGGCTGCGCATATAGCCATCGGCATAACCGGCCGAAACGATCGCCAGCCGGCTGTCGCGCGTCAGCTGCAGCGCCCGCCCATAGCTGACGGATTCACCGGCCTTGACCGTGCGGATCTGGATGATGCGCGCCTCGGCGGTCGCCACCGGACGCATCGGGTTTGCCATGCCGTTGACGGCCTGCCCGCCATAGAGCGCGATGCCCGGCCGGGTGAGATCGAAGTGATAGTCATCCCCGAGGAAGATGCCGCCGGACGCCGCAAGGCTTGAATCGATACCTTCATAGGCGGCGCTAACCGTCCGGAATGATTCAAGCTGCTGCTTGTTCATGTCAGAGGAATGATCGTCGCCGCAGGCAAGATGGCTCATGACGAGAACGGGAGCGAAACTCGCCGGCCGCGACACGTCGTTAGCGAGCGCAATCGCCTCGTCCATCGTTAGGCCAAGCCTGTTGAAGCCGGTATCGACATGCAAAGCGCATGGATAATCGCCATAGTCGGCAAGCACGGCCATCCAGAACGCAAGCTGCTCTTCCGAAGAGATGATCGGCACGAGATCGTTTTCGAAAAAGCGCCGCTCGGTGCCCGGCCAAATGCCGGCAAGAACGAAGATGCGTGCCTCAGGTGCAAACATGCGCAATGTCACACCCTCATCGACGGTCGCCACGAAGAAATCCCGGGCGCCGGCAAGATAGAGCGCTTCTCCGGCATCCTCGATCCCCATCCCGTAGGCATCCGCCTTGACGACAGCGGCCGTGCGCGCCTTTCCGGAGCGGCGCGCCATATCCCGCCAGTTGTCGGCCAGCGCCGTCAGATCGACGGTCAGCCGCAGGCCGGCAGAAGCGAAAAGGTCGTCGTCTTCGAAGGGGATGGAAAAATCTGTCATGAATCGCCGTACTGAAAGGGAAAGGAAAATGCTGCCAATACTCTAGAGGCCATTGTGGCAAAGAGAAAGCACGGGCGGCGAGATACCCGCCTTTCCCACATACGATCACTTTTGTTCAAGACGTAGGGCGGTTGGCGCGCTAATCTGCCTGGATGCAGAACGTTTCGCAGAAAGAGGCGGCAGACGCCATGCCACTCGCCAAGGTGGAATCGGCCCGCTTCTGGCGGGATAGCCGTTTTCGCGACATGGAGTGCCTGAGCGCCAGTTTTCTCACGCACGAATACGCGCCGCACGCCCACGATACATTCAGCATCGGCGCGATCGAAAGCGGCAGCCAGATCGCGACCCTGAGCGGAAGGCGGGAAGAAACCGGACCGGGAGACCTCTATCTGATCGATCCCGGTGTCGTGCATGACGGCGCTCCGGGCGGTGAGGGTTATCGCTACCGGATGATCTACCCGGATACGAAACTGTTCATCGATATTCTGGAGGACGTCACCGGCAAGGCCTTCAACGCGACGCCGTCCTTTGCCAGGGCGCTGCCGTGTGATCCGCAGCTTGCCAAAGCCTTTCACAACGCGCACCGCACGCTTGAAAGTGGAGCGGGCGCACTGGAATCCGATGAAAGCATGTTCTCGGTGCTGGCTGCGATCTTCGCCCGCTACGGCAGCACGATCGTCCTGCCTATCGATACCAAGGAACGCAGCGCCGTCGCCCGTGCCCGCGATTACCTGATCGAGAATTTCGACTGCGATGTCGGTCTCGAGGAACTGGCCACAGTGGCGGGGCTAAGCCGCGCCCATCTGATCCGCGCTTTCCGCAGGGAATATCACATCACCCCACACGCCTTCCTGACGGACCGGCGCGTGCTCGTCGCCCGTCGGTTGCTGAGGGAGGGCCGCATGCCGGCCGATGTCGCCGTTGAATGCGGCTTTGCCGATCAGGCGCATTTCACCCGCCATTTCAAATCGCGCACCGGCGTCACCCCCGGCCAGTTCCGCGTCGGCTAATCACTTTCGTTCAATACAGGCTTCCATGGCTCCGCTACTTCTCCGCCCATCTTGATGTGGAGATTGCCAATGTTGCAGCAAAACCGGCCAGCCGGCGAATTTCTTGCCGGAATGCGAGCCATTTTCCCATTGATCATCGCGGTCCTGCCGATCGGACTCGTCTTCGGCGCAGTCTCGGCGACCAAGGGTCTCTCGGCCGTGGAAACGACGTTGATGAGCGCGCTCGTCTTTGCCGGCGGCTCGCAATTCGTGGCGATGGATATCTGGACGCATCCGGCAAGCTGGATCGGCGTCGGCTTTGCCGCCTTGCTCGTCAATATCCGCCACGTGCTGATGAGCGCCTCGATTGGCACGAAGATGCAATCCTTCTCCGGCATCAAGCGCTATATCGCCATGCTGTTCCTCGCCGATGAGCTCTGGGCCATGGCGGAATTCCGCGCCGGCAGCACGCGTCTGACCCCGACCTGGTATGCAGGCATCGTCATGCCCTTCTACCTCACCTGGGTCGGCTCATCGCTTGCAGGTGCGCTGCTCGGCGCCTTTCTCGGCGATCCCGCCATCATCGGGCTCGACTTCGCCTTTCCGGCCGTCTTCATCGTGCTGGTCATGGGCTTCTGGAAGGGACCGGAAACCGGCGCGGTGCTTGCCGCAAGCGGGATTGCGGCCGTTGCCGTCCACCAGTTTGTGCCAGGTGTCTGGTATATCGCAGCCGGGGCGCTGGCGGGGCTGGCAATGGCCCTCTGGAGAGGCAGGGCGCGGGAGCAGGCGGCATGACGCTCGATCTCAACACACTGCTTGCCATCCTCGCCATGGCTGCCGCGACGATCTTCACCCGCATCAGTGGCCTTGTGCTGATCCGCTATGTGGAAATTGATGAGAACAGGCGAACGGCAATCGAAGCCATTCCACCGGCCGTGCTGATGGCTGTCATTGCCCCGACAGCCTTTGCTACCGGCTGGGCGGAGACGCTGGCATGTGCGGTCACTGCAATTGCTGCGCGCCGCCTGCCGATGCTCGCAAGCGTTGTTGTCGGCGTCGCGACAGCGGCCTTGTCGCGGGCAGCAGGCTTCTGAAAGAAATTGACGCGGAAAGCCCGCGTCAATGTTCCTCATACTGGGTAAAGGATGGGTCGGCGAGATCGGCGAAGCGCGTGAATTCCGACTGGAAGGCGAGCTTCACCGTGCCGGTCGGTCCGTGGCGCTGCTTGGCGATGATGACATCTGCCGTGCCCTTCACCTTGTCGAACAGCGCTTCCCATTCCGGATATTTCGGATCGTGGATATCGCGCGGTTCCATGTTCTTCACGTAATATTCTTCGCGGAACACGAAGAGCACGACGTCGGCGTCCTGCTCGATCGAGCCCGATTCACGAAGGTCGGAAAGCTGCGGGCGCTTGTCTTCGCGGCTTTCGACGGCACGCGAGAGCTGGGACAGCGCGATGATTGGCACGTTCAGTTCCTTGCCGAGCGCCTTGAGGCCCGTGGTGATCTGGGTGATTTCCTGAACGCGGTTTTCGTTGGATTTGCCGGAGCCGGTCATCAGCTGCACGTAGTCGACGACGAGCACGTCGAGACCGCGCTGGCGCTTGAGACGGCGGGCACGCGCCGAGAGCTGGGCGATCGAGATACCGCCGGTCTGGTCGATGAACAGCGGCACTTTCTGCATCATCATCGAGCAGGCGACGAGTTTTTCAAAATCGGCATCGTTGATGTCGCCGCGGCGGATCTTCGAGGAGGAGACTTCCGTCTGCTCGGAGATGATACGCGTGGCGAGCTGTTCGGACGACATTTCGAGCGAGTAGAAGCCGACGACGCCGCCGTTCTTGGCCTTCATGCTGCCATCGGACTGCACTTCGCCTTCGTAGGCCGCCGCGATGTTGTAGGCGATGTTGGTCGCAAGCGAGGTCTTGCCCATACCCGGACGGCCGGCGAGCACGATCAAGTCCGACCGCTGCAGGCCACCCATCTTGGAATCGAGCGAATGGATGCCGGTGGAAATGCCGGAGAGGCCGCCGTCGCGTTCCTTGGCAACGGCCGCCATGTCGATGGCGAGCGCTACGGCATCGTTGAACGCCTGGAAGCCGCCATCGTAGCGGCCGTTTTCGGCAAGTTCGAAAAGACGGCGCTCGGTATCTTCGATCTGCGCCTGCGGCGGCATGTCGAGCGGCGCGTCGTAGGCGATATTGACGACATCCTCGCCAATGGTGATCAGCGCGCGGCGGATCGCCAGGTCATAGATCGCCCGACCATAGTCTTCGGCATTGATGATCGTCACGGCGCCGGTGACGAGACTGGCGAGATATTGCGAAACGGTGATGTCGCCGACCTTTTCGTCAGCCGGCAGAAAGGTCTTGACCGTAACCGGGTTGGCGATTTTGCCCATGCGGATGATGTCGCCGGCGACTTCGAAGATCTTTCGGTGCAGCGGTTCGTAAAGATGCGTGGGCTTGAGGAAGTCCGACACCCGGTAATAGGCGTCGTTATTCATCAGGATGGCGCCGAGCAGCGCCTGTTCGGCCTCGATGTTGTTCGGCGCTTCGCGATAGTGCTGCTCTGCAGGAGCAACGGCGGCAATCTTTCGTGCAGCTTCGTTCATCGTCATCCGTACTGTCTTTTTTCCAAAACCCGGATTTGCAGGGCCAACTAGGCAAAATCAAGTGTCTGACTGCAACAGGTCCCAAGCGGACATCAAATTGGCCGCACTGTACACAGTGTTCGACTTCTCCACAGTCGGCGGACCGGCCAAGAAGAAATACCCGGAGTGTCACCTGCAGGACACGCCGCCGTCGCGACTCACTTCGCCATCCCGCATCTGATCATCTTAGCGCCGCCGATTGAACGGCGCAGCAAAAAAGCCGGGCAACGAACAGCTTGCAAAAAAGCTTCTCTTGGAATATAAGCATATATATAATTAGTGCACTAATCAATTGGTGGAAACGTGTCGAATAAAGTTCTCGGACGTGAACTCATTGAAGATATTTCCGCTTTTGGCCGTAAGCTGAGGGCAGTTTTCGATGGGCTGGTGAAAGAGCGAAGCATGACGCTTCCGCGCATCCGCGTCTTCATCATGCTGATCAGGAAGGATGGGATCAGTCAGAAGGAGCTTGCCGACAAGTTGGAGCTTGAGACGCCCACACTGGTGCGCATCCTCGATACGATGGAAGGGCAGGGCTTCGTAGTGCGCAGAGTGGCGGGATCCGACCGTCGCGCCAAGGAGATCCACCTGACGGAAACCGGCAGGCAGGCGGCCGAAGAGTTCGAAGATTTCGCCTGGGATATCCGCAATCAGATTCTGGCCGGAATCTCCGAGGCCGACCTCAGAACCGCACTCGCTGTTGTCAGGCAGATGCAGGCCAACCTGCAGACCGTGCGCGCCAGCTGAAGAGTGTAGAATGAGCGTGGCACGGACAATTCAGGAAACGGCAAACGACAATGCTGCCCAGGCTGCGCCGGCGCAGGAGCAGACTGCCGCCGCGCCTCAACCAACCCCGCCGCCAGTGTCGCAGCCAATGCCGGCCTGGAAGATGGCGCTCTACATGGCCTCTTCGGTACTGTTCTTCCTGACGCAGGGCCTTGGCATGAACCTCGTCACGGCCAATATCTACCAGTTGCAGGGGTCCTTCTCGGCCACGACGACGGAGATCTCCTGGCTTTCCGCCGCTTATATGGCGCCTTATGCCAGCTTCGCGATCGCGCTCTTCAAGATCCGCACGCAATATGGCCTGCGCCGCTTCGCCGAATTCTCGATCATCTGTTTCGTCATCGCCTCGATCCTCAATCTGCTGGTAACAGATCTGCATTCGGCGATCGTCATCCGCGCCGTCAGCGGCATGGCGGCCGCACCGCTCTCCACCATAGGTTTCCTTTATATGCTGGAGGCCTTTCCGCCAGCGAAAAAGCTGTCTCTTGGTTTGAGCCTTGCGCTGATGAGCACGCTTTTTTCGGCACCGCTTGCGCGCATCATTTCGCCGTCATTGATCGATCTCGGTGGTTGGAGCGCGCTCTACACCTTCGAAATGGCGCTGGCGCTGATCGCGCTGCCGGTCATCTACATCCTGCCGCTAACGGCCCCGCCGCGCGCCAAGGTGATCCAGTCGCTCGATATTCTGAGCTATCTCCTGTTGGCAATCGGCTTCGGTTGCCTTGCTGTTTTTCTGACCCTCGGCCGGCTTTACTGGTGGCTGGAGGTACCCTGGCTCGGCCTCGTGCTGGCTGTCGCCATCGGCGCGCTGACGCTCATGTGCCTCATAGAGATTCCGCGCAAAAACCCGATGATTGATCTCGCGTGGATGTTGTCAGGCCCTAACCTGCGTATGGCAGGCGTCCTGCTGCTCTTCCGTTTCGTCTCGTCGGAACAGTCGACGACATCAGCCAATTTCTATCAGCAGCTTGGGCTTCTCAACGATCAGACCGTTCACCTCTATGGGATCATCCTGCTGGCGTCGCTCGCCGGCGGACTTTTCTGTTCTTTCCTGATGCTGACTAAATATGTCGAGACGGCGCATTTCCTGGCGCTGGTGCTGATCGCATCAGGCGCCTGGCTCGATAGCCAGGCGACAAGCCTGACGCGGCCCGAGCAGATGTATTTCAGCCAGGCGATGGTGGCTGCAGGCGCCGCCATGTTCCTCCCGCCCGTCATGTCGAAAGGCTTTGGCGCTGTGCTCGCCAAAGGCATGCAATATGTCGTGAATTTTCTCGTCATCTTCCTCTTCACGCAGAGCATCGGTTCGCTCTTCGCCTCCGCCGTGCTCGGCACCTTCGTGACGATCCGCGAGAAGTTTCATTCCAATGCGCTGGTCGAGCACATCCTGCTGACAAACCCGATCGTCGCCCAGCGCGTCCAGCAGCTTGCTGGCGCCTATGGCAAGGTCATCACCGACAAGACGCTGCTCAATGCAGAGGGGCTTTCACTCCTGTCGCAGCAAGTGACGCGCGAAGCCTATATCCTCGCCTATAACGACGCTTTTTACGTCATCTTCATCGCCTCGCTGATCGGCCTGGCGATCCTTCTTCTCCATCAGGCCTTTGACAGGCTGATCCGGCCGCTTCTGCCGGAGCCGGAGCCGGCCATGCAATCCTGACATTCGACAGAGTGATAGCCATGTTCAAATTTCTTCGCTCCCCGGCAATAACAGTCACGCTCCTTGCAGGTGCAGCCGGCATCCTGCTCGTCCTTTATGCCTGGCGCCTGCCGCCCTTCGCCACATCGGTCGAGACGACCGACAACGCCTATGTGCGCGGTTACGTGACGTTGATGAGCCCGCAAGTCAGCGGCTATGTCGTCGACGTGCCGGTCAAGGATTACCAACAGGTCAAGCAGGGTGCGGTGCTCGCAAAGATCGATGACCGGATCTATGCGCAGAAGGTGGCGCAGGCGCGTGCAGCGCTCGATGCCCAGAAAGCCTCACTTGCCAATTCGCATCAACAGGAGCTTTCGGCCAACGCCAACATCAACTCGGCCGAGGCGCAGATCGACAGCGCCAATGCTGCCCTGAAGCGGGCAGAGCTTGCCTCCAACCGCATACAGAACCTCGGCGATCGCGGTATTGCCTCGACCAGCGAAACTGAACAGGCGCAATCGACGCTGGATCAGGCAAAAGCGTCCGTTCATCAGGCTGAAGCAGCGCTCGAAGTCGCCAAGCAGAGTCTCGCCGCCATAATCGTCAACCGGGCCTCGCTGGAGGCCAATGTCGTCGGCGCCGAAGCCGCCGTCCATCTCGCAGAAATCGACCTGCAGAATACCGCGATTACCGCGCCGCGAGACGGCCATCTCGGTGAAGTCGGTGTTCGCATCGGCCAGTATGTCGCTGCCGGCACACAATTGATGGCCGTTGTTCCCGATGATGTCTGGGTGGTCGCCAATTTCAAGGAAACCCAGCTTGGCGGCATGAAGGTCGGCCAGCCTGTGGTAATCTCTGTCGATGCGCTGAACCGGCGTGAGCTCAAGGGGCATATCGAGCGTTTCTCGCCTGCCGCTGGCTCCGAATTCGCAGTTATCAAGCCTGACAATGCGACGGGCAATTTCACCAAGATCGCTCAACGCGTCGGCGTCAGGATCGGCATTGACGATGATCAGCAGATCGCCGAGCTCGCACCCGGCCTCTCTGTCGTTGTCCATGTCGACAAGAGTGCTGAACCGCTGCGCCAGACGTCAGAGAATTAGACAAAAAAAGCCCGGCGGGAGGCCGGGCTTTCCGTTCCGTCTGAAGACAGAAATTATGCTTCGTCTTCGTCGAGGCCGTCGGCTTCCGGATCGAAGAAGTCTTCCGGACGCAGCGCGTCTTCGTCAACGCCGTAGATGGCATCGACAGAGGTAAGCTCTTCGCCCTTGGACTGACGCTCGGCTTCCTCGGTGGAGCGGGCAACGTTCAGCTCAACATTGATTTCAACTTCGGCATGAAGCTGAAGCTCGACCTTGTGCAGGCCGATCGCCTTGATCGGCGTGTTGAGGTGAACCTGGTTGCGGGCGATGTTGAAGCCTTCGGCAGCCAGAATGTCGACGACGTCACGGGCAGCGACGGAGCCGTAGAGCTGGCCGGTTTCGCCGGCAGAGCGGACGACGATGAAGGACTTGCCGTCGAGAACGTCGGCTACCTTCTGAGCTTCGGACTTGCGCTCGAGGTTACGGGCTTCGAGCGTTGCGCGCTCGGATTCGAAACGGGCCTTGTTGGCAGCGTTGGCGCGCAGTGCCTTGCCGAGCGGCAGGAGGTAGTTGCGTGCGAAGCCGTCGCGAACCTTTACGGTTTCGCCCATCTGGCCGAGCTTGGAGATGCGTTCGAGGAGGATGACGTCCATGGTGTTTTTCCTTTCTTGTTCTCAGATTTCGCTATCGGGTTGTTTGGGGGCGTCGGCATCCTTGGTCGGGGTCAGGGCGATCGCCTTGCGGGTATCGGCGAGACCAAGCACGAGGATGAAAAGGGCTGGCAGCATCATGGTGCATGCCAGGTAGCTCAGGATGAGGGCCGGCAAGCGCCAGTCCTTGCCGCGCGTGCGGAAATGCAGGGCGGCGAAGCCGGACATCAGGAAGCCGGCGCCGAAGGCTCCGACGACCGTGGCGCCGATCATCGCCGGAATGCCGCCCATGAAGGTGGCGGCAAGACCGGCGAGGAAGATGAAGATCGAATTGCGGTTCATGCGCAGCGACGAGGGGATATCCTCGCGCGGGCGCAGGCTTTTACCGGAAGCGACAACGATGCGCGTCGCGATGTAGTAGGCGGCAAACAGCATCACCACCCAGATGCCGCCCTGTATTGCAGGCAACATCAGAACGACGAGCGACTTCGTCTGCGCGGTCGCGACCGGATCCGGAACGAATGTCGGCTGCTGCTCCTGCAGCGAGGCCATCAGCACATCGACCATCTGGTCGGTGATCTCAGGCCCGTAGCCGATCATGATGCCGGTCACGATGACGGCGAAGGTGACGAGACCGCAGAGATGCAGCAGGATATCGGACAGCGGATACCAGGCGAGCAGATTGTCGGGGCCGCCGAGTTCGGAGGCCGGGCGCGCAAGGTTCGCAAGGTGGCTCAGCCAGCCTGCCGGCAGCAGCGTCACCAGCGTCATGACGAGCGCAAACGATGGGGAGATGAAGATCGCGCCGAGTGCTGCGGCGGTGACAACGGCCGAAATCGCGGCCGCATTGCCCCAGCCGAGGCCGACGAGCAGGATGGGAAGCGCGGAAGCGGCGTAAAGCACCGCACTGAACGACGGCTGCATGCTCGCGCCAAGCACCAGCAAGGCGGCGGTCAATCCGGCGAGTGCGCCGATCGCAAGCGTTTTCGGGTTCAGTTTTGTCACTTCGCTGTCCTGCTTCATCAAGCAGTTAGAGGGTTTCCCTGAATCGATCCGGGAGATGCCTCAACATGGGTTTTAAGGTTCCGATCCGCGCCCATCGCGGAAGGGAGGAAGCCCCGGATCAGAATCCGGGGCTTCGATATCAAATTAGGCTACGACGTACGGCAGCAGGCCGAGGAAGCGTGCGCGCTTGATCGCCTGGGCGAGTTCGCGCTGCTTCTTCTGGGAAACGGCCGTGATGCGGGACGGAACGATCTTGCCGCGCTCGGAAATGTAGCGCTGCAGGAGACGGACGTCCTTGTAGTCGATGCGCGGAGCGTTTGCACCGGAGAACGGGCAGGTCTTGCGACGACGATGGAACGGACGACGGACCGGAGCGGAGGAAGATTCAGACATTCTTATTTCTCCTTATGCACGGTCTTCGCGGGGAGCGCGGTCAGGGCGCGGGCCACGCTGGAAGTCGCCGTCACGGCGCGGCGGACGATCGCCGAATTCGCGGCGCGGGCCACGGTCGCCGCCTTCACGCGGGCCACGGTCGTCGCGGTCGCGCTTCTGCATCATGGCAGACGGGCCGTCTTCGTGCTTTTCAACAGCGATGGTCATGTAGCGAAGAACGTCTTCGCTGATGCGCATCTGGCGTTCCATTTCCTGGATCGCAGCTGCCGGTGCATCAATGTCCATCAGGGCGTAGTGAGCCTTGCGGTTCTTCTTGATGCGGTAGGTGAGGGACTTGAGACCCCAGTTTTCGATACGCCCGACTTTACCGCCGTTTGCTTCGATCACGCCCTTGTACTGTTCTACGAGGGCATCGACCTGCTGCGACGTGATATCCTGTCGGGCAAGGAATACATGTTCATAAAGAGCCATGACAGCTTTGCCTTTCTTGCGTTGATCAGAACCCGGCATTCGGCGGCTAAGCCTCAACGACTGCTCCTGAGAGGCGATAAGCGCCAAGCAAGAAAAGCGTTTCCGAGACGGTCGAGAGCGGAGACACGGGAGGCTGGAACGCTTCCGTTCCGAACGGCTCGCATGAAGCAAACCGGCCCTCCGTTCAGCCACCAGCCAGAAGACCGGGTTAACGAACAGGCGCGCTTATACGGATTTTTGCGCGAAAGGCAAGCGCATATGGCAGAAAAGCCAGTCACATGCGCTTGCGAGGCTCTTATCTCAGGCTGTCACAGGCTGAGGAGGGGCCGGTTGAGCAACGAAGAAAAGCGAGCCATCAAAGGGCAGACCGGACATCCTGACAATGGCCGGAAGCCCCCATTCGGGATTGCCCTTGTTCCCACCGTCTTCATTGAACGGCTGGCCTTTCAGCAGTGGATCTTCATCCGGTTCCCACAGGGGCTGCTGGTTGAACCAGGATAACGGATCGCCTTTCAATATGCCGGCGAATGTAGCGCAGACGATAATCGAGCCGACATCTCCCAGGTGGTTGCCGCCCGCCTGTTCGGCTTCCTTCAGTATATAATACCAGAGTGTAGCCGGTTCTTTGTCGGTCAGGGGTATGACGGGCACGCCAAGATGGCGGGCGACATCAGCACCGGCCGGCAGCTTCATGCGCACACCGCGTGTCAGGTTGCGGGCAGCCAGGACATTCAGAACCTTGGTGGGATCCGCCGGCGATTGTGGATCTTCCGACAGGAACATCAGTGCATTCGAAAGCTTCGTGTCGATCTTGCGGGCGCGCTGCGGAAAGTTCTGCACGGAACTGTTCATTTGCAGGAACCAGTCCCACTGCAGAACGCGCCGGACTTCAAGTGGTCTGCCGCTGATAAGATCGCCTGAATGATCCTTGTTGAAGATTGGGAAGAAGGTGCCGACGCCCGCCGGCGGCTTGCGGACGTTCGTCTGATAGGCGTTGCGGACCATCGAATGGCCGAAGCGGTAAGCCGCAACGGAAAATTCGAGCGGCATGAAGGGCTGGTTTTTCCAGGAATAGACGTCGTCATATCCTGCTTTCCAGATATGCCGGCCGTCGGGCTGTTTCTTGCGGGAGAGCGCGGCATTGTGCACGCCCTTGTCGGTGATGCGCATCAGGAAATCATTCCACACGATCCATTGATACAGCCAGCGCAATGTCTTGCGTGCCTGATTGAAGGCTTCCACTTTTGAGATCGATGGCGTCTTGGAAATGGCGATGTCCACAAGCTTGTTGTGGGCGAGGGCAAAGGCGAGATGGATTTGTGCGACGATGGAGTTCTCGTCGTTTCGAGGGTCACCGATCAGGGCCTTGCCCTCGCTGTTGCGCTGTAGGTCGAAGAGTTTTCCGTCCAGCGCACCAAGATCGGCACCTGTTATCTGTGTGACGAGCAGCTTGCCGGTAAAAGCCCCTGTCGTACTGTCGTGTTGATAGAGGTGCGGCTGGGCATCCGGGCCCAGCCCGTAAAGACAGTCGAGGTCGAGTCTCGGCGTACGGAAATTATGGAGACGGTTGGGGTCGAGCTCGGCGTCGCTGAGCGGTGTCACATCGAGTGTCAGATCGTGATCGATGAACTGGCCAAAATAGACATAGCCGGATGGCATGGCTGAATTCAGCGGCGCGTTCGGGTTGCCTGCGTCGGGCGTGGTGTCGTTGGAGATGATCTCTTCCGGCCGCTTGCCCGGAAATTCGACCATGTTATCGGATGCGAATTTCAGGAAATGCTCTTCAAGCTGGTGATCGGGTATGCCTTCCGGCGCCCAGGGATCGAGGTCCGCAAATATGCGGCCGAAGCCGCCTTGATAGAAGCGCGAGCGGGGCGCTGTCACTTCGAAGTTCTTGCTTCCGTGATGCATGATATCCCCCATGAAAGAGACACAATACCTGTGCCCGGCGGCGGGGAGTATGTATTTAAACAATATATAATTCAACTATAAATTAATATTATTAAATAAATACAATTTTATGTTTATTCCGACTTACCATTGCTTATGAACGGTTAGATTGTACGAACATTAAAAAAGGGCGCTGAGGCGCCCTTCTGATTTGTATGTGCCGAATGCTCTCAGAGCGGCATCGGATACTGGCGATGAACCTTCTCGATTTCATCAAGTACATCGCTGCTGAGCTCCACGTTCGCCGAGCCGATATCCGTCCTCAATTGTGCCATCGAAGTTGCGCCGATGATGGCGGAAGTCATGAAACGGCGGGTCAGGCAGAAGGCGAGCGCCATCTGGGCCGGGTCGAGGCCATGGCGGGCGGCGATGTCGAGATAGGCCTTCGTCGGCGCTTCCTGCAGCGGCTGCAGGCGGCCGCCGAGATCACTGTTGATCGAGGCGCGTGTGCCCGCCGGCTTCTGGCCGTTGATGTACTTGCCGGTCAGGATGCCGGCGGCAAGCGGCGAATAGGCGAGCAGGCCGACATCCTCGTGATGGGAGAGTTCCGCCAGGTCGAGATCGAAATGGCGGTAGAGGAGATTGTATTCGTTCTGGACGCTGGCGACGCGCGGCAGGTTCATTTGCTCGGACAGCGTCAAATATTTCTGGATACCCCAGGTCGTTTCGTTGGACAGGCCGAAGGCGCGGATCTTGCCCGCCTTCACCAACTCGCCCATCGTCTCCAGAATGTCGGTCATGTTGGCGACGGCTTTGGTGCGGTCCTGCTTGAAGGGATCGTAATGCCAGCTCTGGCGAAAATGGAAATGGCCGCGGTTCGGCCAGTGGATTTGGTAGAGATCAACATAGTCTGTCTTCAGCCGCTTCAGGCTGGCCTCAAGCGCCATGCGGATATTCTTGGCGTCGGCTCCTTCGCCGTCACGCAGGTAGGAACGGCCGGTACCGGCAACCTTGGTTGCCAGGATGACGTCCTTGCGCTTGCGGGTCTTTTCGAACCAGCTGCCGATATAGTCTTCCGTGCGGCCCTGCGTTTCGGCCGAAACGGGCGTGGTCGGATAAAGCTCGGCAGTATCGAAGAAATTGATACCTTCCTGGACAGCGTAGTCCATCTGTTCATGGGCTTCCGCCTCGCTGTTCTGCGTGCCCCAGGTCATGGTGCCGAGGCAAATCTCGGAAACGGAAATATCTGTGCGGCCTAATTTATTGTATTTCATTGGAAACCTTGGGCGTGGTCTGGGAAAGGAAGAGCTTGGGAAGAACCGCGCAAATCTAGGCCGGATTTGGTGAAGCGCAAGAGGAAAAACCGGGTATTCCCGCTGGGGCGAAAGGCTTTGGAGAGAATCTGCCGCCACTTGACTCTGAAAGAAAGAATGTCAATTGGAGGCGAAATGGCCCGATGGGCGCTATCGAGGGACTGAAAAATGACCATTGCTTTCACTTTTCCCGGCCAGGGCAGCCAGGCCGTCGGCATGGGCAAGGATCTCGCCGAGAATTTTGCGGAAGCCCGCGCCGTTTTCGAAGAGGTCGATGAAGCGCTCGGTGAAAAGCTTTCCGATGTCATGTTCAACGGTCCTGAGGACAAGTTGACGCTGACGGCAAACGCCCAGCCGGCGCTGATGGCCGTCTCCCTGGCCGTCATCCGCGTGCTCGAAGCCAAGGGTCTCGACCTGAAAGCGAAGGTCGTTTACGTCGCTGGCCATTCGCTCGGCGAATATTCCGCCCTCTGTGCCGCCGGCACCTTCTCTATCGCCGATACGGCGCGACTTCTGCGCATCCGCGGCAATGCCATGCAGGCTGCCGTGCCTGTTGGCGTCGGCGCCATGGCCGCCATCATTGGCCTGGAGCATGCAGATGTGCAGGCCGTCTGCGAGGAGGCTGCAGCGACCGGCTCCTGTCAGATCGCCAATGACAATGGCGGCGGCCAACTCGTTATATCAGGCGAGAAGTCGGCCGTCGAAAAGGCCGCCGGCCTTGCGACGGACAAGGGCGCCAAGCGTGCCATCCTGTTGCCGGTTTCCGCTCCCTTCCATTCCAAGCTGATGGCCCCGGCAGCCGACGCCATGCGCGAGGCGCTCGCCGGCGTGAAGAAGGCCAACCCGGTCGTGCCTGTCATCGCCAATGTCCGTGCCGCTCCGGTCACTGACGCTGAGGAGATCGCAGCCCTTCTCGTCGAGCAGGTCACGGGACAGGTCCGCTGGCGCGAAACGGTGGAATGGTTTGCCGCAAATGGCGTCACCACGCTCTATGAACTCGGTGCCGGCAAGGTGCTGACCGGCCTTGCGCGCCGCATCGACAAGAATATTAATGGCGTCTCGGTCAACGGCCCTGCCGATATCGACGCTGCCATTGCCGCTCTCACGGCCTGATTGCCCCACTTCATATAAGGAACGTTCCCATGTTCGATCTTTCCGGCCGCAAGGCTCTCGTCACCGGCGCATCGGGCGGCATCGGCGAGGAAATCGCCCGCCTTCTCCACAAGCAGGGCGCCATCGTCGGCCTGCACGGCACTCGTGTCGAAAAGCTCGAGGCTTTGGCAAATGAGCTCGGCGACCGCGTGAAGATCTTCCCGGCGAACCTGTCGGATCGCGATGAGGTGAAGGCTCTCGGCCAGAAGGCGGAAGCCGATCTCGAAGGCGTCGATATCCTGGTCAATAACGCCGGCATCACCAAGGACGGCCTCTTCGTGCGCATGAGCGACGAGGACTGGGATGCCGTTCTCGAAGTGAACCTGACGGCGACCTTCCGCCTGACACGCGAACTCACCCATCCGATGATGCGCCGCCGCTATGGCCGCATCATCAACATCACTTCGATCGTCGGTGTGACCGGCAATCCGGGACAGGCCAACTACTGCGCCTCCAAGGCAGGCATGATCGGCTTCTCGAAGTCTTTGGCCCAGGAAATCGCGACCCGCAATGTGACGGTCAACTGCGTCGCTCCGGGCTTCATCGAAAGCGCCATGACCGGCAAGCTGAATGAAAAGCAGAAGGAAACGATCATGGGCGCGATCCCCATGAAGCGCATGGGAACCGGCGCCGAAGTGGCGTCTGCCGTCGTCTATCTCGCCTCCTCGGAAGCGGCCTATATGACGGGTCAGACCCTGCACGTAAACGGCGGCATGGCCATGATCTGAAACGATTAGCTGCCGCAGCCGCCGATTTCAGCCAATAGCGTGTTGAGCAATCACGAACGGTTGATTTTCTGGCTTTGCGGCAGACTTAAAGCATGTTAAGCGGGCCATGACTGTCAACAGTCGTCCCGAAAAAAGCAGACGTACCGGCGGGCTTTTCGCAAGCCTGGGACTTCTCTAAAGCCGGGTAAACGAGTTTGCCGAGGATGTCTGAAAGCATCGCAGGCTGAAACAGGGTAGGGGTGTCAGAATGATGCTCCGATCAGGACATAAGGTCGAGGAAACCGACATGAGCGATATCGCAGAACGCGTAAAGAAAATTGTTATTGATCATCTTGGCGTCGATGCCGACAAGGTCGTCGAGAGCGCCAGCTTTATCGACGATCTGGGCGCAGACTCGCTCGACACGGTCGAACTGGTCATGGCCTTCGAAGAAGAATTCGGCGTTGAAATCCCCGATGATGCCGCTGACTCGATCCTGACGGTTGGCGATGCCGTGAAGTTTATTGAAAAGGCTCAGGCCTGATTCTGCGCATTCGAGAAAGGGCGGGCCAAGAGTCCGCCCTTTTCTTTTGAGCATGTTTCTCCATAAAACATAACAGACGGGGGAAAGCAGTCGATGAGAAGGGTCGTCATAACAGGTACCGGCATGGTATCGCCCTTGGGATGCGGAGCAGAAATTACCTGGTCCCGCCTGCGTGCGGGAGCAAACGGCGCTCGTCTAGTGACCGAATTCGAGGTCGATGATCTCCCTGCCAAGATTGCCTGCCGCATTCCCGTTGGCGATGGTTCCGACGGCACCTTCAATGCCGACGACTGGATGGAGCCGAAGGAACAGCGCAAGGTAGACCCCTTCATTATCTACGGCATGGCCGCCGCCGACATGGCGCTCAAGGATGCCGACTGGCATCCCGAAACCGATGAGGACCAGATCGCGACAGGTGTGCTGATCGGTTCCGGCATCGGCGGCATCGAAGGCATTGTCGAAGCCGGCTATACGCTGCGCGACAAGGGCCCGCGCCGCATCTCTCCTTTCTTCATTCCAGGCCGACTGATCAACCTCGTCTCCGGCCAGGTTTCCATTCGCCACAAGCTGCGCGGCCCGAACCATTCGGTCGTCACCGCCTGCTCCACCGGTGCGCATGCCATTGGCGATGCTGCCCGCCTTATCGCGCTCGGCGACGCCGATGTCATGGTTGCCGGCGGCACGGAATCCCCGGTCAGCCGCATTTCGCTTGCCGGCTTTGCCGCCTGCAAGGCGCTGTCGACACAGCACAACGACGACCCGCAGAAGGCATCGCGCCCCTATGACAAGGACCGCGATGGTTTCGTCATGGGCGAGGGCGCCGGTATCGTGGTTCTCGAAGAGCTGGACCATGCGCTGGCACGCGGCGCCAAGATCTATGCCGAAGTGGTCGGTTACGGGCTTTCCGGCGATGCCTTCCACATCACGGCTCCGTCGGAAGACGGCGACGGTGCGTTCCGCTGCATGACCATGGCGCTGAAGCGCGCCGGCCTGACGCCTGCCGATATCGACTACATCAACGCCCACGGCACCTCAACCATGGCCGATACGATCGAGCTTGGTGCCGTCGAGCGCCTCGTCGGCAATGCAGCGTCGAAGATCTCGATGTCGTCGACCAAATCCGCGACCGGCCACCTGCTCGGTGCTGCCGGCGCCATCGAGGCGATCTTCACGACCCTCGCAATTCGGGATAACGTCGCCCCTCCGACGCTCAATCTCGACAATCCCGAGCGTGAGACCGCAATCGATCTTGTTCCGCACAAGGCTCGTGAGCGAGAAATCAACGTGGCGCTATCCAACTCGTTCGGATTCGGCGGCACGAATGCATCGCTCGTGTTGCGCCGCTACGTCGTGTAACAGGCGGTTCACGAGCACAGGCGAACGTCAAACGGCGTCATGAAGCGCGGCAGAACCTGTTTTTGCCGCATTACTTCGCGAAATAGCGAAGCGGGGGCCAAGTTTTAGAGGATTGCCGGTGAGCGATACGACCAACCAGAGCAGCGACAACGGCCAGCCGGCGCAGAAGGGACCGATCATCCCGAAATCGCCGAGCGAAGCCCTGCGCCCGGAACGTGTTCCCGAGCCGCCGAAGCGCTCCAGGAATGCCCGCAGCCAGGTCGTCCTCTTCCTGAATTTCGTAATGACCATGGCGGTGGTCGTCTGCATCGCCGGGCTCATCGGCTTCTACTACGCCATCACCGCCTATCAGAACCCCGGCCCGCTGCAGACAAATACCAATTTCATCGTCCGCAATGGCGCAGGCCTCGCAGAAATCGCCACAAACCTCGAACGCAACCTGATCATCTCGGATGCCCGCGTCTTCCGCTATCTGACAGCAACTCATCTCAATGATGGCGAGAGCCTCAAGGCCGGCGAATACGAGATCAAGGCGCATGCTTCCATGAACGAGATCATGGAGCTCCTGAAATCAGGCAAGTCGATCCTCTATTCCGTCTCCTTCCCCGAAGGGTTGACGGTACGGCAGATGTTCGACCGCATGCTGGACGATCCGGTGCTCGAAGGCGACCTGCCGGCCGCCCTGCCGGCGGAAGGCAGCTTGCGGCCCGATACCTACAAGTTCTCGCGCGGTACCAAGCGGTCTGAGATCATCGACCAGATGGCTGCCGCCCAGCAGAAGTTGGTCGACCAGATCTGGGATCGGCGTGATCCGTCTCTGCTTTTGAAGAGCAAGGAAGAGTTTGTCACGCTCGCCTCCATCGTCGAAAAGGAGACGGGAGTGCCTGACGAGCGCGCTCATGTCGCCTCCGTCTTCCTGAACCGTCTCGGTAAGGGCATGCGTCTGCAGTCCGATCCGACCATTATCTACGGTCTCTTCGGTGGCGATGGTAAACCCGCAGACCGGCCGATTTATCAGTCGGACCTGAAGAAAGAGACGCCCTTCAACACCTACGTCATCAAGGGCCTGCCGCCGACGCCGATCGCCAATCCCGGCAAAGACGCGCTGGAGGCTGTCGCCAATCCCTGGAAGACGCAGGACCTCTATTTCGTTGCCGATGGTACCGGCGGTCACGTCTTTGCGGCAACGCTCGAAGACCACAATGCCAACGTCAAACGCTGGCGCAAGCTGGAAGCCGACAAGGGTGCCGATCCCGAAATTGTCGTCGACGGACAGCCGGAAGACCAGCCTGCGGACAATACATCCGCGGTTCCGCCGAAGAAAAAGAAGATCAACTGATATCGGGAGGCCTTTGATGGCATTGCAGTCCATGACTGGTTTTGCGCGGCGCGAGGGAACGACCGGCCGCTGGCGCTGGGCATGGGAACTGCGTTCGGTCAACGGCAAGGGCCTCGATCTTCGCCTCCGTCTGCCGCCCGGTCTGGAGCGCCTCGAAACGGATGTTCGCCGTATTGCCGGCGAGAATTTCAGCCGCGGCAACCTGCAGGCCACGTTGTCCCTGACGACAGGCGAAAGCCAGCTTGAAGCCGTGCTCAATCAGGACGCCTTCGCTGCCGTTCTCGCCATGCGCGACAAGCTGGAAGGTCTTATCGATCCGGCGCCGCTGAGGCTCGATACCCTGCTTTCCATCCGCGGCCTCGTCGATTTCCGCGAAACGCAGGACAGCGAAGAGACGGTCGCCGCCCGCGATGCCGAGATCCTGTCGGGACTGAAGGCAGCGCTGTCCGACCTCAGGATCATGCGTGAGCAGGAGGGAGCGGCACTGGCGCGTGTGCTTCTCGGCCATGTCGCGACGGTCGAAGCGCTGACAAGCACGATCGAGGCCGATCCCTCTCGCTCGCCGCATGAGATAGCGGCGAGGCTCTCCGCGCAGGTTGCGCTCCTCATGGACGGAACCGGCGCTCTCGACCGTGACCGGCTGCACGCCGAAGCAGCACTGCTCGCCACCAAGGCGGATCTGCGCGAAGAGATAGATCGGCTGAAAGCCCATGTCGCCGCCGCCCGCGACCTCGTGACAAAAGGTGGCCCGGTTGGCCGAAAGCTCGATTTCCTTGCACAGGAATTTAACCGAGAATCGAATACGATATGCTCGAAGTCGAACGCATCGGCCGTCACCGCAGCCGGGATCGAGCTGAAGGTGGTGATCGATCAGTTCCGTGAGCAGGTCCAGAATTTGGAGTAGGACATGAGCCCGGCGAAAATCTCGTCCATCCAGATCGCCCGTCGCGGTCTGATGCTGGTCATCTCGTCGCCCTCGGGTGCGGGCAAATCCACCATCGCGCGTACGCTTTTGGAAACGGACAAACAGATCGGCCTTTCCGTCAGCGTCACGACACGCCAGCGCCGGCCGAGCGAAGTGGAAGGCGTCCACTATCATTTCAAGACCGTGCGGGAGTTCGAGCGGCTGCGCGATTCCGATTCTCTGCTCGAATGGGCCGAGGTTCACGGCAATTTCTACGGCACGCCTCGCGAGCCGGTTGAGCAGGCCATGTCCGAAGGCCGCGACATGCTGTTCGATATCGACTGGCAGGGCGCTCAACAATTGCAGCAGAAGATGCAGGCCGATGTGGTCTCGATCTTCGTCCTGCCGCCGACCATGACCGAGCTGCAGTCCCGTCTGCATCGCCGTGCGGAGGATTCTGAGGAAGTCATCCAGACGCGCCTGGCAAATTCCCGTGCCGAGATCGCTCACTGGCGCGAATATGACTATGTCATTATCAATGATGACCTGAATGCCGCCTTCGACGCCGTGCAGTCGATCGTCAAGGCCGAGCGCCTGCGCCGCGACCGCCGCCACGGCATGTTCGATTTCGTCCGCGAATTGCTTGAGGAAACGCCAATACTCTAAAGGCTGTTCGCCAGCCGGCAGAATTCCTCCACCGACAGCGTCTCCGCGCGTCTGGCCGGATCTATGCCTGCTTTGACGAGCAGGCTTTCCCCGCCGATCGGCTTCAGGCTCTGGCGTAGCATCTTGCGACGCTGGCCGAAGGCGGCCTGCGTCACCTTCTCCAGATTGGCGACGGAGCAGGGGATCGGGTTTTCGTTCGGCGTCAGGTGGACCACCGTCGAGGTCACTTTCGGCGGCGGCGTGAAAGCCTGTGGCGGAATATCGAATGCCATGCGGGAGTGGGTGCGCCATCCCGTGAGCACACCGAGACGGCCATAGTGATCGTCGTCTTCGGAGGCGACGATCCGCTCGCCGACTTCCTTCTGGAACATCAGCGTCAGAGATTGCCAGAAGGGTGGCCACGCCTTTGGCAGCAGCCAGTTCACCAGAAGCTGGGTGCCGACATTATAGGGCAGGTTGGCGATGATTTTGATCGGGCCTTTCAGCGCCATCGCTTCGAAATCGATCTTCAGCGCATCACCCTCGATGACCTCCAGCCGTCCGGGATAATGGTCGGCGATCTCGGCGAGAGCCGGCAGGCAGCGCGCATCGCGCTCGACCGCGATGACCTTCTTCGCGCCGAGCGCCAGGATGGCCCGCGTCAAGCCGCCGGGACCCGGACCGACTTCAAAGACGGTCGCGCCATCAAGCGCGCCGGCCGTGCGGGCAACTTTCTGCGTCAGGTTGAGATCGAGCAGGAAGTTCTGCCCGAGCGCCTTGCGCGCATCGAGCCCATGACACTGGATAACCTCGCGAAGCGGCGGCAGACCGTCGAGTGCAGCCATTAACGATGGCTTTCCGCAGTCCGGCCAAGCTGCGCGCCGAGCTTCAGCGCGGCAACCAGGCTCGTTTCGCGGGCAAGTCCCTTGCCGGCTATGCCGAAGGCGGTGCCATGATCGGGGGAGGTCCGCACGAAAGGAAGGCCGAGCGTCACATTGACGGAATCGTCGAAACCGAGCGCCTTGGCCGGGATCAGCGCCTGATCGTGATACATGCAGACGGCCACGTCATAACGTGCGCGCGCTTCGTCATGGAACATCGTGTCGGCGGGGAGGGGGCCGATAGCATCGATGCCCTCGTCGCGAAGGACCTGCACCGCCGGATGGATGATGGTTTCATCCTCCTTGCCGATCGCGCCGCCTTCGCCCGCGTGCGGATTGAGCCCTGCAATGGCCAGGCGCGGGGAGTCGATCCCGAATCGCTGCTTCAGATCTCTGTCTGCGATTCGGCAGGTTTCGACGATCAGGCCGAGCGTCAATGCCTGCGGTACATCCCTGAGCGGAATGTGGATGGTGACAGGAATGGCGCGCAGTTTCGGTCCCGCAAGCATCATGACAGGCATGACCGACTGACCGGTCGCATGCATGGCAAGATCGGCAAGGAATTCCGTATGGCCTGGAAATTTGAATCCTGCTTCGTAGAGCACGGACTTGGCGATCGGATTGGTTACGACCGCAAGCGCTTCGCCCCGCATGACGAGCGCTACCGCCGTCTCGATCGAGGCGATCGTACCTTTCACCGTCGCGACATGCGGCTCTCCCGCCGCAACATCGACGCCTGCGGGTATCGCCAGGACAGGCAACGTGTCCGCAAAGATACCGAGGCTGTCGGCTGCATTGCCGATACTGCGCAGGGGAACATCAAGGCCGAGCTGTCGTGCCCGTACCGCAAGCACACCGGGATCGCCGATCAGGAAGAATGGTGGCAGCCCAAGCTCGCGTCTGCGAAGCCAGGCCATGAGGGTGATATCAGGCCCAACGCCGGCGGGGTCGCCCTGCGTCAGCGCAAGCGGTCGCGAAAACGGTGTCGCCATGGAAAAATCAGCGATAGATGATCTGCGCGTGTTTGCGCAGTTCATCCAGATATTTGGTGCTGTTTTCGTTTTCCGGCGGTGCGGACTTGTCGGCTTTGGACTTGTCGAGATCTTCCTGACGGAACACCATTTCAGCCGCCTGGTCGTCAGACACCTGGCGCTGGCTGCAGATCGCCAGATATTCCACGCCCTTGTCGGTCACGCGTGTTGCAGTCGTGTTGCCCTTGGCCTGCGCGACGAGGTCCTTCCATTCCGCGGGAATTTCCGGAGCCAGCATACGGCCGAGATCGCGGATCGAAACGTCTCGCATCGTCGCAGCGAAAGTCTTGGCCTGATCGCAGCCCGGATATTTGGAGCGGGATGCCTCTGCCTCGCCCTTGCGCTTGGCCGTAATCGCATTTCGCTTGGCTGGCGGGACCACGAAGATGACCTGCTGCAGCATGTATTCTGTCGTCACCGGCTTCTGCTTGTTATTCTGCATCATGCGGTTGACCAGATCGTAATTCGAGATCCGTGCGCTGGAGCCGTAGCGCGCATTGACAATACGCGGCCAGCTCATCTGCACGGCAATGAAGTTCTTGAAATGATCGACTCCGACGCCGGCGCGGTCGAGGATCTGCCCCATCTGCTCGACGGAAAGCTTGTTGCTGGCGGCGAAACGAGCGAAGGAGGCGTTGACGTCATCCTGCGAGACGGACATCCGCACGCGAGAGATTTCCTGCCGTTTCAACGTCTCGTCGACAAGCTGTTCTTCGGCAACCTTGGCGTCGGGTTTCAAGCGCTGCAAGCGCATGAAGGCCTGTCGCTTTGCAACGTCGCCGCTGGTAATCGCGGTACCATTTACCACCGCCTTGACTTCGCTTGCGGCGAAGACGGGGGTACTGAAGGCAGCAAGCATGAAGGCTGCGCCTGCAATAAGCGTGGTTACGGTTTTCTTCGCGTCAATCATCTGTTGACCTCCCGATAGCGCCGCACGATCCAGCGCGCGGCGTTCTTACCATACACTGAGACAAGCGGAAATCGCCTCTCTTGCTCTGCGACACCCTATGTCTGACATAACGACTGGTCGCAATGTCCTGCACAGGGTTACGGCGAAAGAATGGCCCGGCCGGAGATTTCCGGCCGGCCATCCGTCGTCAGAGGCTATTTGCAGCGTCACCCGTGCCCAACCGGATATCGCCGAGCGTGCGGAAGGTCAGGCGGGCGGCTATCGTCCAGTCGCTTGCCGTCTGATCCGTCGTATCCCGCCTATCCACATAGGCGATGGTGAAGATGGTGCACTCGTCCTGATAGGAAATGCCGAGCGAACGCCTGACAACGACGTCATTGTTCAGATCCCAAGCGATACCACCGAAGATCGACCAGTAGTCCTTGAACCTGACGCTGCTGCTCGCCTGAATCTCGTCTTGGTCTTCAGCAAAGCCGTATGCCGGCTGGGCACTCACGTGCGTATAGGTGACCTGGCCCGAGAAGGTATCGTTCTGATAGGCCGTCGTCAGGTCGCCGCGATTGAAGGAGAAATCCTTCTCGTCCAGCCGGTAGGATGCTGCCACGGAGAGGCCGAAAGGCATTTCGATGCCGCCGAGGCCAACATAGTCGGAACGGTCGGTTTCAAGGCCGGAATCGGCGCCGACATTCACGAGGTCGTCGGTCGCAAACGAATTCTGACCGGCGAGCTGGTAGGACTGTCCGAAGATGCCGTGCAGCTTATAGCCGCTGTCGAAGGTACCTGTATACTGGAAGCCGAGGTTTGCGCGCGTGCCACCCTCGATACGGTCGTAGCCGGAGAACCTGTCACGATCGAAAAGGTTGGTCGCGTCGAAGACGAAGCTCTGTGCGTCTTCGTTCGGCAGCCGGCCTGCGAGTGGCTCGTCGGGTCGGGCATAGATCTGGGCGATCGGCTCCAGAACATGCGTGCTGTTGCTGGTCGTAAACAGGATGGGATAGCGCATCTCCAAACCAGCAGTGAGCATTCCGCGCGTTGCCGCACTATCGTTGAGATAGTTGCCGGCATATGGAATGCCGTTAGCGTCGACGGGACTGTCCATGTTGAGCGCGAAAGCATCGCCACGTGCTGCCAGCAACGGTGTGATCACCAGGCCGGTCGACGTCACGAAAGTGCGCTTCCACTGCACTTCCGTGCTCAAGCGGGTCGTCTGACCCTCCAGGCCGCGGAAGCGGTCGAAACCTGCGACATTATAAAAATCGTCGTGGGTGCGCGAAATATTGGTGAGATTGACATCTGCCGAAAGCTCACCGCCTGCCAGCGGCTGCGGCGCGACATAGTGATAGTCAAGCGTCGGATAGACGATCGCCTGCTGTTTTTCCGCGGTGTTGTTGCGGTCGGCGTCCTGTACGTCGAAATAGAAAGAGCGCAGGTCGAAGTAATTCCGCTTGCCGAGACCCGTCAGATAGACGGTGTTGGCATGCGGCGTGTTGTCGTAACCATCGATCTTGTAGGTGCGCGAGAAGTTGTTGTCGCTCTGCACCATCACATCCCAGCCGAAGGTCCAGCGGGGATTGATCCTGAAATCCCCTTTCGACGCGACCATGCCGCGCTGTTCAGCTTCGGCATCGCTTGTACCCGCGCTGAAATTGCCAGGGTTCATCTGATCGATGCCGGCAATATGCATCGTCACCGTGCCATTTTCAAAGCGACGGCGATATTCGCCCTCGAGCATGAAGCCCTGGGAGGTATAGCCGGTGCCCGTGACGGTGAAATCCGAACTCGGCGAGATGACGTAGTAATAGGGAACGGAAAGACCGTAGCCGAGATTTTGCGAAACGCTCATCGACGGGAACAGGAAACCCGATTTGCGCTTCACGGTATTATCGGGGACTTCGATCCACGGCAGATATGCGATCGAACGGCCAAGTAGCTGAAACCGGGCGTGCTCAAGCCGGATCGTGTGCTTCTGGTTATCCTGAATCACACGCTGCGCCTTGACCTGCCAGAAAGGCGCGCGCTCGGGCTTCTCGGCGCAGGGCAAGCAGGCCGTGTAGACGCCTTTATTGAGAATCATCTGCGTGCCGCCCACTCGCTGGCCGGTTTCGGCAACGAGGCGGGTATTGTCGCTTGTCTCAATCCGCAGTGCATTCATGAAGCCGTCTGCGAAATTGTCGGTCACATCGAGGTGGTCGGCATAGATACGGTTGCCGTCGGGCGTCACCATTTCGATGTTGCCGGTCGCCATCATGCGTCCGGTCTTCTGGTTATAGTCGACCTTCTGGGCGACCAGCTTGTAGCCGCCGTAATTGATCTGCACGCCGCCGATCACAGAGACCAGTTCCTGGTCCTTGTTATAGACAAGCTCGTTTGCGGACAGCATCAGTTTTGCGTCCGGCGAGATATTCTGGCCGATCGCAGGCATGCCTGTAGTGTTCTCCTGGGCATAGGCAACAGGAGCACTCTCAAAATAGGAACACAGAGCTGCACCTAAGAGCAGGGCAACCAACTGTTTACTAAAATACTTGCGGTCGCCTACCGCCACTAGCCATCCTCCTGATGAAGCAGAATCGTTGCGCCTAAAGCGAGCGCCACGATCACTGGTATCCAAGTCGCCACAAACGGCGGCACGACACCGCTGCTTCCGAATGCTTTCACAAGCACGGTGACGACATAAAGCATGAAGCCTGAAAGGATTCCACCTAGAATCACAGAGCGTGACTGGTTGAACCGGCTAAATTTTAGAGACACTGTTGCAGCAATGAGAGTCATGGCCACCAAGAGCAGCGGCTGCGACAGCAGAGAGTTGAATTGAGTCTCAAGCGCCTTCGTGGAGATTCCGAAGGATTTGGCGGCAGCGATACGGTTGGAAAGGTCAAAGAAACCAATTGTTTCCGGCGCTGTCAGCCGCTCCTTGATAAAGTCTTGCTTCAGATTGGTACGAAGCTGCTCCGTAGCCTTACGCACCGGGATTTCCCCAGGCTTGCGTTCGACGACATTGTTAAGCTGCCAGTAACCATCTTCCAATTTGGCGGATGAGGCATCCTGCCTCAAAATGACCTGACCGGCGGAATCGAAGTGGACAAGCACTGCGTCCATAAGCAGCGTGCCGTTCTCCAGCACGGTCTTGGCGCCGATGATGACGTCGTCCCGGCCGCTGATCTGGCGCAGCCACGGAACCTGCAGCGCCCTGATCATGGCATTGTCCTGACCGCGCCAGGCCGTCTCGAATTGCGTTGCCTGCCTCTGGCCCCAGGCGGCTAGCGGGTTGAGCGCCACCACCGTCAGAACGCCGAGAATCAGAGATCCGGCGATGAAAGGCAGCATGAACTGCCAGACGGAAATGCCAGCCGCACGAGTGACGACAAGTTCATATTTCCGGTTGAGGCCGATCAGCACGGTGATGCCGACGAACAGCGCCACGAAGGGAATCGTCTGCTGCAGGATCAGCGGCAGTCGAACGGCGGTGAGCAGCACAGCGCCACCCAGCGTATAGCCGGGAAAGCTGGAGATGCGGCTTGCCGTCTCGCTGAAATCGAGCAGAAAGGTGATGGCGCTCATGCCGAGCAGGAACCACATCGTGGTAACGACATACCGGCGGAAGAAATACCGCGACAACGTCCCGAAAATCATCGCGCAGCGCCTCCGCCGGTCCGACCCGTCGCGGCAAGTACCCGCTTCTGCGCGCGCTTCCAGATCGTCGAGGTGCGATTTCTGACGGCAAGCGGCATGGCGAGCCGCTTATGCATATTCAGGAAGATAATCGAAACCAGGCTGGTCACGATCGGGATCCCATAGAGGATCGGGATATAGATCGCGCTTTTGTCGATCTGGTTGGCAACGTAGAACGCCGCCCAGCGCAATGCGAACGCGAGGCCCAGTGCTCCGATCATCGGATGCATGCGTGCCTCGCGATGCGATCGCGCATCCCCGGCTATGGCAAGCGAGAAAAGCGCGAAAACGAAGGGAAGCATCCAGTCGGTCAGACGGCGATGCAACTCGGCGGTATAGCTGCCGGGCTTGGCGATATAGTCGGGGTCTTTCGGATCGGGATTGAGCAGAAAGCCAAGATCGCGGTCGCTCGCGCGCAGCGTCGCCTGTCCGTTGTTTTCCGTCATGTCCGAAAGATCGAAGGAATAGGAATCGAACTTGATGACCGAGACGTTTCCATCGGGCGTTTTGCGATGGACTTCGCCGTCATGCATGATCAGCGACGTGCCGACATCATCCACGGCGCCCTCACGCGCATAGTAGATGAGCTCGTAGTTCGGGTCGCGCTCGTCTGCAACGAAGAGGCCCTTGAGCGTGCGGCCGGCGAGTCGCTGCGAGATTTGAACATAGAGGCCTTCGTCGATCTTGCGGAAGGTCTTTTCCTCGATCACGGACGAAAGAAGGTCGGCATAGGTGGCCGCGATCATCTGCCGCACGACCGTCTTCGCGCGCGGCTCGACGACATTGTCGACGAAGAACGAGAAAACGCTGACAAGGATCGCGAGCAGCAGGATCGGCCGCGCCAGGATGCTGCGGCGGGCGCCGGCGGCATCGATCACGGTCAGTTCGGAATCGTTGTTCATCGTCGTCAGCGTCTGGGTAATGCCGATGACGAGCGCAAAGGGCAGCACGACGGGAATGATCGACGGCAGGATCAGCGTCGCAAGCATGGCGAAGGAGCCGATCGACTGGCCGCTGTCGGTCACCAGGTTGATGCGCTGCAGGACCTGGGTGGTCCAGATGATCGCGAGCACCGGGAGCAGGGCCACGAGAAACATCTGGCCAACACGCCGCAATATATATGTCTCGAGTAGTTTCATGCTCGCCCTTGAACGCGCCTGCAGGTCGATATGATCAGCAGGAGATTCCCTCTACGCTGTTTGTCTCGGTTTTGCGACAAGTCAGTGTCAAAAATTCATTCAAATTTCAGAATTTTTTTGTTGCCGTGGCGACTCAGCAAGTGCCATCAGCGCCGCGAATATGACGACCGAGGACAGCCATCCCAGCACGACGTCGGATAGATAATGTGCGCCGAAGGAAAGCCGCATCGCGGGTGTCAGGATGGAAACGGCGGCAACAGGTGCGACAAGCGCGTAACGCACCGACCTTGGAACGAAGATCAGCAGGCAGAACAGCCAGCCCGCGCTCGCCGCCTCTCCGGAAATGAAGGAGCAGTTCGAGACACATTTGCCTGCCAATGAACCGGCCTCGGCGAAATGCAGCGTGCCGCCGAAGAAATCCGTCTGGACCGGGCGCGGTCGACCCCAATATTCCTTGAGGATCACGTTGACGAGAAGGACGGGACCGATCAGCAGCGTGCCGAGCGCAACCTTCAGATCGCGGGCGCGCGGCGCGTTGAATGTCGCGCCATGCTGCTGATAGCACTCGACCAGTTTCCACAGCATCACCGCGGTCACGACATAGGGAACGTAGAAGAAGAGTGTGCGTAAGAGACCGAGGATCGCTTCGCTCCGATAGGGGAATGAGCCGCAGATCTGGGTTGCCGGGGCCGACGCGTCACAGGCTGCCTGCACGAAAAAAAGCTGGGAAAAATAAATATCTATCCCGGGAAAGGCGCGAAACAGGGCAAGCAGCAGCCACCACACCCAGAAGAGCAGTACAAAGACGCCGAATGCCGTTTGCGGCAGGCGAATTGCCGGACCCCGCCATCGATATTTCGAAAAAACTGTCAACGCAAACATCTACGAAACTGACGAAAACCTTTTGGCCGGGCGGCCGCGCGGAACATAACAACTGTCGACGGCCATTGACAGACCCGTCAAACGCGAAATTATCCCCTGGCACGGATTTCATGAATCCCATCGGAGAAGACATGTCTGCAAAATTCGAAATTTCATTCTCAAAATCGGCAAAACTCGGCGGCGGCCTCGCGATCCTCCTGAAGACATCAGAGGCAGACACGGCGGCTGGGGCCGATATTGCCGATCCGGCGGGAGTGATCGCCAAGGCGTCGAAGATTGCGCGCTTCTCGGCAAAATCGTTGGCTGCCCTCGACCTGGTGGCGCCGGAGGGTGCGCCTGTCGATCGCATCATCGTCCTTGGCCTCGGCAAACCGGCAGACCTCACCGTCCACGACTGGCTGAAGGCCGGCGGTAGCGCTGCCTCGCGAATTAAGAATACCGAGAAGGCGACGGTCTTCATTGATGCGCCCGGCGCAGACGTCAGCGCCAAGGCTGCGGTCGATTTCGCCCTCGGCATGCTGCTCCGCGCCTACAGTTTCGACATCTACAAGACGAAAAAGAATGACGACGAGGAGAAACAGGCGAAGTCGGTCAAGGTAACGATCGTCACGGCCGATGCGGCTGCCGCCAAGAAGGCCTTCGCCGATGCCGAAGCGGTTGCCGACGGTGTCAATCTCGCCCGCGATCTGGTCAACGAGCCGCCGAATGCGCTCGGCCCGGTGGAATTTGCCGCCAAGGCAAAGGAACTCGAGAAGCTTGGCGTCGAGGTGGAAATCCTCACCGAGCGCGAAATGCGCCGTCTCGGTATGGGCGCTCTGCTCGGCGTTGCCCAGGGTTCCGTCCGTCCCCCGCGGCTTGCGGTCATGCAATGGAAGGGCGGAAAGGGCAAGGACCGGCCGATCGCCTTCATCGGTAAGGGCGTCGTCTTCGACACCGGCGGCATCTCGATCAAGCCGGCTGCCAACATGGAAGACATGAAGGGCGATATGGGCGGTGCGGCTGCCGTCACCGGCCTCATGCACACACTTGCCGCCCGCAGGGCGCCGGTCAATGTCGTGGGCATCATCGGCCTTGTGGAAAACATGCCTGATGGCAACGCTCAGCGTCCGGGCGACATCGTCACCTCCATGTCCGGCCAGACGATCGAGATCATCAACACGGACGCGGAAGGCCGTCTCGTGCTCTGCGATGCGCTCTGGTATTGCAACGACCGCTTCAAGCCGCAGTTCATGATCAATCTTGCAACACTGACAGGCGCCATCATGGTCGCGCTCGGCAATAGTCATGCCGGTCTCTTCTCGAATGACGATCCCCTGTCTGCGCAGCTGACGACCGCCGGTCTCGTCACGAACGAGAAACTGTGGCGCATGCCGCTCGGCAAGGAATATGACAAGATGATCGACAGCAAGTTCGCCGACATGAAGAATACCGGCGGCCGCCTCGCCGGTTCCATCACTGCGGCCCATTTCCTCAAGCGCTTCGTGCAGGATACGCCCTGGGCGCATCTCGATATCGCAGGCACGGCCATGGGCTCGGTGCAGGACGAGATCAACCAGTCTTGGGGCTCCGGTTTCGGCGTGCGCCTGCTCGATGAACTGGTCCGCTCGAATTACGAAACACGATGACGGAAATCCTCTTCTACCACCTGACGGAATCGAAGCTGGAAGACGCGCTTCCGCCGTTGCTCGACAAGAGTATTGAGCGCGGCTGGCGCGTCGCCGTCCAGATGAAGGAGGCTGCGCGGCGCGATGCGCTGGATCAGCATCTGTGGACCTATCGAGAGGACAGCTTTCTGCCGCATGGCACGGATGAGGGAGATTTCGCCGCGGATCAGCCCGTTCTCCTGACCGTTTCGCCTGACAATGCCAATGCTGCGACCGTCCGCTTCATCGTCGATGGCGCCGAGCCGCCGACCGTCGCGGATTATGAGAGGATCGTCTTCATGTTCGACGGTTATGATCAGGAGCAGCTTGAGGGCGCGCGCGCCCAATGGAAGAAGCTGAAAGGCGAGGGGCACAATCTCACCTATTGGCAGCAGACGCCGGAGGGACGGTGGGATAAGAAGGCCTGACGGGAACGTCAGGCCAGACCGGCCTCGGCCAGAACCCTGTCGATGAAATCCTTCTTCGCGCCGGTATAGGCCGCACGACTCTCGGCATATTTTTCCGCGAGGCCGATCTTCAGTTCTTCATAGGCCAGCGCAAGGGCTGGATCGCCTTGCAGCCTGTCGCGGAAGAAGATGTTCCGCCTCCAGTTGAAGCCCTGATATTCGACGACATGTGCGAGATGAGTGCGTGTCTCGCCCGTGACACCGCGGCCGAAGAGATGGTCGTCGGGCACGATGTCGGCACCGGCATAGTCGTAGCCGATCGCTTCCATGGGCTTGATGCAGGCAAGTCCGTCATCAAGGCGGCGAACGCCGATCAGGATATCGATGATCGGTTTCGCCTTGATGCCTGGAATGGCGGTGCTGCCGAAGTGCTGTATGTCGATTGCCAGAGGGCCAAGCGCGCCACGGATCCTGGCCTCTTCCAGCAGATAGGCCTCCCGCCACTTGGCATTTGGGTCGGCGAGCCTCACCGCCAGATGCGGGACGCCCAATCCAAACGATTCATCCTGCTCCTGCTGCATGGAAAACGTCCCTCACGTTTCGTTTTCCTATTCTAGCATTCTGCAGGCGCAATGGCATCTGTCCGCGCGGCCGATCAGTCGTAGAACGCCTCGACGAATTTGCGCTTGCCGAGCATGAAGGCATCGGCGACATGGCGCAGCGGCGCCAGATCGACATCCGACTTGCCGGCCTTGATGAGCTCGGCAAAGCGGCGATAGAGCGACGGATATTCGGCCTCCGGGGCCGAGAACTTCAGCTCGCCGCCGACCGAGAGCTTCGAGCCACCTTCAGAGAGAACCATCTGGCCGGCAGCCGTTTCGGCGATGATGTCCCAGCTCTGCTTGCCCGTCTGGCGCCAGTCGAATTCTGCGTGAACGGGAACGTAGTCGACATTGCGGAAATGCAGGTCGGCAGCGATCGGCGAGTCGCGGTTTTCAGGGAATTCCAGCGTGCCGGCGCTGAGGAACATCGCCTTCGGCAGGATATGCGTCACGATTGAAAGCGCGTTGATGCCCGGATCGAAAACGCCGAGACCGCCGGCCTGCCAGATCCATTCCTGGTTCGGATGCCAGTGGCGCACGTCTTCCTTCCAGATGACGTGCATGCTCTTCATTTCGGTCGAGGAAAGAAACGATTTGGCGGCTTCGACGGCTGCCGCATAGCGCGAATGCCAGCTTGCAAACAGCGTCGCACCCTGCTTGTTGGCGAGATCTTCCAGATCTTCCACTTCGCTCAGCGTCGCACCCGGTGGTTTTTCAAGGAAAACGTGCTTGCCGGCGGCCAGCGCCTTGTAAGCCGCTTCATAGCGATACTGCGGCGGCATGCAGAGCGAAACGGCATCGATCGATGGTTCGGCGTCGAGCATGTCGTCGATCGACGTATAGGCGGTAACGCCGTCGACCGTGCCGTGGCGGCTTGCCGTCGCCACCAGCTTGAAATCGGCATTGGCGGCGATGGAGGGGAGGTGCTGGTCGCGGACGATCTTGCCGACGCCGACGATGGCGAGGTTGATGGCTGACATTGTAAAGCTCGCGTTCGGTGTTTCGCTAAAAGTATGACTTATTGCGCGCCGTTTTATCAGAAAGCGGTCCGCGGGCAAGTCTGGTCTGTAAGAACAGACGACGCGATTTTTGGGCAATTGTCTAGCTCTTGACGACTGCGATGGCTCTTACACCGCGGCAAAGTATCCCCTGACAGTTACTTACACTGGCGGCGCCTCAGCTCGCCATGGCTCCCTCATATTCAGCGGAGAGTTCCAGCCATTGCTCTTCGGCGGCAGCGAGTTTGGCTGCTGCTTCGCCACGCTGCTTGGCTTTGTCAGCGGCCTTGGCGGGCGCCTTTTCATAGAGCGCAGGATCCGCAAGTTCCGCATCAAGTGCCTGAATCAATTTCTCCAGCTTGCCCGTCAAGGATTCGATTTCGTTGATCTTTTTCTTGAGGGGGGCGAGCGAGGCGCGCTTGTCGGCATTGAGTTTGCGCTGGTCGGCCTTCGATGCCTGGTCTTCAGACTGCTTCTGCTTTTCGTCGTCTTTTTTTTTGCCGGAAGCAACGATCAGGTCGCGATATTCATCCATATCGCCTTCGAAACTCGTCACCGTGCCGTTGTTGACCAGCCAGAGGCGGTCGACGGTCGCTTCGATCAGATGCCGGTCGTGCGAGATCAGGATGACGGCCCCGTCATAATCGTTCAGCGCCTCGATCAGCGCGCGGCGGCTGTCGATGTCGAGATGGTTGGTCGGTTCGTCGAGGATCAAGAGGTTGGGTGCATGGAAGGCGGCAAGCCCCATCAGCAGGCGTGCCTTTTCCCCACCTGAAAGATCTTTCGCGGCCGTCGCCATCTTTTCGGTCGCAAGGCCCATCTGCGCCACGCGGGAGCGCACCTTTGCTTCGGGTTCTGTCGGCATCAGCCGCCGCACATGCTCGACGGGTGTCTCGTTCGGCACGAGATCGTCGAGCTGATGCTGGGCGAAAAAGCCGATCTTCAGGCTGGGCGCCAGGCGCAGATCGCCGCTTTCCGGCGCCAGCCGCCCCGAAATGAATTTCGCGAAGGTCGATTTGCCGTTGCCGTTCGAGCCGAGCAGCGCGATGCGGTCATCATTGTCGATGCGCAGATTGAGCCCCTTGAGGATCGGCTTGCCTGGCTCGTAGCCGACGGCGCCGCCGCTGATCGCGACGATCGGCGAGGCGGGCTGCTTTTCCGGCTCCGGGAAGGTGATCGGCTGAACGTGATCCTCGATCACGGACGCGACCGTGCCCATGCGCTCCAGCGCCTTGACGCGGGATTGGGCCTGCTTTGCCTTGGAGGCCTTGGCCTTGAAGCGGTCGATGAAGCTCTGCAGATGCTTGCGCGCCGCATCGTTCTTCGCCTTGGCCTTCATCTGCAACTCGTCGGCTTCCGCCTTCTGCCGCTCGAACTGGTCGTAATTGCCGCGATAGAAGGTGAGCTTCTTCTGATCGAGATGCACGATGGAATTGACCGCGTTGTTCAGCAGGTCACGGTCATGACTAATGATGATGACCGTGTGCGGATAGCGGCGGATATAATCCTCCAGCCACATCGTGCCTTCGAGGTCGAGATAGTTGGTCGGCTCGTCGAGCAGCAGCAGGTCCGGCTCCGTAAAGAGCACGGAGGCGAGCGCCACGCGCATGCGCCAGCCGCCCGAGAAGGAGGATGCGGGCCGGGCCTGCGCTTCCTGATCGAAGCCGAGGCCAGAGAGGATGCTGGCGGCGCGCGCTTCCGCCGAATGGGCGTCGATATCGACGAGGCGCATCTGAATTTCGGCGATACGATGCGGATCGGTTGCGGTCTCTGCCTCGGCAAGCAGCGCCGCGCGCTCCTTGTCGGCGGAAAGCACGATCGTGATCAGCGAATCCTCGGTGCCCGGCGCTTCCTGCTTCACCTGACCCATGCGCGCATTCTTGGGGATTGATATTGTCCCGCTTTCGGCTCCCAGATCACCGGTTATAACGCGGAAGAGGGTGGATTTGCCGGCGCCGTTACGTCCCACGAGCCCGGCCTTCGTGCCTGACGGCAGCGAGACGCTGGCATGGTCGAGAAGCAGACGGCCGGCGATGCGGGCGGAAATATCTGATATCGTGATCATGCGCGCGGTTTTGGCCGAAAGCCGCCGCCAAGGCAAGATGGCTCAGCGGCGTGTTTGCCACTGTTTGCCATCAATAGCTCATAGCCGGACGCCTTGGCGGCCGAAGGCTTGCACCGGCACGCGCGGATTGGACTGGGCGGCAAGCAGCGCTACGCGGGCATTGGCCTGAAGCTGACCCGACGTGGCCGCATCGCCGCTCAGTGCCACACCGACCGAAATCGTCAGGCCGCTTGCTTCGGACCTATCGGAGGCGGCGAAAACGAGATTGTCCTCGACGGAACTGCGCAGCCGCTCGGCGATCGCCAGCGCATCCTGCATGCCGACATTGGCAAAGAGGAGGGCGAATTCGTCGGCCTCCAGGCGCGCAACGAAATCGTTCTTCTTCACCGTCTTGCGGAAGAGGCCGGCAAGCTTCTTCAAAAGCTTGTTGCCGGTCTGCGCGCCGTATCGGGCGGTAAGCTCCTTGAAATCATCGATGTCGATCATGATCAGCGCGCTGCCGGCCGCACCCTCTTCCTGACAGTAGAGATCGTCGAGCGCACGATTGAGCCCGATACGGTTCGGCAGGCCGGTGATCTTGTCGGTGATAGCGGCAGCCTGCACGGTGGAAATGCCCCGCTCCAGCGCCGTCAACCGCTCGATTTCCTCTTCCAGCCTCGTGCCGATCGTCCGTTCCGCTGCGAGAACGGCTGAAAGGGAAGCGGCGAGATACTCGACCTCGGCCATGAAATCGGCAAGGCTCTGCTGGTCCTGCTGGCCCGAGACGGATTTGAGGATTGTCTCGCAAGCGCGTGTGAATGCCTGGTGATGCAGGCGACCTTCGGCGAGCCGCTCCGCCGTCTCCTTAAGCACGCGGCTCGTTTCGTTGCGCGAGCGGTCGTCCGCCAGCCCATAATGGCCGACGAGCCTGTAGCGCAGGCCGAGTTCGTCCAGAGCTTCCTGATGCGGATGCGGGCCGAGGGCAGCGATATCCTGTGCCAGCCCGGCATTCAGGCCGATCAGTGCCTCATGGAACAGTTCATAGTTGCGCGGCAGGCCTGCCACGTTCAGCCGCATCATGTGCTGAGCGACTTTCTGCACGTCGGTTGCCGGCGCCGGCCGGGTCGCCTCGCGCGTATTCAATGCATTTGCAGCGGCAGTCGGCATGACGATCCCCTCATTGCCATTGGTTCTCTTGGGCCATCGGCTCTTCTGCTTCCGCTATGCAGGCAAGCTTTTAAGAGACATTGAATTTGCAAGGTTTGCGGGGCGGGAAGCCGCAAAACCGGTTAATGCACCCTTGCCGCGTCCCGATCGGGAATGGCCGTATCCGTTTCAGCAGCAGCCGTGATGACGCCATGAAAATTCCTGATTTGATCGCGCCGGCTTTCTGGCGTGGAATGAACCGTTGCGATTGCGAAAGGACGACCATGACGAGAGCTCTCTACTCCCTATGCGGCGCCGATGAGCGTCACTTCTTCTCGCCGCATTGCTGGAAAGCGGTGATGGCGCTCGCCCATAAGGGGCTCGACTTCGAAGAGGTTCCGACGACCTACAGCCGCATTGTCGATATCGGCGGTGGCTTCTCCAAGACCGTGCCGGTCCTAGATGACAATGGCCGGCTGATATCAGACAGTTTCGATATCGCCCTTTACCTGGAAGATACCTATCCGGACCGTCCGTCGCTATTTGGTGGCGAGGGCGGCAAGGCCCTGTCGCGTTTGGTCGAGGGTTATTCGCAGATGATGATCCATCCGGCGATCATGCGGATCGCGCTCCTCGATATTCATTCCATTCTCGATGAGGGCGACAAGGCCTATTTCCGCGCCAGCCGCGAAAGCCGTCTCGGCAAGCCGCTGGAGGATTTCGCCGCCGGACGCGAGGCGGAGAGGGAAGCCTTTGCCGCCAAGCTGGAGCCGATGCGCCACATGCTGCGCTTCCAGCCGTTCATCGGCGGCGAGAGCCCGCTCTTTGCCGACTACATCGTCTTTGGTGCGCTGCAATGGCTGCGCATCGCCGCCGGCCTTGCCATGCTGGCCCCTGACGATCCGGTCATGGCCTGGTTCGAACGCTGCCTCGATCTTCATGAAAGCCGGGGCCGGACTGTGACAGCGGCGTGAAATTGCCGGAGCCCCCTTGTTTTCGGGCGGTGAGGCGGGTAAAGACCGCCCACTTTTCCCTGAGTATGAGGATCCGAATTATGGCGATTGAACGCACCTTCTCGATGATCAAGCCGGACGCAACGAAGCGCAACCTGACGGGCGCTATCACCAAGATGCTCGAAGATGCCGGCCTGCGCGTCGTCGCCTCCAAGCGCGTCTGGATGAGCAAGCGCGAAGCCGAAGGCTTCTACGCCGTTCACAAGGAACGTCCGTTCTTCGGCGAACTCGTCGAAGGCATGACCTCCGGCCCGACCATCGTTCAGGTTCTGGAAGGCGAAGGCGCCATCCTGAAGAACCGCGAAATCATGGGCGCAACCAACCCGGCAAACGCTGACGAAGGCACGATTCGCAAGGTTCATGCTCTGTCGATCGGCGAAAACTCGGTTCACGGTTCCGACGCTCCGGAAACGGCTGCCCAGGAAATCAAGTACTGGTTCTCCGATACCGAGATCGTCGGCTGATTCAGCCTGCGAGCATTCCGTGGGAGTGCATTGAATTGACTCACAAAAGCCGGGCTCGTTCCGGCTTTCTTGTTTTCAGGCCGGGCACTTGTCGGTGTTCGAAAAATCCGTCGTCCCATCAGGCTTGAAAACCTCCGGGTTCTTCTCATAGCCGGCACCTAATACCAGCGGCTTGCTCGGCAGCACGGTCTGATCGAGGTCGGACTTGAACTGCGTTTTCAGCTCCTGCAAGAGCTTGCTATCCTTGTCGACCAGCCTGACGGTCACCGAATAGGGCCGGTCCTTGCGCACGCAATGCAGGTTCTCGCTCTGGACGGAAATCTTGTCGTCCATCGGGAAGACCTTCTGGTTCAACACAAGCGGCGTGCCGCCTTGAGGGTTCTCGAACTCGGCAACGATGGTCGAGCCGTCGGGAATGGGCGCCGTCTTCTTCATTGTCAGCAGATAGGTGGCGCTGGCGTTTCGATAGTTGAACACGAACAGATGACCCGTCACTTCCAGCATGGTTTCGGCCTGGCGCTGGCAGGCGGCAAGCATGATCCCCGCTGCTACAATTGTCGTGATGACTAAACGCCGCTTCATGGCGTCTCCTCCTTCTTTTTCCTCCGATAATGCCTGATGGCCTTGGCGCGGTTGCCGCAGACGGCCATATCGCACCAGGCCCGGCTCTTGTTTTTGCTGCGGTCGATGAACAGCCAGCCGCAATTGCCGCAGATCTTCATTCGCTCCGAATCTGGCATGGCGATCAGCCGCAAGACCGAATGCGCCGTTGCCGCATCGAGACCCTTTTCCGCAGCCCCCCGCAGTGTGTGCGCCAGTGCCTCCAACAACTCGGCAAGAAGCTGGTCGTCACTGCCCTCGAGCACGCGCCGGCGGAAATAGCGGTCCGTCGCTTCGCGCAGTTCGATGAAGTTCGCCCTATTCTGCGCTCCGACCGGCATTATGTCGCCGAAAAGTGCCCGTTCGGCGCAAAATTCCTGTGCCGCCTCAGGGAAACGCTCCATTTGCCCTTCGGCCTCGAAGCGGTCGATACGGCGCGCAGTATCGTGACGCAGGATGACGCTGTTGGCGACATCGAGCGCCAATGCGCCACCAGAAAAACGGTGAGGGGTCCAGGAGAAGCTCATGGGAAAAATATAACTGGTAAAATGCGTTTTGCCAGTTATTATTTTAAGTCGATCTGGAGTGTTGAAATGGCCTATCTTCTGCAGCAACTGGCGAATGCGGTGCCGCTCGCAGCGCTCTACGCCACGCTTGCCTTCGGCTATTCGATCGCTTTCGGTGTCACCAAACGCGCCGACATCACCTATGGGGCGATCATCGCCTTTGCCGGCCAGATTCTGCTGCTGTTCACGGACATGGCCTATAACCGCCTCTGGCTGGTACTGCCGGCGGCGATCGCGGTCGGCGTCTGCGCCTCACTGATCTATTCGGTGGGGGCAGGGATCTGGATTGGCCGCTTCGTCATGCAACCGCTTGCCAGCAAATCGCCGAACACGGTCATCGTCGCCGCGCTCGGCATGATGATCGTGCTGATGGAGACGGCGCGCCTTGCCTCCAATACCCGCGCCATCTGGCTGCCGCCGCTCTTGAACGACAACGTGACCTTCTGGAGCGATGGCACCTTCAAGGTGACACTCACCTATATCCAGCTTCTGGATACGGTCCTGATGTGTGCAATCATCGCGATCGGTGCGCTGATCCTGAAGCGCACGGTATGGGGCCGCCTATGGCGCGCCGTCATCGACGATCCGCTTGCCGCCGAACTCTGTGGCACCAGCGCCAGTCGTGTCTTCCTGGTGTCCTATGGGGCGGCGGCGCTCGTCGCTACCTGCTGCGGCATCCTTGCGACCTTCTATTACGGATCGATGGATTTCGGCGCCGGGCTGATGTTCGGCCTCAAGGTGCTGCTGATCGCAGCCGTCGGCGGCTATTCCGATCCGCTGCGCTCGGCGGGTGGTGCCGCCGGCCTGGCGCTCGTCGAGACGCTCTGGGGCGCCTACGGTTCCTTCATCTGGCGTGACCTCGCCATCTTCTCGCTGCTGGTTTTCCTGCTGGTTTTAAGCAAGCGCGAGCGCGTCGTGCTCTGATTATTTCCAGCGGTCACGCGCTGTGTCGTCTGCGTCCTTTGCCGCGATCCAGTCGCCGGCATGCCCACCCTTGTGATGCTCCTTCTTCCAGAAGGGGGCGGATGTTTTGAGGAAATCCATGACGAAGTTCGCACCATCGAAGGCCGCCTGCCGATGCGGCGCGGCAGCGACGACCAGCACTATATTCTCGCCGGCTACGATTTTGCCGTAGCGATGGATGGCGGTGAGACCCTTGAGCCCGAACCGTTCTATGGCGAGTTCGCCGATACGGGTCATCTCCGCCTCGGCCATGCCCGGATAATGTTCGAGTTCGAGCGCAGAAAGTGTGCCGCCCTCATCGCGGCAGAGGCCGGAGAAGGTCACGACCGCGCCGATGTCGGGCTTACCCTTGGAGAGCCGGTCGACTTCCGCCTGCAGATCGAAATCCTCGCGCTGGACGCGGATGGTCGGGATGATGGTCATGACAACATCCCCAACTGCTTTGATGCGGTAGCGGAGGCTATGGAGAGCGCGTGCCGCGCCAACCCCCCTCTGCCCTGCCGGACATCTCCCCCACAAGGAGGGAGATTACGAGCGGCTTGACCATCGTGCCCATCTACAGTTTTGCCGGGCTGCGACGCTGATTGCTTGGGGAAGTTCGTGCTCCCAGCCAATCTCCCTCCTTGTGGGGGAGATGTCCGGCAGGACAGAGGGGGGTAGCCGCACGGCACCACTATCACTGTCTCAGCCACCTGTCATCGGCGGGAAAATACCGATCTCCCGCGCTCCGCCGATCGGCTCGTCATGCTCCACATGCTCCTGGTCAATCGCCACCCGGATCACATCGTGATATTGAAGGGCCATCTCATATTCTTCGCCCAGGCCCTTCAAATGATTCAGAAGATCGGCAACGCTGACGACGGAAGCGGGGAGATCAATCTCCTCCTCACCTTTGCCGATGCGTTCGCGCACCCAGGCGAAATAGACAAGCCGTGTCATTCTTCGTCATCCACCACATGTTTCAACCCGGCGCGGAAATAATCGTAGCCGGTATAGATCGTCAGAAGTGCGGCGATCCAGAGGAGCGCGATCCCCGTCCAGGTCGTATAGGGGAAGATGGTGTCGCCCGCGGGCCCGGCAAGCAGGAAGGCGATGGCGACGAGTTGCAGCGTCGTCTTCCATTTGGCAATGCGCGTTACCGGGACGCTGACCTTCAGCGCGGCCAGATATTCGCGCAGCCCCGAAACCAGGATTTCGCGGCAGAGAATGATGATTGCCGCCCAGAGCGACCAGCCGGCGATCGTGCCATCGGCTGCGACCAGAAGCAGGATGGCGGAAACCAGCAGTTTGTCGGCAATCGGGTCCAGCATGCGGCCGATATTCGAGGTCTGGTTCCAGATTCGCGCGAGGTAGCCGTCGAGGAAATCGGTGATCGAGGCGATGATGAAAATCCAGAGTGCCACCCAGCGCGCCGTGTCGCTGCTGCTGAGCCGTCCCTCGATGAAGAAGCAGACGACGATCAGCGGCACCGCCAGGATGCGGCCGTAGGTGAGGAGATTGGGGATGTTATACGCACGCGATGCCATGAGCGGTTCTCTTTGATAATGCGGCGGTAGATGACGGCTTTGGCCCTCGACCGTCAACATTCTTTCTGTTTTTTCGCTGCCTTTGCGTGGAATTTGCGACCGGCGCCGCTTATTTCGCGGCGTCGTCGTGAAAATGATTGTAGACCTGCTTTGCGACGGTCTCCGAAATTCCTTCCACCGCCATGAGATCGGAAAGGGCAGCGCGCGACACCGCCTTCGCCGTTCCGAAATGCTGCAGCAATGCTCTTTTGCGTGAAGGCCCGATGCCGCCGATCTCGTCGAGCGGGTTCTTGACCATTTCCTTCTTGCGCCGTGCCCGATGCGAGCCGATCGCGAAACGGTGCGCCTCGTCGCGCATGCGCTGGATGAAATAGAGAACCGGATCGCGTGGCGGCAGTGTGAAGCTTCCCTTGCCGGGTGCGAAGAAACGCTCGCGGCCGGCCTCGCGGTCCACACCCTTTGCCACGCCGATGGCGATCACGCTGTCGGTAATGCCGAGTTCGTCCAGAATGGCGCGCACAGCCGTCATCTGTCCCTGACCTCCGTCGATCAGGATCACGTCCGGCCAAGCGGGGAAGGGCATGTCGGCGACATCGGCAGCCGAAATCTGCGCGCTGCGATCCGGAATGCCTTCTTCTTTCAGCAGACGCGAGAAACGCCGGGTCATCACTTCGCGCATCATGCCGAAGTCGTCGCCCGGCGTGATCTCGGTCGATTTGATGTTGAACTTGCGATACTGGTTTTTCACGAAGCCTTCCGGCCCGGCGACCACCATGCCGCCGACCGCATTCGTGCCCATGATATGCGAGTTGTCGTAGATCTCGACGCGCTGCGGGACATAGGGCAGGCCGAACGTGTCCTTGAAGCCTTCCAGCAGCCGTGATTGCGAAGCCGTTTCAGCAAGCTTGCGGCCATGCGCCTCGCGGGCATTGGCGATGACATGCTCGACGAGGTCGCGCTTTTCACCGCGCTGCGGAATGAGGATCGAAACCTTGTGCCCGGCCTTTTCGCCCAAGGCGGCAGCCAGCAGTTCCAGTTCCTCGACCGTTTCCGACAGCATGATCTGCCGCGGCACCGGCTTGTCGTCGTAGAATTGCGCGAGGAAGGCGTTCAGCACCTCGGCGCCTGACAGTTGCGGATCGGCCTTCGGGAAATAGGCGCGGTTGCCCCAGTTCTGTCCCGTGCGGAAGAAGAACACCTGGATGCAGGAAATCCCGCCTTCGTGATGGATGGCAAAGACATCGGCCTCCTCGACGCCCGCCGGGTTGATGCCCTGGTGGCTCTGCACATGCGAGAGCGCGGCAAGACGGTCGCGATAGATCGCGGCGCGCTCGAAATCCAGGTCCTCGGCGGCAGCGTTCATCGCCTCCGCCATGTGCTCCTTCACCTTCTGGCTCTTGCCGGAAAGAAAGTCCTTGGCCTCCTGCACGAGCTCCGCATAGCCCTCGTCGCTGACCTCATGCGTGCAGGGCCCGGAACAGCGCTTGATCTGGTAGAGCAGGCAGGGCCGGGTGCGTGTCTCGAAGACGCTGTCGGTACAGGTGCGGATCAGGAAGGCGCGTTGCAGCGAATTGATCGTGCGGCCAACGGCACCGGCTGAGGCGAAGGGACCGAAATAGTCGCCCTTGCGGGCGCGCGCACCGCGATGCTTGAAGATGGCGGGGGCGCGGTGATCGCCTGTTATCAGGATATAGGGAAACGACTTGTCGTCGCGCAGCAGCACGTTAAAGCGCGGCCGCAAGCGCTTGATCAGATTCGCTTCCAAGAGCAGCGCCTCGGTCTCCGTCCGCGTCGTGACGAATTCCATGTTGGCGGTCTGACGCACCATCTGGGCGATGCGGTTGGAATGCACGCGACCCATCGCGTAGTTGCCGACGCGCTTCTTCAGGCTGCGGGCCTTGCCGACATAGAGCACGTCACCTGCCTCGTTGAACATGCGGTAGACACCGGGGCTGTTCGGCAAGCGCTTGACGAATTCGGCGATCAGATCGGCGCCGACAAGGCCGGTTTCGTTGACGCTGCCGGCATTCCAGTCGACCGCTGCAGAAATCGGCGAAGCGGAAGCATCACCTTCCACCTCGATGATATCGTCGTCGTTTTCGTCGGTCTCATCATAAAGAACACCGCCATCGGGCAGCTTCTTGGCATTCATTCCTTGATCTCCAGCACATCAGGCGTCTGCCACGCGAGATGCTGGCCGCCGTCGAGTGCAATCATCTGACCCGTGATCGAAGGGGTCTCGAACAGAAAACGAATCGTTCTGCCAAATTCCTTGAGCTCAGGTCCTCGCTTCAAGATAAGGGCTGAAACCTGCGCTTGGAAGTCTTCCTGCAATTGCCGCTCGCTCGGAATCGACGGGCCGGGACCGATTGCGTTGACGCGGATGCGTGGCGCGAGCGCCTGCGCCATCGTCTGCGTCGCCGTCCACAGCGCCGATTTAGACAGGGTATAGGAATAGAAGCTCGGCCGCAGTGCCCAGACACGCTGGTCGATAATGTTGACGACGAGCCCCTCGGCCGTTTCCGGCAACTGTTCGGCGAATTTGGCGGCGAGTATCGAAGGCGCGCGGACATGGACGGCGAAATGCTCGTCCCACACCTGCGCATCGAATTTGCGGAGCGAATCCTCGAGAAAAATCGACGCATTGTTGACGAGAAGATCGATCGGGCCGAGCGTCTCGCAAGCCTTCCCGACAAGCCCTTCGGTCTCATCGATTTTGGCGAGATCGGCCTTGATCGCAACCGCCTTATGGCCCCTTTGCCGCAATTCCGCCACAAAATCCTCAGCCTCGGCGAGCGAGCCGTTGGCATGGATTGCGACCGAAAATCCATCAGCAACAAGGTCTTCGGCAATCGCCCGGCCTATTCTTTTGGCGGCACCCGTCACAAGCGCCGCACGAAGTCTTTTCTGGGTCAAGATGCTGCCTTCTGGTCCTGCGAGTCCGTTTGCTGACTATATAAGGGCAGGCTCTGATTATATAAATAGGCCGAAAGCATTGCCTGTGCGGTCCAGATATTCTATGTATTATTTGCAATCGCGATTTATTAAAATAAGTATTGTAAGTTTAACTGATTATTATCCTTAATAAACGGTATGTTGCAACCAAGCAACATCGAATTTCTGCCGCCGCGGAGCCACAATGATATCACAATTTGGCTCTTTCAAATCCGCATTTGCATTCCAATTTCACTCTCGAACCGGAAGGGACATTTAGTAATCCCCCGTGGATGCTTCGCCGAATTTGAGTTGACGGGCGCGCGGGACTGAAAGGAGACAAGTATGCGTATACTCTTTGCTGGCCTCATGGCTTCCGCTCTTGCCGTTGGCGGTTTCTCGGTCGCACAGGCAGCTGATGCCGTGGACCAGGTCCCGCAGGCACCGGTCGCTGAGGAAACCCCGGCTCCGGTCAACAACTGGCAGGGCTTCTACCTCGGTGGCGCCGCGACCTACAATGCGGGCAGCTTCGGTTCCAACCGCGACACCTATGATTGGGGCGGTCAGCTCTTCACCGGCTACAATTTCCAGCAGGGCCAGATCGTTTACGGTGCTGAAGCCGATCTCGGTTACGGCGATGCGGACGTCACTCAGGACGGCATCAAGAACAAGACCGGCTGGAATGGCTCCGTCCGCGGCCGCGTCGGTTATGACCTGAACCCCTTCCTGCTTTATGGTACGGCAGGTCTGGCGCTCGCCAACACCAAGGTTTCCGACGGCACGTCTTCCGACAGCAAGACCGCTTACGGCTATACGGTCGGCGCCGGTGTCGAAGCCTTCGTGACCAACAACATCACGACGCGTCTCGAATACCGCTACACCGACTATCAGGACAAGGACTACAACCTCGATTCCGGTAGCGTTTCGCGCGGCTTCGACGAAAACAGCGTCAAGGTCGGTATCGGCGTCAAGTTCTGATCCGAATTGCAGCGAACATGAGAAAAGCCGGGCTTCGTGCCCGGCTTTTTTGTTGTCTTCACCAGTTTCAAATCGCTCAGATTTGCGGCTTCAACTGCTCGTAGCCGTCAAACTTCTTCTCGAATTCCCGCAGCCAGCCGATCAACTCGGCATGGTCTTCTTCCCACTGGCCCTTGAAGCGCAGGTCGAGATAGCCGATCGTGGCGGCGAGCGCGAAATGCCCGCCATGCAGCTTCTTGCCGAGCTTCGGTGTATTGGCGGCCAGATAGTTCAGCGCGGTCTCGACCTTCTTCCACTGCCGGTCGATCCAGGGCTGATGCACCTTTTCTTCGTCGCGGAAACGGCGTTCGTAGACGATCGCCAGCAGGCAGTCGCAAACGCCGTCGCACAGCGCTTCCAGCACTTCGGCGTCGGTACGCTTGCCCTTCTTGGAAGGATAGAGCGCGCCCTTCTTGAGCCGGTCGAAATAATGCATGATGGCGATGCTGTCGAATATGGAAACACCATCGTCCGTCAGCAGCGTCGGGATCTTGCCGAGCGGGTTGTTGTCCACGAGGATCGCCGGTCCCGCATTCGTATCGACCCGGATTTCCGTTGTCTCCAGGCCGAGATGGCGCGAAGCCATGCGCACCTTGCTGGAGAAAGGGGAGGTCGGGGAGCAGAGAAGCTTCATGGGGCACCTTTTGGATATGCTGATGGCGCCGGACTATCCCCGAGCACCGAGAGTCGGTCAATCGGCCTTGGCGGGCTTGGTCTCACCGCGCAGCCAGAAAGCCTTTTGCGAGGCGAAACGGTCCTGCGCCAGATGGTCTTTCAGCGCCGGCAGCAATTGGTGCAGCTCGTCCTTCAGCGTGAAGGGCGGATTGACGATGACGAGGCCGGAGCCCGTCAGTCCCGTCGTCTCGCGGTCGCTGCGCACGGCAAGCTCGGCGCAGAGCATCTTCGGGATTTCCGTCGCCTGCAGCGCGTCGTGAAATTCCTTGATCGGTGCGCCCTTCTTCAACGGATACCAGAGGCAGTAAGTGCCACCAGGAAAACGCCGGTAGGCCTTGGCAAGACCATCCACCAGGCGCTCATATTCGCCGTCTTCCTCGAAGGGCGGATCGACGAGCACGATGCCGCGCTTTTCCTTGGGCGGCAGATGCGCGCCGAGCGCCAGCCAGCCGTCGAGCTCGGTGATGCGCGCATGGTGATCGCCTTCGAAGACGCGGTGCAGCCGGATAAAATCCTCCGGATGCAGTTCCATCGCCGAAAGCCGGTCCTGTGGGCGGAAGAGCATGCGGGCCAGTTTGGGCGAGCCGGGATAGAAGCGCAGGCCGCCCTGCGGGTTCAGCTCGCGGATGGCGGTGAGATAGGGCTCCAGAAGCTCCGAGACCTGCGGCCCGAGATCGGTTTCCAGGAGCTTGCCGATACCATCATGCCATTCCCCGGTCTTCTGCGCTTCCTCGGAGGAAAGATCATAGAGGCCGATGCCGGCATGCGTGTCGAGTACGCGGAAACCCGCATCCTTCTTCTGCATGTAACGGACCAGCCGAGCCAGCACCGCATGCTTCAGGACATCGGCGAAATTGCCGGCATGATAGATGTGGCGATAGTTCATTTTCGCTGATGCCTGCTATGAATTCGGATCATTGGGAGTTTTTGTGCCTTTTGGGCGGTCGAGCCTTGGCATATAGAAATCGCATGAACATTGCGACCCCCATCCATGCCAAATCCCGGATCGGCCATACGGCCTGTCCGCATGACTGTCCCTCCACCTGCGCGTTGGAGGTGGATATTACGGAAGACGGCCGTATCGGTCGTGTCCGGGGCGCGAACGACCATTCCTACACGTCGGGCGTCATCTGCGCCAAGGTCGCCCGTTATGCCGAGCGCCTCTATCATCCGGACCGTCTCATGCACCCGCTGCGCCGCACCGGCGCCAAGGGGGAAGGGCAGTGGCAGCAGATTTCCTGGGATGACGCGCTGGACGAAATTGCCGAAGCCTTCGTGAAGGCCGAGGCCAAGGATGGCAGTGAGGCGATCTGGCCCTATTTCTACGCCGGCACCATGGGCTGGGTACAGCGCGACTCGATCGAGCGCCTGCGCCATGCCAAGCGTTATTCCGGCTTCTTCTCCTCGATCTGCACCAATCCCGCCTGGACCGGCTTTACGATGGCGACCGGCATGCTGCGCGGCCCCGATCCGCGCGAGATGGCGCGCACCGATTGCGTCGTCATCTGGGGCACCAATGCTGTTGCCACCCAGGTCAATGTGATGACCCACGCGATCAAGTCGCGCAAGGAGCGCGGCGCCAAGATCGTCGTCATCGACATCTACGACAATCCGACGATGAAGCAGGCTGACATGGCGCTCATCGTCAAGCCCGGTACCGATGCGGCCCTTGCCTGCGCCGTCATGCACATCGCCTTCCGAGACGGTTATGCCGACCGCGACTATATGGCTGAATATGCCGACGATCCCTCGGGTCTCGAAGCGCATCTGAAGACAAAGACGCCGGGATGGGCGGCCGCAATAACCGGTCTTTCAGTCGAAGAGATCGAAGCCTTCGCCAAGCTCGTCGGCACCACCAAGAAGACCTTCTTCCGCCTCGGCTATGGCTTCACGCGCCAGCGCAACGGCGCGGTCGCCATGCACGCGGCAGCCTCGATCGCCACCGTGCTTGGCTCCTGGCAATATGAGGGTGGTGGCGCCTTCCATTCCAACAGCGACATTTTTCGCATGAACAATGCGGAGCTGACCGGCAAGTCGATGAAGAATGCCGACATCCGCATGATCGACCAGTCACAGATCGGCCGGGCACTGACCGGCGATGCCGTGGCGCTGCGCGATCGCGGCCCTGTTGCGGCCATGCTGATCCAGAACACCAATCCGGTGAATATCGCCCCGGAACAGCGGCTGGTGAAACAAGGCTTTGCGCGAGGCGACCTCTTCGTAGCCGTGCATGAGCAGTTCATGACCGAGACGGCCGAAATGGCCGATATCGTCATTCCCGCCACCATGTTCGTCGAGCATGACGATATCTATCGCGCCGGCGGCCAGAACCACATTCTGCTTGGGCCCAAACTCGTTGAGCCGCCACCGACCGTGCGCACCAACCTCTTCGTCATCGAGGAATTGGCAAAACGCCTTGGCGTCGCCGATCGCCCCGGCTTCGGCTTCACGGCCCGCGAAATGGTCGATCGCGTTCTGGCCGCTAGCAACCTGCCGGACTACGACCATTTCCTCGAGCACAAATGGTTCGACCGCCAGCCAGCCTTCGATGAAGCGCATTATCTCGATGGTTTCGCCCATGCCGACGGCAAGTTCCACTTTCGGCCGGACTGGGTGAACGGCGCCTCACCGAACAAGCCGCCCGCATCCGTCGGTGCACTCGGTCCCTATGCCGAACTGCCGCCGTTCCCGGATCAGGTCGACGTCATCGAACTTGCCGACCCCGAACATCCCTTCCGCCTGGCGACCTCGCCGGCGCGCAACTTTCTGAATTCGAGTTTCTCGGAAACCAAGACGTCGCGCCAGAAGGAAGGCCGCCCGGAAGTGATGATCAATCCTGTTGATGCCGAGGCCAATGGCGTCGACAATGGCGATCTCGTCCGCATTGGAAACGTGCGCGGTGATTTGCGCATCCACGCCCGCGTGACGACCGACGTCAAACCCGGCGTGCTGATTGCCGAGGGTCTCTGGCCCAACAAGGCGCATGTCGATGGTGAAGGCATCAACGTACTCACCGGCGCCGATCCCGTGGCGCCCTATGGCGGTGCAGCCGTCCATGACAACAAGGTCTGGCTTCGCAAGGAAGCCGCCAAGGACACCATATGACGCAATCGAAAGCGAAAGTAGAAATCGTCGGCAAGGAAATCCTGTCCGACGGCTGGACGGAGCTGACCGGTTACCGGATCGATTATACCGATCGGAATGGCGTGACCCATCGCCTGCCGCGCGAGGTCTATCACCGCACGCCCGCCGCCTGCATTCTGCTTTACGATCCCCGGCGCGATGTGGTCGTGCTGGTGAAGCAGTTCCGCCTGCCGGCATATGTAAACGGCGACCCCGCCTGGATGATCGAAGTCCCGGCCGGCCTGCTCGACGGTGATGAGCCCGAGGTCGCAATCCGCCGCGAGGCGATGGAAGAGACCGGCTATACCGTCCGCGACGTCAGCTTCCTTTTCAAGTCTTATCCGGCTCCGGGCTCCATTACCGAAGTCGTGCATTTCTTCGCGGCGACGATCGATACAGCCGATCGCACCTCCGACGGCGGCGGCCTTGAGGAAGAGCACGAGGATATCGAGGTGCTGGAAGTGTCATTGCAGCAAGCCCTCGCAATGGTGGAAAACGGAGAGATCATCGATCTCAAGACGATCACGCTGCTTCAATGGGCCTTGTTGAACAAGGGCAAACTTCGATAGCGGTAAGGCGGTTGACGTTCGATCCCTCAAGTTGCCGCTTGCGGGGTCGACATCCCGCGGCGATCTCAATTTTCCCCGCGAACGCGCATCATCTGCCGAAAGGCGCGCCGCTTGAGTGCAGGTATTGCGTTGATGGTGCGCATGACGCCGCGCGTGAGACCGAGCTGAAACCTGCCGACAATCGGCCGATGGGCCAGATCGCCAGCATCCATCTGCTTTCTCGATTCCTGGACTGCTTCTTTACTGTAGCGAAGCATCTCGATTTCGTAGGCTTGTATGGCTTCGAGGAGGGGCTTTCGGCCCTGGTTCGCTTCGACCAACATGCGTCCGAGCAGAGCGGCATCGCGAAGCGCCGTATTGGCGCCTGCGCCTCGTCCCGGTGTCATCGTGTGGACGGCGTCGCCGAGCAGAGTGACATTCGAACTCGTCCAAGGCGTCAGCGGTACCGAGGTCCTCATCTTGACATCATGGATCGTCGTGGGTTCCGTCATCCGGATGATCGCTTGCAGGTGCGGATGCCAGTCCCGAGCGATCTCCAAGCCAAGCTCTCGCAATTGTTCGCCACTCAGGCCGGCCGGATCCTGCGGGAAGTTCTGCCGAGCGCCCCATAAGCCCCAGCCGATACTATCCTCGTCGAGCGCTTCGACGAAATCCGGCCAACGGGCAGAAAAATCAGGGTCGTTTCTGCTGTCGGCGAACTCGAGCGAGTGAATGATGGCGCCAAAGCCCATCGGCGCCATAATCAGTGACATGCCCTTGAACATTTTGTCCGACAGCAGAGCCTTCGTTTCCGCCGTCATCGGAATCTTACCCCCGAGCGAGACGATCCCCGTGTCTTCGAGGTGCGCTTCCGGCAGACGTTGCTTGCGCAAAGTCGAACTTGTGCCGTCCGCCCCCACAAGGACATCACCTGTCGCGAGGCTTCCATCCTGAAAACGAGCGGTAATCGATCCGTCGGCATTATTTGTGTAGGCTTGAAACGTCTTCCCGAAGAATACCTCTGCTTCAAGTCCCCTGAGCAGAACCCGCCTCAGCGTCTTTCGAATGACGTTCCGTTCACCATCGAGAGCGTTCGGGCTTGCGTCAGCAATATCGAAGCTCAGCACTTCGCCGAACTGTTCGGTAAGCATGTTGAAATAGCGCGGCGACCTGGCACAGGTCGCGACATAGAGGTCGTAGAGTTCGCCGGGAACACAGGCTTTCAGCGCGCGGCTTCCAGCCGGGCTGATGCCGACGCGATACCCGCCGGTGTCGGCGTTCGGCGCGCGGTCGCGCTCATAGACCGCAACGCTGATGCCGGCCCCTTTAAGAAGATGAGCGAGTGCCAGACCGCCAGTCCCGGCGCCGATAATCAAAACCTTCATGGGATTAATCCTGGTCGAGTTTAGGGTCGATGGTGAATTTCGCGGCGATCTGCCTCAGCCACTCTTCCGTCCAGGTGATGCGCTGGGCGCGCAGATCCGCGACAACGCTGTTGACCCAGGACAATTCGGTTGCGTGAAGCGCTCGGAGATATTCCATCTCAAGCAGGAAGAGCCTTGGAACAGCCTGCGCTTCGTGCAGAGCTTCGTCGATCCGGCAAAGCTCCGCCTCCATGGCTTTTGCTCTGAGCTCGAGATGGCTCGCCACATCATCGGGTGAAAGCAGCGGAAGAAATGATATGGCTGCGGGGAATTCCGGATATTCCCGCGTTGGGGTCGACAATATCGCCCGCATCCAGTCCAGCGCGACGCTACGGCCTTTCTCGGTTATCTCGTACACAGTCCGCTCGGGACGCTTGTCATCCCGGATTGTTTTTCGTGGGGTGATCAAAGCCTCGCGTTCAAGCCGCTGGATCGTCTGATAAAGGCTCGCCCTCTGCGTGACATTGATCACCTCGTCCTTGCCGCGCTCCTTGATGAGCTGCTGCATTCGGTAAGGATGCAGCGGCTCTTCCATGAGCATTGCGAGGATGGCGAGGGCGATGGGAGAGCGTTTGATCAATGTCATGGTCATAATACTACTAGTAAGATTATGACTAGTCAATGAGATGGCCGGCCCCCGACTCCGATGCAAATACTGGGGCCGGATCGGTGACCATGATTCTGTCGGCGAGGCAGGTGAGCGAAGGTTCTGTGCGGATTGAGAACGGTCAGACTGTCGGAAATGGTGGGGAGCGTCTTTCCGCTGCCGTGGCGATGGCCACGTCGAATGCCGCCGTTCTGCCGGTTTGATGGATGGCGGTGAGATTGCCATCGGCCAGCACGCCGATATGGTTCGTGGTCGAACCGAGCGATGTGCATCGCATCCGCGCCATACTCGCTTAAGGCCCTTGCGGCCTGAAGGCAGAGCACCTCCGTTCTCTCCGAGCGACGGAACTGCCCTGGCTACGTGTTTTCACGCAATTGCGGACGGAAAACCGTTGAGCACTTTTGCTGGAATTGCTTCAGTCGCCGATCAACGAAATAAGCTGGGATTTCGGGGCGGTGGCGGAAGCTGTCGCCCCAACCGCTTTCCCGCCTTCCATTTTCACCTTGCCCTCCGCAAAGAGACGGAGAGCCTGCGGGTAAAGCTGGTGTTCGATGGTCAGCACGCGTCCCGCCAGCGACTCCGCCGTATCGCCCGCCAGTACCGGCACGGCGGCCTGACCAATGGCCGGGCCTTCATCCATGCCTTCGGTGACGAAATGCACCGTGCAGCCGGCAATCCGCATACCTGCGTCAATCGCACGCTGATGCGTGTGCAGCCCAGGAAAGAGTGGCAGCAGGGAGGGGTGGATATTGATGATACGGCCTTCGTGGCGCTGGATGAAGGCGCTCGAAAGCAGCCGCATATAGCCGGCAAGGCAGATGATATCGGGCGCAAGCTCATCGAGAGCGGCGAGGATCGCCGCTTCGTGCTCGTCTTTGCTCGCATAATCCTTGCGCACGAACGCGAAGGTCGCAATGCCCTCTGCCGCCGCCTTGGCAAGCCCGCCGGCATCCGCCTTGTCGGAGATCACGCCGACGATCTCGGCCGGGTAATCGGCCGATTTCGCCGCTTGCACCAGCGCCATCATGTTGGAGCCGCCGCCGGAAATGAAGACGACCGTGCGTTTACGCGCCGAACTCATAGAGCGAGCGTGCCCTTGTAGATCGTGCCGGCTTCGCCTTCGGCGCGGGCGACCATGCGGCCGAGTATGACGACGTTCTCGCCTTCAGCTTCAAGCACCTTGGAGACGGCGGCTACATTCTCTTCAGCGACGACGACGATCATGCCGATGCCGCAGTTGAAGGTACGCAGCATTTCCTTGGCCTCGACGCCGCCAGTCTTGGCAAGCCAAGAGAAGACCGGCGGCACCTTGACGGCCACGAGATCGATCTCGGCGGCGAGGTGCTTCGGCAGAACACGCGGAATATTTTCAGGGAAACCACCGCCTGTGATATGGGCAAGCGCCTTCAGCGCGCCTGTCTCGCGGATCGCCTTCAGGAGTGGCTTCACGTAGATACGCGTCGGTGTCAGCAACGCTTCGCCGAGCTTCTTGCCTTCGGCAAAGGGTGCCGGCGCATCCCAGCCGAGGCCGGAAAGCGAAACGATCTTACGCACCAGCGAGAAGCCGTTGGAGTGAACGCCTGAGGAGGAGAGGCCGAGAATGACGTCGCCTTCGGCAATGTCGCCCGACGGCAGCAGTTTGCCGCGCTCGGCGGCGCCAACAGCAAAACCGGCGAGATCATAATCGCCCGAGGAATACATGCCCGGCATTTCGGCCGTCTCACCACCGATCAGCGCGCAGCCCGCATCGCGGCAGCCGGCAGCGATACCGCCGACGATCGCTGCACCCTGATCCGGGTCGAGCTTGCCGGTGGCGAAATAATCGAGGAAGAAGAGCGGCTCCGCGCCCTGCACGACGAGGTCGTTGACGCACATGGCGACGAGATCGATGCCGACGGTCTCGTGATAGTCCGCGTCGATCGCGATCTTCAGTTTGGTGCCGACGCCGTCATTGGCGGCAACGAGTACCGGATCGGTGAAACCTGCGGCCTTCAGGTCGAAGAGACCGCCGAAGCCGCCGATCTCGCCATCTGCGCCCGGACGGCGCGTGGAGCGCACGGCCGGCTTGATCTTCTCCACCATCAGGTTTCCGGCATCGATGTCGACGCCTGCATCGCTATAGGTCAGGCCGTTTTTTCCAGACTGGCTCATGCTGATCTCCGGAGGATTTAAAGCTGCGGACAATGGACCGCGTCACATGCCGGTCGCAATTGCATGAGAGTGCGCTTTATGCAAGCGTTGCAAGGGAAAAGCCCCCATTTTCCAGCTAATCCCTGTGCGCTTTCCGGATTTGGTGCAACAGGGTTGACCATCTTTGCGCCTCCATCCTATGTGCTTAAGCGGCCACGGTCGTTCTAAAGCGGCAAGGGCAGGGCGAGCGATCAGCGGGGAAGCGATGCCACAACAGGTCAGCGGAACGATATTGAAGCGCCAGATCATCTTCTGGGTGGCGGTTCTGCTCATTTTTATCGCCTTCCTCTATATTTTCAGCTCGATCCTGCTGCCCTTCATTGCCGGCATGTCGATCGCCTATTTCCTCGATCCGGTGGCCGACAGACTGGAGCGACTGGGCTTGAATCGCTTGATGGCGACCATCGTCATCCTGGTGGCCTTCGTCATCGTCTTCGCGCTGGCGCTGGTGATCCTGATCCCCGTTCTCATCAACCAGTTCAACGATTTTGCCCAGCGCGTGCCGGGCTATATCAGCCAGCTGCAGCAGTTCATCGCCAACTACCAGGATTCCATGCTGCCCGGCTGGATCAGAAGCCAGCTGGGGACCATCAAGGATAATTTCTCCGGGATCCTGTCGGAAGGCATGGGCTTCCTGACGGGCCTCTTTTCGCAGATCTGGAATTCCGGCAAGGCGATCGTCGATGTCATCTCGCTGCTCGTCGTCACCCCGGTCGTCGCCTTCTACATCCTGCTCGATTGGGATCGCATGGTCGCCAAGGTCGACCAGTGGGTGCCGCGCGACTACGTGAGCGACGTGCGCCAGATCGCCAGGGAAGTGGATCAGGCGATTGCCGGCTTCATCCGCGGGCAGGGTTCGCTCTGCCTCATCCTCGGCATCTATTACGCCCTGGGGCTCTCGATCGTCGGGCTGAACTTCGGCCTGCTCATCGGGCTTTTCGCCGGCATGATCAGCTTCATTCCCTATGTCGGCTCGCTGGTCGGCCTCGTCCTTGCCATTGGCGTGGCGATCGTCCAGTTCTGGCCGGATTATATCTGGATTATCGCCGTTCTGGCGGTCTTCTTCTCCGGCCAGTTCCTGGAGGGCAATATCCTGCAGCCGAAGCTCGTCGGCTCCAGTGTCGGCCTGCACCCCGTCTGGCTGATGTTTGCGCTCTTTGCCTTCGGCGCACTCTTCGGTTTCGTCGGCCTGCTGGTCGCAGTGCCGGCTGCCGCCGCCGTCGGCGTCCTTGTCCGCTTTGCGCTTTCGCGCTACCTTCAAAGCGATCTCTACTATGGCGGGTCGCCGGGCGGCCGGGCCAGTAAGACGAAATCTGTTTCCGATGAATGACGTAAAGAACGCTGATCCGAAGCGTAAGGCCGGAGAACAGCTTCCCCTGGCCTTTTCGCATGACGCCGCGACCGGGCGCGATGACCTCCTGGTCTCGGAGCGGCTGGCCGCTGCCGTTTCGATTGTCGATGCCTGGCCGAACTGGCCATCGCCGGTCGTCATCCTTGCCGGTCCCGTCGGCTCCGGAAAATCGCATCTCGCCGGCATCTGGAAGGAACTGAGCGGGGCGGAAATCATTCATCCCGTGGCCGGTTCCGATGCAGCGGTTGTGGCCGCCAACGGCCCCGTGTTGTTCGAGGACGTTGACCGGACAGGCTTCGATGACGCCTCGCTCTTCCATGTCATCAACAGCGTGCGGGAAAACGGCACCAGCCTGCTAATGACCAGCCGCCTCTGGCCCATGTCCTGGCCGGTCACGCTGCCTGATCTGCGTTCCCGCCTGAAGGCCGCGACGGTCGTGGAGATCGGCGAACCCGACGAGGAACTGCTGTCGCAAGTCATCGTCAAGCTCTTTGCCGACCGGCAGCTTTATATAGATGACAAACTCGTCCTTTATATCGTCAATCGCATGGAGCGATCGCTCAACGCGGCCCAGACGATTGTCGAAAGGCTCGACCGGCTGGCGCTTTCCAGAGGCACAGGCATTACCCGTTCGCTTGCCGCTGAAGTATTGAATGAATTGGGCAATTCCGGCTCGGGCGATTGACTGTCACAGTTCCGTCGTGAAACTGATATATTCGCCGAAGCGGATAAGAGCAGGGTGAGTGGACCATGGATAGTGCATATCAGGAACATCAGGAATCCACCCCGGACAACAGTGCAGACCTGCCGCCGCTGGAGCAGCTGCTGTCGAGCCCCGAGCGCTTCATCAACCGCGAATTCTCCTGGCTGCAGTTCAACCGCCGTGTCCTCGAGGAGACGCTGAACACCGAGCATCCGTTGCTGGAACGCGTACGCTTCCTGTCGATCTCGGCCGCCAACCTCGACGAATTCTTCATGGTACGTGTCGCCGGCCTCGAAGGCCAGGTGCGCCAGAGCATCGTGGTCAAAAGCCCGGATGGCCGCACACCCGCCGAGCAGCTCGATTCGATCCTGAGCGAGATCGATCATCTGCAGATGGAGCAGCAGGCCTCGCTTGCCGTCCTGCAGCAGTACCTCGCCAAGGAAGACATCCTGATCGTACGCCCAGGTGCGTTGAGCGATGCCGATCGCCAGTGGCTGGCAAACGAGTTCGAGCAGTCGATCTTCCCGGTGCTGACGCCGCTGTCCATCGATCCCGCCCATCCGTTCCCGTTCATTCCGAACCTCGGCTTCTCGATCGGCCTGCAGCTCGTGAGCCGCAATGGCCGCGAACCGATGACTGCATTGCTGCGGCTGCCGCCGGCACTCGACCGTTTCATCCGCCTGCCTGACGACCGCAACACGATCCGCTACATCACGCTGGAAGATGTCGCCAACATCTTCATTCACCGACTTTATCCGGGCTACGAGGTGCAGGGCTCGGGTACGTTCCGCGTCATCAGAGACAGTGATATCGAAGTCGAGGAAGAGGCCGAGGATCTCGTGCGCTTCTTCGAAACGGCGCTGAAGCGCCGCCGCCGCGGCAAGGTCATCCGCATCGAGACGGATTCCGAAATGCCGGCCTCGCTGCGCCAGTTCGTGGTTCAGGCGTTGAGCATCCCGGATAATCGCGTTGCCGTTCTGCCCGGCCTGCTGGCGCTCAACACGCTCTCCGAGATCACCAAGGCGCCGCGCGACGACCTGCGCTTTCCGCCCTACAATGCGCGATTTCCAGAACGTGTCCGTGAACACGCCGGTGATTGCTTTGCCGCCATCAGGGAAAAGGACATGGTGGTTCATCACCCCTACGAGTCCTTCGACGTGGTCGTACAGTTCCTTCTCCAGGCTGCGCGCGATCCTGATGTTCTGGCGATAAAGCAGACGCTCTACCGCACCTCCAACGACAGCCCGATCGTGCGCGCCCTGGTCGACGCCGCCGAAGCCGGCAAATCGGTGACGGCGCTGGTCGAACTCAAGGCCCGCTTCGACGAAGAGGCCAATATCCGCTGGGCGCGAGACCTGGAGCGCGCCGGCGTGCAGGTCGTCTTCGGCTTCATCGAGCTCAAGACCCATGCCAAGATGTCGCTCGTCGTCCGGCGTGAGGAAGGCAAGCTGCGCACCTACTGCCATCTCGGCACCGGCAACTACCATCCGATCACCGCGAAGATCTATACGGATCTGTCCTTCTTCACCTGCAACCCTGTGATCGCCCACGACATGGCGAACATCTTCAACTTCATCACCGGATATGGTGAGCCGGAAGAGGGGATGCAGCTCGCCGTTTCGCCTTACACGCTCCGCTCTCGCATCCTTCGCCACATAAACGAAGAGATCGAGCACGCTCGCAGCGGCCGCCCGGCAGCGATCTGGATGAAGATGAATTCGCTGGTCGACCCGGATATCATCGACGCGCTCTATACGGCGAGCCGCGCCGGCGTCGAGATCGATCTCGTCGTGCGCGGCATTTGCTGCCTGCGTCCTCAGGTCCCGGGCCTTTCCGACAATATCCGTGTCAAATCGATCGTTGGCCGCTTCCTGGAACACAGCCGCATCTTCTGCTTCGGCAATGGTTACGGCCTGCCGTCCGACAAGGCGCTTGTCTATATCGGCTCCGCCGACATGATGCCGAGAAACCTCGATCGCCGCGTCGAAACGCTCGTTCCCCTGACAAATCCGACCGTCCACGAGCAGGTTTTGTCACAGATTATGCTCGGCAACGTGATTGACAATCAACAAAGCTACGAGATATTGCCCGACGGTACGTCACGGCGCATGGAAGTGCGCAAGGGCGAGGAACCGTTCAATGCGCAGCAATATTTCATGACCAATCCCAGCCTGTCGGGCCGCGGTGAAGCTCTGAAATCGAGTGCGCCGAAGCTGATCGCCGGTCTGCTTGCCGGCCGGAACAACAAGTAAACTGGACCTAATGGTTGAATCTGAAGCCCAGGGGCGACTTCCGGGTATCGCCCCGGTCTCCGTTGTCGATATCGGATCGAATTCTATCCGTCTGGTCGTCTACGAAGGCTTGTCGCGTTCGCCCACCATCCTCTTCAACGAAAAGGTTCTCTGCGGCCTCGGCAAGGGCATAGCCCTGACCGGCAAGATGGACGAGGAAAGCGTCGCACGCGCGCTTCAGGCACTTCATCGTTTCAAGGCTCTCTCCGATCAGGCGCGCGCGGCCACCATGTATGTGCTGGCCACGGCCGCTGCGCGCGAGGCAAGCAACGGTCCCGATTTCATCCATCAGGCCGAGACGATCCTGCAGCGGCACGTCCGTATATTGTCGGGTGAGGAAGAGGCACGCTTTGCCTCGCTCGGCATCATCAGCGGCTTCTACAATCCCGACGGCATCGCCGGCGACCTCGGCGGCGGTTCTCTGGAACTGATCGATATCAGGGGCAAGGATGTCAGTGGCGGTATTACCCTGCCGCTCGGCGGTCTGCGCCTCTCCGAATATGCCGGCGGATCGCTCGCCAAGGCGCGCGCCTTTGCCCGCAAGCAGGTCAAGACCGCCAAGCTTCTCTCCAAGGGGGAAGGGCGCACCTTCTACGCCGTTGGCGGCACCTGGCGAAACATTGCCAAACTGCACATGGAGATCACCCGTTATCCGCTGCACATGATGCAGGGCTACGAGGTGTCTCTCGAAGGCATGACGCAGTTCCTGGATCAGGTCGTCACCGCCAAGGATTCCAAGGAGCCGGCTCTGCAGGCGGTTTCCAAGCATCGCCGTTCGCTGCTGCCTTTCGGCGCCATCGCCATGAAGGAAGTGCTGAACGCCATGAAGCCTTCGGTGATCTCCTTCTCCGCGCAAGGCGTGCGCGAAGGTTATCTCTTTTCGCTGCTGTCCGAATCCGAACGCCGCGCCGATCCGCTGCTGGCTGCCGCCGGCGAGCTTGCGATCCTGCGTGCCCGCTCGCCGGAACATGCCCGCGAACTGGCCGATTGGACCGGCCGCATGATGCCGTATTTCGGCGTTCAGGAAACCGACGAGGAAAGCCGGTATCGCCAGGCCGCCTGCCTGCTGGCCGATATCAGCTGGCGCGCCCATCCTGATTATCGCGGCGCTCAGGCGCTGAACGTGATTGCTCACTCCTCATTCGTCGGCATCAGCCATCCCGGCCGTGCCTTCATCGCGTTGACCAACTACTACCGCTTCGAAGGCCTGCACGACGACGGCTCCACGGCACCGCTTGCGACGATCGCCGGTCCCGCCTTCATCGACCGCGCCAAGCTGCTCGGCGGCATGCTGCGCGTCGTCTATCTCTTCTCGGCCTCGATGCCGGGCATCGTACGCGACCTCACCTTCCGCAAGTCCTCGTCCCCGGATCTCGATCTGGAATTCGTGGTCCCGCATGAATACCGCGATTTCGCCGGAGAACGACTGGACGGCCGCCTGCAGCAATTGTCGCGGCTGACCAACAAGCGGCTGGCGTTCCGGTTCGAGTAGACAGGTCCGGCAGGGCTGCCCGACCTTCACCTCCAGACACCAATGGCCAAGCAAAAGGGCGGCACTTTCGCGCCGCCCTCTCAATCTCACGCTAATTGCGGATTACTTCGCGTTCAGGAACTCGCCGACTTCGAGGATGCTGAACTCGTTATTGTCGGCCTTGTCGACAGCGCGGCCGGCTGAGAAGGGCAGGTTGTTGTCGTTGCCGATGATGATGTGGGTCGCGTCGACGCGGTCGACGTTTTCGATCGTCACGAAGGGCATGTTGTAAACGCCGGGGATATCGCCGGCCTTCTTCTTGTTGTCAGGATCCTGGATGTTCAGGAGATCGATATAGCCGATCTTGCGGACAGCCTTGCCGACGTTGGCATCATTGAACTCGATCTTGTAGACACGCTTCAGCTCGGCAGGAGCTTCGAAGCAGTCCGGCTTCGGCTGCTTGGGATCGGCGCAAGCCTTGTCCTTCGTGCCGGCGCCATTGTCGCGCTCGATGACGAGAGCGGTGGTCTCGTCAAGCATGTTGAAGTCGCCGATCGAAGCACCCTTGTCTTCGAACGGATAGAGCCAGCTGCGGCCGGTCCACTTCTTGGAAGCGACATCGAATTCGATGACGCGGATGGCGGTGTGGCCGTCAACAGTTTCCACCTGGCCGTCAACATAGATGGCGCCTTCCAGCAGGCCGTAGAGCTTTGAGCCGTCCTTCGACATGGCGAGGCCCTCGAAGCCGCCGGAGCGCTTCAGGTTGAAGGCCGGCATCTTGGCGGCCGGGTTGGCTGGCAGCTGGATCAGCGGGTTGTCGGGGGACAGGACCGGCTTGCCGTCGAGCGTGGTGGGGATGACGTCCGTCAGGCGGCCTTCGGTGTCGATCTTCAAGAGGTAGGGGCCGAATTCGTCGCCGAGCCAGAAGCCGTCGGCAACCGGCTGTACGGATTCGATGTCGAAATCAGCGCCGGTCAGGTAACGCGTGTCAGAGGCTTCCGTGACGATCGGGAACGGCGCAATCTTGTTCGGATCGGACAGGAAGAGGTTCTTGACGACGTCGACCTTGTTGGCGTTCCAGTCGAATTTCAGCTGATGCAGGAACAGCATGGAGTCGGACGAGGTGAACTTCGAGCCGAAACCGTTGTCGGAGAGCGTCCAGAAGGTGCCGTCGGGCATGGTCTTGATGCCGGAGAAGCCCTGGATCGGCTGGCCGTCGAGCGGCAGCTTGACGTCGGTGACGCGGGCGCCGTCCTTGCCGTCGATGGTGCCGAGCTTTTCGGTGCGCTTGCGGTCCGGGGTGGTGAACTTGCCGGAGGTCTTGAGAAAGGCCGGCGCATCGGCCGGGGCCGGAGTCAGCGTGTTGGCAGGCAGGATGGCCTGGCTCGTGAGCTTTGCCGGGAAGAGCTGCTGGTCGGCCGAGGCGGAGCCTGCGACGAGCATGAAAAGTGATACGGAAGCAAAAAGAACGTTCTTCATGATGTCCCCATAGAACGGAGTGCAAAAGCGCCATCCGCTTAGCAGGGCATTCATGTCGGCACATTGACGATTGAGTGAAGCTTTGGTGACGGGCGGATAAAGCTCCGTCTCAACCGCGCCTGAGCGTAGCAGGCTGTTTGAGGACGGTCACCGCGCGCGAGGAAAGTGCGACGACATCCAGCCCCTGGCCACGGCCGCGCACAGCGTGATTGCCGAGGTTCTCGCCGACAATCTCCTCCGGCAACGTCATGCGCTTGGCAAGCTCGGCGGAGATCAGCACCGGCCGGTTCAATGTCCGGCAGAGCGATTCCAGCCGCGAAGTGGTATTCACCGTATCACCGAAGAAGCTGATCTTGTGATGGTCGACGCCGACTTCGGCCGTAATGACGCTGCCGCCGTGAAGGGCGGCCCTCAGTTTCGGCACATGGCCGTAGCTCTTCTTCCAGCTTGCGGCATTGGCTTCGATATCGGCGAGGATATCGAAAAGGCAGCGCACGCAGCGCGCATCTTTGACGCCGCGCGCCAGAGGCCAAGTGATGATCGCCGCATCGCCGACATAGTCGTTGATCAGGCCTTTGTGACGCCGCACCGGCTCGGCGAAGGCGGCAAACAGCGAACTCAGAAGCTGCTGTGCACGCAGGTCACCATGCTTCTCCGCAAAGGCGGTGGACTCTGCGAGATCGATGAACAGGAAGACCCGCTCTTCCTTCATCGGCCTGCGGTAGCGGCTTATCAGCATGCTGATGAAGACCTCGCGTCCCAATAGTTCACGTACCCTGAGCAGAAAGATCAATGTGGCGCAGACCGCGAGCGCATAGAGGAAGATATCGAACGGCATGATCAGCACGTCGATCATTTTCGGCGGCTTCAGCGCACCAAGCAATGCGAGAAGGAAACCGGCCGCCGCAAAGCCGATGCTCATCAGGATTTCGTAGATCACGAGTTCGGAGATGATGAAAAGCAGGGTCGGCAATCTCTGAATGCGTCGGTAGAGGCCGCGCAACAGTACCTTGCGCTCGAAGGCGAGAATCGGCATGCCGATGAAGAGCGCGAAGATCGCTCCGATGATGGGCGTCTGGCCTGTAAAGAAGTACAGATCATAGACCACGCCGCTGAGCGCCAGCACGAGCGCAATCAGAATCCAGTTCTGCGTCGGGGATATCTCTCTCATGCCGCCCTTTCGCCGAAGCACTTCATTCGGCTATTGTTTCCGGTGCAGTGCTATGGTCAAGATATTTCGAATTTAAGGCAGCTCGCGCAAAGGTGCGAAGCGATTTTTGCGCTCACGACACGCGTCAAACAACGACTTGAAACGCGACAGCCGGACCGAAGGCTCGCGCCGCGATCTAAGCTGGGAGTGCGACGGTTTCGACCTTGCGGCCAACGAAGCGTAGAGCAATTTCGCCGCGGATGAGCTGCAGAGCCGGCTCGCCGAACAGATCGCGCCGCCAGCCATGCATGGCCGCGACATCTGCCGTTTCGCCCTCAGCCGCTATCCTGTCCAGGTCGTCGCTGTTGGCGATTACCTTCGGCGCCACGCCGTGCTTTTCGGAAATCAGCTTGAGCAGCACCTTGAGAAGCTCGACGGCCGCCGCCGCACCTTCCGGCGGCTGTGCCTGGCGCGGCACATGCGGCATTTCGGAACGTGGCAGCGCAAGCGCTGTATTGACCGCTTCGAGCACCGCAGCACCCGTGGCCGAGCGCTCCCAGCCCTTCGGAATGGTGCGCAGGCGCCCGAGCGCTTCGGCGTCCTTCGGCTGCTGCTGGGCGATCTCATAGATCGCGTCGTCCTTCAGCACGCGCGAGCGAGGTACGTTGCGCGCCCGTGCCTCGCGCTCCCGCCAGGCGGCGACATATTTCAGGATCGCCAGTTCCTGCGGCTTGCGCAAGCGCAGCTTCAGTCGCTGCCAGGCATCGTCAGGGTGGATATCGTAGGTCTCGCGCGATTCCAGAATGTCCATTTCTTCGCGCAGCCAGGAGGCGCGGCCTTCGCGCTCCAGTTCGGCCTTGAGGTAGAGATAGGCGTCGCGCAGATGGGTGACGTCGGCCAGTGCATATTCGAGTTGCTTGTCCGACAGCGGCCGGCGGCTCCAGTCGGTGAAGCGCGAGGACTTGTCGATGTGGACGTTCTTGGTGCGGCTGATCAGCTGATCGTAGGACACGCTGTCGCCGAAACCACAGACCATGGCGGCGACCTGGGTGTCGAAAATCGGGTGAGGGATCAGGTTGCCGCGATTGAAAATGATTTCAATATCCTGCCGTGCCGCGTGAAATACCTTCAGCACGTTTGGATTGGCCATCAGCTCGAAGAAGGGCGAAAGATCGATGTCTTTCGCCAGAGGATCGACCAGCACCTCTACCGTCGGGCTCGCCATCTGGATCAGGCATAATTCCGGCCAGAAGGTCGTCTCACGCAGGAATTCAGTATCGATGGTAATGAAATCGGACTTGGCCAGCTCTTTGCAGGCGGCCGCCAGATCGGCGGTGGTTTCGATCATATCAATTCATTCGCAAGGAAGAGGTCAGTTAAACCTTCCTTCCCCTTTCGAAGAGATATGTCAATATGGTCAGCGGGCTTCACCTTTATGAAGTCTTATTCGCTGTGATGCAGGCGATGTTTTCTGCGGCTGCTGTGTCGCCGGGGCGATAATCGCGGCACAATATCAGACAACACGAAGATAGCTCGTCATGCCCGTCTTCTGATGCTCGATGATATGGCAATGCAGCAGCCAGTCACCCGGATTGTCGGCGACGAAGGCGAGCTGCACCTTTTCGTCCGGCTGAATGAGATAGGTGTCTGACACGAGCGGTATCACCTCGCGCGTCGAGGACGAGATGACTGTGAAGCTCATGCCGTGCAGATGGATCGGATGCGTGTGGGGTGTGACGTTTTCCAGATTAAAGACGTAGCTCTTGCCGAGTTTCAGTTCAGCGAGCGGTGCGGTCGGATCGGGCGTGTCGCCTGGCCACGGCACCTTGTTGATGGCCCAGAAGCTGTAGCCGAGCGTGCCGCAGATGCTTTCGACAGCCGCATTCTCCGCTGTGGCGGAAAGCACAAGTGGGATTGTTTCTGCCGAAGAGAGATCAGCCTTCGGCACCGGGTTTTCCGCGAGCGCGCCGAGATCGCCGATATTGCGCTTCAGTGACTGCCCGGTGGCGCGCAAGCTCGCGATCACCTTCGGCGTCGTGCCCCTGATATCTTCAAGCGTCGCGACTGCGCCCTCGCTATCAGGCATTCGAACCGCGAGGTCGAGCCTCTGGCCCGGTCCGATCTGCAAGAGATCCAGTGGGAAGCGTTTTGGCACCGGATTGCCGTCGATCGCGATAACAATCGCATCAGCGCCTTCCATCCTCAGCTGGAAGATGCGGGTGACATCGGTGACGGCGATGCGCAGACGGATCAGCCCGCCGGCTGGCGCATCATACTTCGGCTCCTGATGCCAGTTCGCGGTGCGTATCGTTCCGTACGTGCCGGCCTTGGCCGCATCGCGAGGCCGGAAGGGGGCGATGAACTGCCCGTCGCCGCCAAGCCGCCAGTCGCGCAGGTTGAGCACGACCTCCGCATCGAAGACCGGATCATCAGGATCTTCCACTACAAGCACGCCCGTCATGCCGTGGCCCATCTGGGTCAGTGTGTTGCAGTGGGGGTGATACCAGAAGGTGCCGGCATCCGGCGGCGTGAAGAGATAGTCGAAGCTGTCATTGGTATAGACGTAGGGCTGCGTCATGAAGGGCACCCCGTCCATCTTGTTGTCGATGCGCAGCCCATGCCAGTGGATCGTCGTCGGTTCGTCGAGGCTGTTCGTCAGTCGCGCCGCATAGGCTTTGCCGCGCGGCATGCGCAGCACCGGCGGCAGTCCCTCGTCGCCCCATGTCATGATATCCCGCGTCGGTGCGGCATCCATGATCTGTGCCACGGTCCTGCGTGCCGTCAGGATCCGCGGCTCAGGTGCGGCCTCCGCCAGCCCGAACCGCCCGGCAATCGCCATGCCCGCGCCATAGGCGCCTGCGACGGCGGAAGCCTTGAGCAGATTGCGGCGGGTGAGGAGGGGCATTGGCAGGTTCCGTCTTGAATGATGCCTCCTTTTAAAGTTGACTATCCTTTTCATCAATATGCAGCCTTCAGCCAAACTGCCGCAGCGCAAGTGCCCGGGCTCCTTCGGAAACGCGGGGGCAAACGGCCCGCCAGCCGCGCCAAGCCTTGACAAATCAGAGCGTCCATGCGCTTGTCCGCCCGATTTTCTTGTCGGCGCTGCAGGTCTTCGGCCATGCCGCCGTCTTAAGCCAAATGCCAGGATTTGAGATCATGCACCGCTACCGCAGCCACACATGTGCCGCTCTTCGCAAGTCGGACGTCGGCTCGACTGTCCGTATTTCCGGCTGGGTCCATCGTGTCCGAGATCATGGCGGCGTGCTGTTCATCGACCTTCGCGACCATTACGGCACGACGCAGATCGTTGCCGACCCGGATTCGCCGGCCTTCAAGCAGGCAGAGACCGTTCGCGGCGAATGGGTCATCCGCGTCGACGGTCTCGTCAAGGCGCGGACTGAAGACACCGTCAACAAGAACATGCCGACCGGCGAGATCGAACTCTACGCGCAGGAGATCGAAGTTCTCTCTGCTGCCAAGGAACTGCCGCTGCCCGTCTTCGGCGAGCCGGACTATCCGGAAGACGTTCGCCTCAAGTATCGCTTCCTCGATCTGCGCCGCGAAACGCTGCACAAGAACATCGTCAAGCGCACGCAGGTGATCTCCGCCATGCGCCGCGAAATGGGCAATGTCGGCTTTACCGAATATACGACGCCGATCCTGACGGCCTCTTCGCCGGAAGGCGCGCGCGACTTCCTCGTGCCGAGCCGTATTCATCCCGGCACTTTCTACGCGCTGCCGCAGGCGCCGCAGCAGTACAAGCAACTGCTGATGGTCGCCGGCTTCGACCGCTACTTCCAGATCGCGCCCTGCTTCCGCGACGAAGACCCGCGCGCCGACCGCCTGCCGGGCGAATTCTACCAGCTCGACCTCGAAATGAGCTTCGTGACCCAGGAAGACGTCTGGAACACGATGGGCCCGCTGATGAGCGGCATTTTCGAGGAATTCGCTGAAGGCAAGCCGGTCACCAAGGAATGGCCGCGCATCCCCTATGACGAAGCGATCCGCAAATATGGCTCCGACAAGCCGGATCTGCGCAACCCGATCGTCATGGAGGCCGTGACAGACCACTTCGCCGGCTCCGGCTTCAAGGTCTTCGCCAACATGATCGCTTCGAACCCGAAGGTTCAGGTCTGGGCGATCCCGGCCAAGACCGGCGGTTCCCGTGCCTTCTGCGATCGTATGAACGCCTGGGCGCAGTCGACCGGCCAGCCAGGCCTCGGCTACATCTTCTGGCGCAAGGAAGGCGAAAAGCTCGAAGGCGCAGGTCCGCTTGCCAAGAATATTGGCGAGGAGCGCACCGACGCGATCCGCACGCAGCTCGGCCTCGATGACGGCGACGCCTGCTTCTTCGTTGCCGGCGATCCCGCCAAGTTCTACAAGTTCGCCGGTGAAGCCCGCACCAAGGCGGGTGAGGAACTGAACCTTGTCGACCGCGACCGCTTCGAACTGTGCTGGATCGTCGACTTCCCGTTCTTCGAATGGAACGAAGAAGAAAAGAAGGTCGACTTCGCCCACAATCCGTTCTCGATGCCGCAGGGCGGCCTCGATGCGCTGCAGAACCAGGATCCGTTGACGATCAAGGCGTTCCAATACGACGCCGTCTGCAACGGCTTCGAAATCGCCTCGGGTTCGATCCGTAACCAGTCGCCGGAAACCATGGTCGCCGCCTTCGAAAAGGTGGGCTTGAGCCAGCAGGACGTCGAGGATCGTTTCGGCGGCCTCTACCGTGCCTTCCAGTACGGTGCGCCTCCGCATGGTGGTGCTGCCTTCGGTATCGACCGTATCGTCATGTTGCTCGTCGGCGCCAAGAACCTGCGCGAAATCTCGCTCTTCCCGATGAACCAGCAGGCTCAGGACCTCTTGATGGGCGCGCCGACCCCGGCAACGCCCGCCCAACTGCGCGAACTGGCGATCCGTCCGATCCCGCCGCAGAAGAAAGACTGAGGCAGATTTCACACAACAAAAAAGCCCGGCGAAGATATCGCCGGGCTTTTTTTGTTGAATCGAAACGAACTCAATCGTTGGCCGAAACCTTCACGCCGAGCATCTGCGGCACCGTGTTCGGTGCACCCATAGCAGCGCCGACAATCATCGGGAAGGCGACCGGCTTGTCGGGCGTGGCCTTGATGGTCAGGCTCTTCGGATTGTCGAGGAAGGTGCTGACGGCAGCCGAAATCGCATTCTGCAGTTCCGGAATATTGAGCTGTGCCAGCATGATCGGCGTCATGGCCTTCAGCGAATCCGCCATCTGCTGGCCGGAAACATTCTGCTTCGAACCGGCATAGTCGAGTGCGCGCTTGGTGATCGACGCATCCTCGAAGCGGATCTGCGCGGAATCGAATGTCAGCTGCTGGGCAAGTCCGAGCATGGCGAGGCCGAGCGCCTGCTGTGCTTCTTCCTTGTTGGGGTTGGCTTCCGACTGCTCGAACGCTTGTGCCATCGATTTTCCGAAAGCCAACGTATAGCCGGACATTTTTAAACCGAATTGCAATTTGCCGACATTGGTGAAGTCGAAGGAAATGTCTGAAAGGTCGATCGTGCCAGGCTCGAGATCCCAAGATCCCTTCAAGCTGACGTCACCCTGAATGTGCTGAAGCGCCAGCTTCTCGATTGCTTCTTTGGTCTGCGGGTCGCTGGCTTTGCTGAGGTCGAACTTCATCCCCTTAAATGCGCCGTCAAAGTCGAAGCCGGATTCGTCCTCGCGGAGCGTGCTATTCACATCGCCCTCGAGCATCGAGAAGACTTCCGCACCGTCCTTAACCACCTTGAGGGCGCCGGTATGGAGATTTTCGGCCCAGAGCATGGTGTCTGGGCTGTCATCACCCGGTTTGGCGGGTACGGTGATGCCGCCGAGACTCAGGTCTTTTGCGGTCACCGTCACACCATCTGCGGTGCTATCGACATCTTCAAAAGTGGTCCCTTCAATATAATAGCTGCCGTCGTCCTGTTCTTCAACGCCAGAGAGTGTGATATCGCCGACAGGAAAAGGTTTAGCACCTTTTGGCGTGTAGCTGACGCTTTTGAGTGTGACGGTCGTGCCGTCGATATCGATGCTGCTGGGCGAAATCGTTCCGGTCTGCTGGCTGGAGGCGGCATTGATCTTCGTCAGGAGATCCTGGCCGTCCAGCGCGAACGCAGAACCAGCGAACGATAGAATGGCTGCGCTCGACAGCATCAGCCGCGTTGTGCGGTAAAAGGTCATGAGAAAGTCCCCTGGATGGCAAGTGCCGTTGACTATTACAAAGAAGCTACTGCGGAACGGACCGGCTTTATATTTGCAGACCCCTAAATTTTTATTGAGAGGATCGGCAAACAGAGTCCAAATTCGGCTGTCACCTTTTACAGCTTTCGTGTCAGCATGAAGACGTCATCCACAGCCGGAACGCCCGGATTCCTTGCCCCACAGGGGTTTCTGAGTTAGTCAGGGTTCCATGGGACAAGAGATTTTACCGCCTTCCGGCGGAGACGGCGACAATATTCAACCGGTCGACCTGAAGGCGGCGCTCGAAGAGCGCTATCTTCGGTATGCGCTGTCGACCATCATGCACCGCGCCCTGCCTGATGTGCGTGACGGCCTGAAACCGGTCCATCGCCGCATCGTCTATGCGATGAACGACATGGGCCTGCGGCCGAATGCGGCCTTCAGGAAATGCGCGAAGATCGTCGGCGAAGTGATGGGTAACTATCACCCGCATGGCGACCAGTCGATCTATGACGCGCTGGCGCGTCTGGCGCAGGATTTCTCGCAGCGCTATACGCTGGTGAACGGCCAGGGCAATTTCGGCAATATCGACGGCGACAGTCCCGCCGCCATGCGATACACCGAATCGAAGATGACCGCGGTCTCCGAGCTGCTGCTCGAAGGCATCGACCAGGATGCCGTCGATTTCCGCGACACCTACGACGAATCCAATTCCGAACCGATCGTTCTTCCCGGTGCCTTCCCGAACCTTCTCGCGAACGGCTCATCGGGTATCGCCGTCGGCATGGCGACGTCCATTCCTTCGCACAATGTGCACGAGATCTGCGACGCAGCACTGCACCTGATCAAGCATCCCGATGCCACGGTCGAAAAGCTCGTCGAATTCATCCCCGGCCCGGATTTCCCGACCGGTGGCATCATCATCGATAACAAAGAAAGCATCATCGAGAGCTACCGCACCGGCCGCGGCGGTTTTCGTGTGCGTGCGAAATGGGAGACGGAAGATCTCGGCCGCGGCGGCTACCAGATCATCGTCACCGAAATTCCGTTCCAGGTGCAGAAGTCGCGCCTGATCGAAAAGATCGCCGAGCTCCTGATCGCCCGCAAGCTGCCGCTGCTGGAAGATATCAGGGACGAGTCGGCGGAGGATATCCGTATCGTACTGGTGCCGAAGAGCCGCACCGTCGATCCGACCATCCTCATGGAATCCATGTTCAAGCTGACGGAGCTCGAAAGCCGCTTCCCGCTGAACATGAACGTGCTGTCGATGGGCGTCATCCCGCGCGTCATGGCGCTGAACGAAGTGCTGAAGGAGTGGCTGCAGCATCGCCGTGAGGTCCTGCAGCGCCGATCGCGCTTCCGCCTTGCTGCTATCGACAGGCGCCTCGAAATCCTCGGCGGCCTGCTCGTTGCCTATCTCAATATCGATGAGGTGATCCGTATCATCCGCGAAGAGGATGAGCCGAAGCCTGTCATGATGAAACGCTGGGACCTGACCGACGTTCAGGTCGAAGCGATCCTCAATATGCGGCTGCGCGCGTTGCGCAAGCTCGAAGAATTCGAGATCCGCAAGGAGCACGACGAGCTCACCAAGGAAAAGGCTGATATCGAGGCGCTGCTCGCTTCCGACGAGAAGCAGTGGCAGACGGTCTCCTGGGAAATCGGCGAGGTGAAGAAGAAATTCGCCAAGGCGACCGAGATCGGCCGCCGCCGTACACAATTCGCCGAAGCGCCCGAGGCCGATGAAGAAGCCATCCAGCACGCGATGATCGAGAAGGAACCGATCACCGTCGTGGTCTCCGAAAAGGGCTGGATCCGCGCTCTGAAGGGCCACATTTCCGATACTTCGACGCTGGCCTTCAAGGAAGGCGATGGCCTGAAGGTGGCCTTCCCGGCGCAGACGACCGACAAGATCCTGATCGTCACGACCGGCGGCAAGGCCTTCACGCTCGGTGGCGACAAGCTGCCCGGCGGCCGCGGCCATGGCGAGCCGCTGCGCATCATGATCGATATGGAAAACGATCAGGACGTGCTGACTGCCTTCGTTCATGATGCGGCGCGCAAGATGCTGATCGTCTCGACTGTGGGCAACGGCTTCGTGGTTCCGGAAGTGGAAATGGTCGCCAATACCCGCAAGGGCAAGCAGATCATGAACGTCTCCATGCCTGATGAGACCAAGCTTCTCGTGCCCGTGACCGGCGATCACATCGCCGTCGTCGGTGAGAACCGCAAGATGCTGGTCTTCCCGCTCAGCCAGGTGCCGGAAATGACGCGCGGCAAGGGCGTGCGCCTGCAGCGCTACAAGGATGGCGGCATTTCCGACGTTCGCTGCTTTGCCATTGCCGACGGCCTGAGTTGGGAAGACAGTGCCGGCCGCACCTTCACCAAGAACAAGGACGAGCTTGCCGAGTGGCTGGCCGACCGCGCCACCGCCGGCCGCACTGTGCCGAAGGGCTTCCCGCGCAGCGGTAAATTCGCCGGCTGATCCCGGAATTTTGAGGCTCCGCTCTTGGCGGGCGGAGCAATTCCTCTATCTCAGTCCTGTCACCAAAAAGAAGGGCCAACAAGAAGGGCAGTGTCGTTCCGCGGGCGGGCGGGATGGCCATAAGCCGTGCGCTTTGTAGCGCGCGCGAACAATGGAGGCCCCGGCAACGGAGGCCCGCCAACGGAGGAATGCCGATGCCCGCCAATACCATCAAACTGCATGTCGCCCACAGCTACAGCGCGCCGCCTGCTACGATTTACGATGCCTGGCTCAATCCCGAAATCGCCCGCCGCTTTTTATTCGCGACCGATGACGGCCATGTCATCCGCGCCGATATCGATCCGCGAGTCGGCGGCCGCTTCATCATCGTCGACCGCCGCCCGACCGGCGATGCCTTTCATCATGGCGTCTTCCTGGAATTGAAACGCCCTAGACGCATTGTCTTCTGCTTCTCAGTCGAGGAGCACGACCACAATTGCGATCGCGTGGAAATCGATATCGAACCACTCGGCAGCGGCAGCCGCCTGACCCTCACGCACGAGATGTGCGCGGAATGGGCGGAATATGAGGAAAAGACCCGCCAGGGCTGGACGCATATCGTCGAAGCGCTGGATCGGGAACTGGAGCTTTCCGCTGGTTCGAAACGATCGAATCCCGAAGCAGGCCACTCCGCCGGCGCTATGGCGTGAGCGGGATGGCGTGATCGCGCAGGAAGCGCGTGGCGCCATCCTCGTCGATTTCTCCTGCCGCGACACCCATAACGAAGGTATAGAGGCGGGCGTCTGTCGTTTCTATCGAATAGCCATGCCGAAGCAGGAAGACACCGCAGCTAACGATGGCTATCCGCTTGTTGCCGTCAAGAAAGGCGCGATTGCGTGCAAGGCCGAAGAGATATGCGGCGGCAAGTTCAACGATGTCGTCGCAGCCATAATTTGCCTTGTTGACTGGACGCCCCAATGCCGATTCCAGCGAACCTTCGTCCCGAAGGCCGGCGAGCCCGCCAAACCGGTCGATTTGCATCGCATGCAGCTGCTCGACCAGCCGCCGGCTTAGAAATTTGAACGCCATTATTCCGCAAGCTTCTTGAGCGCGACCTTATACTTATCCATGAAGAAACGGGCTGCATCCAGTTCTTCGGAGATATCTTCCTCAACAGGCTGCATATAAAAACGCCCGTCCTCGGTATGAAGCTCAAGGGAGTCCCCAGCTTTGAGGCCAAAACGGTCCAACACTTCCTTCGGAATAATCACGCCTTCCGAATTGCCGATTTTGCGGATAGTGACGTTCATAAACGCCTCCTGTGATAACAAGGTTATAACAGAAAATAGGTCATAATCACTCGCCGATCAAGCGGGCTGAGCGCCCTTGCCGTTCGCCATCCAGACGGAATGGGCGGCGATCGCCGCAACCAGTATCGCACCGCCGACGAGCGTCATGGTGGCTGGCGTTTCGGCGAAGATAAGCCAGACCCAGATCGGCGCGAGCACCGTTTCCAGCAGGTAGAACATCCCGACTTCAGGCGCTGACAGGTATCGCGGTCCCGTCGCAAGACACCAGAAGGCGACCGGCATTATGATGGCGCCGTTGAAGACGATCCAGCCGGGGTGAGCGATTGAAAGTCCGGAAGGCAGGATCTGCGCCAGACCGAGTACCGCCGGCAGGATTGCGGCAAGCAGCGGAACGAAACCCATCTCCCGGCGCGAGGCTCGTCCGACAGTGATGGCGGCGGCAAGCACCAGTGCGCTCAAAAGCGCCATGGCATCGCCGAAGACGTGGCCGCTCGAAAGCCCTTCGCGCACGATCAGCCCGACGCCGAAGACCATGAACAGCATGGCGATCAAAGTTACCGGCTGCGGCTTCTCTTTGAGAAACAGCCAGGATAGCAGCGCCCCAAACATCGGGTTGAAGGCGACGATGAAGACAACATTGGCGGTGGCCGTGTTGAAGACTGCCAGTACGAAGGTCACGGAAGAGAGGCCGTAGAGCAGCCCGGCCAGCAGGCCGGGACGACCAGGAACGAGCAGCGGCCACCTGCCGGAGAAAAGGCGCATCGCAATCAGGATGACCAACGTGGCAACAACCGTCGCCACGCTTCGCACACTGAGGATCGACCAGATATCGCCATCGGCAAGGCGAACCAGCGGAATATCCATGGAAAGTGCCAGTCCGCCGATCGCTGTCAGCAGCAGGCCCTTCCGATGATCGGAAAGGTGGGGAAGGGGCATCAGTCCTGCGGATCGTCCTCGAGAGAAGAGGGATCGAAACGTTCCCAGCCGCGCGGCGTCAGATGTTCCTGCGGCTGGAAGCGCGTCTTGTAATCCATCTTCCGCGATCCTTGAACCCAGTAGCCGAGATAGACATGCGGCAGGCCGAGCGCTCTCGTGCGGCGCACATGATCGAGGATCATGAAAGTGCCGAGCGAGCGCCGGTCGAGATCCGGATTGAAGTAGGAATAGACCATGGAGAGACCGTCGCTCATCGTATCGGTCAGTGCGGCGGCGAGCAGTTCGCCCTTCGGCCGCGTTTCCAGCCCGGAGCCTTCCTCGCGCCGGCGGTATTCGATGATTTTGGTGTTCACATGCGTATCTTCCACCATGATCGCATAATCGAGCACGGTCATATCGGACATGCCGCCCTGCTGGTGACGATAGTCGAGGTAACGACGGAAGAGGGAATATTGCTCGCTTGACGGCTGGGCCGGAAATTCCGTGGCGATGATATCGGAATTGCTCGCCAGCACCCGCTTCATCGATTTGGTGGGTTCGAACTCCTGCGCCAGGATGCGCACGGAAACGCAGGCGCGGCAGGCCTCGCAGGCGGGACGGTAGGCGATGTTCTGCGAACGGCGGAAGCCACCCTGGGTCAGGATATCGTTCATCTCCGCTGCCCGTGGCCCGACGAGATGGGTGAAAACCTTGCGCTCCATCTCATGCGGCAGATACGGACAGGTAGCCGGAGCCGTCAGATAAAACTGAGGGGATGGCGTGGTCTGCGTATTCATCTCTTGCGGAGATTTCCTTTCGGGGCGCCTGTCATTCCAGACAGCATGACGCAAGAATAAAAAACGTCAACAGCGCGGCATTCAGTGCCGCGCAATCGAATATTCGATTTCTTGGATATGGCGCCCTTTTGTGGCCGGCAAAGGGCGGGCGGAGACTTTATTTCGTCCTCGCCGGGAGGGAATCAGCCGATGCGGATCGTAGCCGTGCCGACGAGGAAATCGTGCAGCAGGCGCGAGCGTTCCGTGAACAGGCCGACCAGCAGAATCAGCGGCGTCAACACCGAGTTCAGGATCCAGAACAGCGCCAGATGCGCGATCGCCAGGATGAAGTCCATTGGCCGTCCGTCGACACGCACGATCGCGATGCCCATCGCGCGCATGCCCAGCGAAGCCTGCGAAGGGCCGCCGACGGTCATGCCGAAATAGAGGCCGGCGACGATGACGAACAGCGCCGGATAAAGAATGAAGCCGAGCCCGAGCGTCACGATCCCCAGGAAAAACACCACGATCGCCGCCGGAATGCAGAGCAGGGCCACGATGACATAGTCGAGGATGAATGCGAAGACACGACGGCTGAGCACACCACTATAGGCGCGCCAGTCTTCCGGTGCGGCATAAAGCGGATTGGGGTTGTAGCTCATCCATATCTCCCTTCGAAAGACGATGCCGCTGATATGGTATCGTCAGGGGGAAATACAATAATTCGCCCGAAAATCACCTTTTTGCGAGGATTCTCGCCACTTCCGGCGCAAAATAGGTGAGGATGCCGTCGCAGCCGGCACGCTTGAACGCCAGCAGCGTCTCCATCATGATCCGCTCGCCGTCGATCCAGCCGTTCATCGCCGCGGCCTTGATCTGCGAATATTCGCCGGAAACCTGATAGGCGAAAGTCGGCAGGCCGAAAGCCTCCTTCACGCGCCAGCAGATGTCGATATAGGCAAGCCCCGGCTTGATCATCAGCATGTCTGCGCCTTCCTCGACATCGAGGGCGGCATCGCGGATCGCTTCCGTGCCGTTCGCCGGATTGATGTAATAGCTGTTCTTGTCGCCCTTCAGCAGGCCCTTGGTATTGATCGCCTCGCGATAAGGCCCGTAGAAGCCGGAAGAAAACTTCGTTGCGTAGGACATGATGCCGACATTCTGATGCCCGGCGGCATCGAGCCCACGACGGATCGCGCCGATGCGACCGTCCATCATTTCCGAGGGAGCAATGATGTCGGCGCCGGCATCGGCCTGCAGGATCGCCGCCTTGACGATCTGGTCGACCGTCTCGTCATTGACGATCTCGCCGTCGCGCAGGATGCCGTCATGCCCATGGCTGGTGAAGGGGTCGAGCGCCACATCGGTAATAATGCCGATATTGGGCACTGCCTTTTTGATGGCTGCCGTTGTCTGATTGATGAGGTTATTGGCAACAAGACTGTTCGACCCTGTCTCATCGCGCAATTCCATCTCTATATCGGGGAAGGTGGCGATGGCGGGGATACCAAGATCGGCGGCTTCCTTCGCCGCCTCGACCGCCTTGTCGACGCTCATGCGGTTGACACCGGGCATGGCGGCGATCGGATCGACGATGCCGGTTCCCGGGACGATGAAGATCGGCCAGATCAAATCGTCGACCGTCAGGCGGTTTTCCTGTACCAGCCGGCGCGTCCAGTCCGCCTTGCGGTTGCGCCGCATGCGGCGGTGACCGGTGATTTCATCGACGAGATGCGTCTTGTCCTGCATGATATCTGTCCCTGGGCCATTCCATTTATCGAAGCGGTCATTATCATGCGCCCCGGAAAATCCAAACCGGACGATTGGCCGCGGCGGATGAAAGCCGAATAACTGAAGCCGCAACTCGAGTGTGATGTCCTGCCATGGAAACCGATTCTCCGACGATACCGAAACGGACACTGACGGATATCCTCTTCATCTTCTTCCTGCGGCTCGTTGCCGTCTCCTGCTTCTGGTTCGGCCTGCAATATTGGGCGATGCTCGTCGGCTATTCGCTGGTTGGCGCCGGCCGCTTCGATCTCCTGAGCCTGCCGTGGAAGGTCGCGAGCACCAGCCTTGCCGTTCTTTTCCCGGTCGCCTCGCTCGGCCTCTGGCTCACTGTTTCCTGGGGACCGGTCATCTGGGTGCTGGCAGCCGGCGGCCAGATCCTCATGTACGGCCTGCTTCCGCAGATCTTCGGACCCAACCACCTGATCATCCTGCTGCATGTGATCGTGGCCGTCATCTACTGGATTTTCAGGCTTTCCCTGTGGCTGGAGCGGCGCCGGCAGCGCCGTCAGGTAAGCGTTGATTTACCCTGATACATCAAGGGGATTTCGTAAGCCTCTGTTAAGCCTGCGGTTTAAGTCGAATTTTATATGTATTCGATAGGGTCTCACTCAAGGCGGGAAGAAAACGACACCGCCAAACAAAACAGTGAGGCAGTCAAATGAACACGAAAATCAAGCCGCAGGCGGCATCGACTTTCCATGCACACGAACAGGGCATCCGTGATCTTTACATGGAATCCCTTCATCTTGTTGAACGTCTTCACCGTCGTCTTCTCGACGTCATCAAGGACGAGTTCGACCGTCAGGGCCGCAGCGACGTCAACGCCATCCAGGCGCTTCTGCTCTTCAACATCGGCAACTCCGAACTGACCGCCGGCGAGCTGCGTTCGCGCGGCTACTATCTCGGCTCGAACGTTTCCTACAACGTCAAGAAACTGGTCGACCTCGGCTTCATCAACCACCAGCGCTCGCGCATCGACCGCCGCTCGGTCCGTATCAGCCTGACCGAAACCGGCCAGGACATCGCCGAAACGGTGGCCCGGCTCTACGAACGCCACATCGCCTCGATCGACAAGGTCGGCGGTATCGGCACCGACGAGTTTACGCAGATGAACAAGCTGCTGCAGCGCCTCGATCGCTTCTGGAACGATCAGATTCTGTATCGGTTGTAATAACTTAGCTCCGTACCACTGCTTCCATATTAGGGCGCACTAACGCTCGCGGCAATGCACGAAACGGCATTGAATTGCACAAGGTGGCACAGGGTTCCGTGCCGCCGGAAAGCCGACCTCCAACGGCGATCAAGGCGCTTCACGGCTTTCCCTCCGTGGGCGCCTTTGCCGTGTATGACGCATAGCAATCTTCAGTTGATAACTTCGCGTGCGTAAATCAGGTCTGGCGCGAATCGTATATATTCCGGATGTCTAATGGAGAACCGGAATGAGCGCTGGGAAAATTAGAATTGGTGATGATCTGGAAGTTGAGGTCGTTGATCCTAACAGCATCCAGCCCGTCTACGCTGACCTAGTGACAGAGTTGCGCGTCAATGACGGCGTGCTTTACATCTCGCTTGCGAACGTCATTGTAGACGGAGAGAGCCATGCACTCTCACGTAAAGCACAGGTGTGCGCACGTCTCAGGATCGCTGGTCGTACGGCGGAGTTTATCAAATCCGTACTTAGTCAGCCCGAGCCAGAGCAGGCGCCTACTGGCCAGAAGCTGAATTAGGTTTCACAGCCATTCACGGAGACTAGCGGGCACCCTGGTCTCTGCTCGTCCTGCGCCCGGATGGCGGGGGTGGGCGGGGCCTAAGGCCGGGTGCGGTTAATCTGATAGTCGGTACCAGTAGTTGTTCAACAATTCATTGGCAGCCACTGACGAAAGCTCCATGCCGGTTACAAGCCATCCACTATCGGCGCCAGTCAAGGTGGTCCTTATGCGGTGATCGGCTTCGGCCTTATTCGGGTTCGACATTTGAAGGACTGTCCCAAGTACATCCTTGCGCGGCCCGTCTCGGCCGGTTCTCATGAGGTCCATATTCATCTTCCCGAATGAGAACCCGAGGAATATGACCCTTTCCGCTTCGCTCAAGTAATCCCGCATGGCTGACAGCATGTCATCGTCGTCCACGCGCTCGGTAAAAGTGCGGATTTGCGATGAGATCTGGCGAATATTGTATTCAGTCGGTGGCTCCCCGAACCTAACTCCAGACCCGCTCGTGGTCTGCCATGGGAGAAGGCCGACTTGGCCATAGGGATGAAAAATCGGGAGCCTTTTGCAGATTTCGGCCGCCTCCCCGTACGGAATCCTCATATACTTGATGAGCCACGTCAGCAGGTAATGCTCGATACAGCGGTCATAGTTGAAAGTGATAATGGCGACATTCTCGAAGACGGTTTCCAGATCTCCAAGGCGAACGTTTTCCGTAAGCATTTTGCAAAATGTATTGTGCCAGGAGTCCGGAATGTTAGCGAAGTCCATGTTGTAGGCTGCATCGTATTCGCGCAGCGTGCTGTTAGCCTCTGCATCCAAGATGCACGCCGTAATCCCGAATTTTCCCATCATCACGACGTCCGAATCATGCGAATGGGTGTTGAGATAGTTGTCGATTGAGATCGCCAAGGGCATAGCGCCCCGAATTGCTTGCGCTGCGCCGACCAGTCGATTTACAGCGCCGCCGAATGAACTCGTTTCCTTCGCTGCAGACGCTACGGCTCGGACGATGGCAGGGTTTCCTTCGAACGACCCTGACGCTCGTACATCAAGCTTTTCAGCAATTCGGGTTTTGAGCGTGCTACCGACTGGCAAGCCAACCTCGAAACTTCCGCCTGCGCCGACAACAAAAACCGTCTTTTTCGTAAACATGCGCCGCCTCGAAACAGTGACGAAGTTGTACCATCGGCCGTGTCAAGCGAGGAGATCGCTGCAGCGAAACCCACAAAGAAAAAGCCCTGGTACGTATAAACGAACCGGGGCGGTCAACCGCCAACTTGGGGAGGAGGGCAAGCGGCGGAAAGCCGTGTCGACCTTTCGTGTGGCCCGGCACCTCAAGTATGCCGAACACGTCCCGCTCGCCCCTGCGTGGCATCTTTGCAACGTACGCCAGACAAGCGCAAAGCCCAGTATTCAAGCCGTTTTTTAGTCGTTATTAACCGGCACGGTTTACCCGTCATATGGTTCGTTGCATGCGGTCTCCGGCAACCGGCAGTCTGTCTTCCGGCCCGGCAACACGAATTGGCCATATTGATGTGACAGCGGAATATTCGACAGCCGGCGCTTTGATGGACCATCGGGAACGTCTGAGTTTGCTCCTCGCAATCTTGTGATGGGACTGGCGGAATTTCCAGGTGCGCCGGAAGAACGAACGGATAGGGATCTGCGTTAAAACGCAGGATATCGCAAATGGCCGCGCTTCCTCCATCGCGGCATTGAGTGGTTGGGACGAATGTCTAAGAAGAACGGAATTGAAGCTCTCTCGCGCCGCGCCTTCTTGGCGTCGGCGGCAACGGTCGGTGCCGGCGCGCTTGCTGGCCCCGTATTCGCGCAATCGGCGCTCGATGGGCTCCTGAATGCCCCCAAACGCGGCAACTGGGACGACCAGTTCGACGCCAAGGCTGCCTCGCGCACGGCGACTGCCGTTCTCTCCAATACCCCGATCCTCAGCCCGCAGTCGGTGCCGAGCACGCAGCAGGCGATCATGCAGTATCAGCAGATCGCGTCCGCTGGCGGCTGGCCTGAGGTCAATCCGGGCGACCAGCGCCTGCAGCTCGGTGTCAGTTCCCCCACCGTCCAGGCCCTGCGCCAGCGTCTGGCGATCACCGGCGACCTGCCGCGTGAGGCCGGCCTTTCCAACGCCTTCGATTCCTACGTCGATGGCGCCGTCAAGCGCTTCCAGGCCCGTCACGGCCTGCCGGCCGATGGCGTGCTCGGCGAATTCACACTGAAGGCGATGAACATTCCGGCTGACGTGCGCCTGCAGCAGCTGAACACCAACCTGATCCGCATCCAGACCTTCCCGGAAGACATGGGCCGCCGTCACCTGATGGTCAACATCCCGGCCGCCTACGTGGAAGCCGTTGAAGACGGCAGCGTTGCGACGCGCCATACCGCGGTTGTCGGCCGGCTGAGCCGCCCGACGCATATCGTCAATTCGAAGGTCTACGAAGTCATCCTCAACCCGTACTGGACGGCACCCCGCTCGATCGTCGAGAAGGACATCATGCCGCTGATGCGCAAGGATCCGACCTATCTCGAGAAGAACGCCATCCGCCTGATCGACGGCAAAGGCAACGAAGTTGCCCCAGAGACGGTCGACTGGAACGGCGAGGCGCCGAACCTGATGTTCCGTCAGGACCCCGGCAAGATCAACGCCATGGCGTCCACGAAGATCAACTTCTACAACAAGAACGGCGAGTACATGCACGACACGCCGCAGCAGGGCCTGTTCAACAAGCTCATGCGCTTCGAATCGTCGGGCTGTGTGCGCGTCCAGAACGTGCGCGACCTCACAACCTGGCTGCTGCGCGAGACCCCCGGCTGGAGCCGCCAGCAGATGGAACAGGTGATCGCCAGCGGCACCAACACGCCGATCAAGCTCGCGACCGAAGTACCTGTTTACTTCGTTTACATCTCGGCCTGGGGCATGCCCGATGGCGTCGTCCAGTTCCGCGACGACATCTACGAGATGGACGGCAATGCCGAACTGGCGCTCGACACCACTTCGGGCATGGAGCAGCCGGTACAGTAAGTCCGGCTTATGGAATTCATGGAAAGCCGCGCCATGTGCGCGGCTTTTTTCATTCCAGCCGGGGATATCAGACGCAAAATGTTCGGCCCGCGCGCTTAGCCCAGCAAATGTCGTTCTTCGTATTGCCCTCGCATCGACGGAAGGCTAATACCTTGCCGCATTCCAGTGAAGGAGCCAGCCCATGACCAATGCTTCCACCGAATCCTTCTTCAATCGCTCGCTTGCGGACGTCGATCCGGAAATCTTTGGCGCGATCGGAAAGGAACTCGGTCGTCAACGGCATGAGATCGAACTGATCGCATCCGAGAACATCGTTTCCCGCGCCGTTCTGGAAGCCCAGGGCTCCATCATGACCAACAAGTACGCCGAGGGTTATCCGGGCAAGCGCTACTACGGTGGCTGCCAGTTCGTCGATATCGCCGAGGAACTGGCCATCGAGCGCGCCAAGAAGCTCTTCGGCGTCAACTTCGCCAACGTTCAGCCGAACTCCGGTTCGCAGATGAACCAGGCCGTGTTCCTTGCGCTGCTGCAGCCGGGCGACACGTTCATGGGTCTCGACCTGAATTCCGGCGGTCACCTGACGCATGGTTCGCCGGTCAACATGTCCGGCAAGTGGTTCAACGTCGTGTCCTACGGCGTGCGCGAGGGCGATAACCTGCTCGACATGGATGAAGTCGAGCGCAAGGCCCAGGAACACAAGCCGAAGCTGATCATCGCCGGCGGTACGGCCTATTCCCGCATCTGGGACTGGAAGCGTTTCCGCGAGATCGCCGACTCGGTTGGCGCCTACCTGATGGTTGACATGGCCCACATTGCCGGTCTCGTTGCCGGCGGCGTGCATCCCTCGCCGTTCCCGCACTGCCATGTTGCGACCACCACGACCCACAAGTCGCTCCGCGGCCCGCGCGGTGGCGTCATCCTGACGAATGACGAGGATCTGGCCAAGAAGTTCAACTCGGCCGTCTTCCCCGGTCTCCAGGGTGGTCCGCTGATGCACATCATAGCCGCCAAGGCCGTTGCCTTCGGGGAAGCCCTGCAGCCGGAATTCAAGGAATACGCCGCCCAGGTCGTCAAGAACGCCAAGGCGCTGGCCGAAACGCTTGTCGCCGGCGGCCTCGATGTCGTCTCCGGCGGCACCGACAACCACCTGATGCTGGTCGACCTGCGCAAGAAGAATGCCACCGGCAAGCGTGCAGAAGCCGCACTCGGCCGCGCCTACATCACCTGCAACAAGAACGGTATTCCCTTCGATCCCGAAAAGCCTTTCGTCACTTCGGGTGTTCGCCTTGGCGCCCCGGCCGGCACGACGCGCGGCTTCAAGGAAGCGGAATTCCGCGAAATCGGTAACCTTATCGTCGAAGTTCTCGACGGCCTGAAGGTCGCCAATTCCGACGAGGGCAATGCTGCCGTCGAAGCTGCCGTCCGCGGCAAAGTGGTGAATCTCACCGATCGCTTCCCCATGTATGACTACATGGGCTAAGGAGTAGGCATGCGCTGCCCCTATTGCGGTTCGGAAGACACGCAGGTCAAGGATTCCCGCCCGGCGGAGGATAATACCTCCATCCGCCGGCGCCGCATCTGTCCGGACTGCGGCGGCCGCTTCACGACCTTCGAGCGTGTGCAACTGCGTGAGCTGATGGTCACCAAGAAGACCGGCCGCAAGGTTCCCTTCGATCGTGACAAGCTCGTCCGGTCCTTTGATGTGGCATTGCGCAAGCGCCCTGTCGATCGTGATCGCATCGAGCGCGCTGTATCCGGCATCGTACGCCGGCTGGAAAGCTCGGGCGAGACGGAGATTTCCTCTGAGCAGATTGGCCTGCAGGTTCTGGAAGCATTGAAGGGCCTCGACGATGTCGGCTTCGTGCGCTACGCCTCGGTCTACCGTGATTTCTCGCATGCCGAGGATTTCGAAAAGCTGATCGCCGAGCTCAACGCCAAGATCGCCCGCGATCCACTGGACGTCTGACGATGGGGATCGTGCAGCCTGAGGACGAACGCTTCATGGCAGCTGCGATCCGCTTGGCGCGATGGCACACGGGCCAGACCTCCACCAATCCATCCGTCGGCTGCCTCATCGTTCGCGATGGCGCAATCGTCGGCCGCGCCGTGACCGCACTCGGCGGTCGCCCGCATGCCGAGCCGCAGGCGCTTGCCGAAGCCGGTGAACTTGCCCGCAGTGCGACGGCCTATGTCACGCTCGAACCCTGCTCCCATCACGGCAAGACGCCGCCCTGTGCCGAGGCTCTGATTGCCTATGGCGTCGGCCGCGTCGTCATCAGCGTGACCGATCCTGATGTCAGAGTGTCCGGTCGCGGCATTGCCATGCTGCGCGATGCCGGCATCGAGGTCACGACAGGCGTGCTGGAGGAAGAAGGACGGCAATCGCTCGCTGGATACCTCACCCGCCAGACGAAGAACCGTCCCTATGTGACTCTCAAACTTGCCGTTTCCGCCGATGGTATGATCGGCCGCGAGGGAGTAGGGCAGGTGGCGATCACTGGCCCCGAAGCACGTGCTCAGGTTCAGGCGCTGCGGGCAGAAACCGATGCCATCCTTGTTGGTATCGGCACTGCGATATCGGATGATCCACTGCTGACGGTGCGGACACCTGGCCTTGAAGCGCAGTCGCCTGTTCGGATCGTGCTCGATCCCGCCCTGGCATTGCCGTTGACGAGCAAGCTCGTTGAAACGGCGCGGGAGGTGCCTGTCATCGTTGTGGCGAGTGAAGAGGTTTCACCGCTAGGGGCGGAGGAAGGGTTACCCCCCTCTGCCCTGCCGGGCATCTCCCCCACAAGGGGGGAGATCGGCAAGAGGCCTACTCCGAGTTCCCCATCTTCGGATAGCAAGGTTCCCGCTTCAGCGAATTTAGGGCAGGGAGCCGGCCCCCAGCCAATCTCCCCCCTGGTGGGGGAGATGTCCGGCAGGACAGAGGGGGGTAACACACCCACCGAACCCGCCGAGATCGACTCCCGCCACACCGCTCTCGAAGCCGCCGGCGTCGAAGTTCTCTACTGCAATCCCTATCACCCGGAAGTCCTGCTACCGGCGCTTGCCACACGTGGCATCTCCTCGCTCCTGGTCGAAGGCGGCGCAAAGACCGCAAAGCTTTTCCTCGAAACCGGTCTCGTTGATCGCATCCAGCTTTATCAGGCGCCTGTCGTCATCGGCGAGGGCGGTATTGAATCCCCGCTGCAGGCAACCGACATACCATCCGGTTTCGCCCACAGGGGCACTTACATATTCGGCGCGGATCGCCTGGACGAATACGAAAGAGAGAATTGATGTTCACCGGAATTGTTACTGATGTCGGTACGATCGAATCCGTTTCGCCGTTGAAGGAGGGCATCAAGCTTCGTGTCGCGACGAATTACGACCCCGCGACCATCGATATGGGCGCTTCCATCTCTCATTCCGGCATCTGCCTTACCGTGACCGGCCTGCCGCAGGAGGGCAGCAATGGCCGTTGGTTCGAGGTCGAGGCATGGGAAGAGGCGCTGCGCCTGACCACCGTTTCCGCCTGGCAGGCTGGCAGCCACATCAATCTCGAGCGCTCGCTGAAGATCGGCGACGAGCTTGGCGGCCACATCGTCTCCGGCCATGTCGATGGCAAGGCCGAGATCCTGTCGGTGACTGAGGAGGGCGATGCGACTCGCTTCCGCCTGCGTGCGCCGACCCATCTTGCAAAATTCGTGGCACCCAAGGGCTCCATCGCACTCGACGGCACGTCGCTGACCGTCAATGCTGTCGATGGCACGGATTTCGACGTGCTCTTGATCCGCCATACGCTGGAAGTCACGACCTGGGGCGAACGCAAGGCGGGTGATTTCGTCAACTTTGAAGTCGACACGATGGCGCGTTATGCCGCCCGCCTTGCCGAATTTCCTACCGCAAAAACTGAATGATCGGGCCGGTATAGTCCGTCCGTGCCGTTTCCTTGAAGCCGAGCTTCTCGGCGACCTTCAGCGATGGCCCATTGTCCGGGCTGATGATGCAGGTCATCGATCGCCCCGGAAACTGCGTTTCACCCCAACCGATGATCGCCGTCAGCGCCTCGGTGGCGTAGCCTTTGCCGTGGGCTGACGGCATCAGCGCCCAGCCCACCTCCATGGTCCCTTCGATCGAAGGCTGCATGTCGCGCTTGGCCTCCAGGAAGCCCGCTTCGCCGATGAAGTGGCCGCTTTCCTTTTCCTCGATCGCGAAGAAGCCGAATCCCATGTGGTGCCACATGCCGGCAATCCGCAGCAGCCGCGCCCAGCTCTGCTCGCGGGTGGAAGGCAGGCCGCTAATGAAGCGCACGACGTTCTCGTCGCGCCAGAGCTCGAAATGCGCATCGAAATCGTCGAGCCGATGCGCACGCAGAATGAGCCGTCCGGTTTCCAGTGTCGGAATATCGATCATGAAAATACAGTTCTGAACTCTGTTGCGATGATGAAGCGGATGTCAGAAGCCCGGCTCGCCGTCCCAATAGTCGAGGGTATTTTCGCCCCGGCCGATATGGTCGAAGGAGCTGCCGTCGCGATTGGTCTTGGCGAGAAACTTGCCGGAATCGGGATATTCGCAGATCTCGGTCTTCGCCTTGGTCGATAGGCCCAGATAGATGAGCGGCGTTGATCCGGTATTGATGATCTGATGAGCCGTTTCCGGCCCGCCCGAGGGCGCGCCCAGCACATCGCCCTTCTTGATCGGATAGCGCTGGTCGCCGAAGCGATATTCGCCCGTGCCCTCGATGATGTAGAAGAGTTCGTCTTCCACATGATGATTGTGGAAGGGGCAGCCGGATTTGCCTGATGGTACTTCGCTGTAGCTGATGCCAAGATTGGCAAGCCCGAGATCTTTTCCGAAAGACGTATCGCGGCTTTCGAAGAGGCTTCCCCTCGTCCAGTGTTCGAGGGACAGATCGGCCGTGTTGATGACCGGTTTTGCGTTCGTCGCCATAGGGTCCTCCGCTTTGGCGAGAAGACAACCCTATCCGGCGGAAAATGCAACAGCGATTTCGGGAAAAGGCGGGTGAGCGGTGAGGAGACCAACCGCCTATACCCGCCTTCCCATTCGGCAGCCTCAGCGAACGTAGAACGTAATGCTGCCGTCGGCTGCCTGTTCTGCATTCACGACATTGCGGATATTGATGCCGTCATTGTTGAGCTTGTGTGCCAGCGACTTGTTGGCGTCAATGGAGGCCTGGATGGCATAGACGGCGCTTTGCGGGCGCTGAATGACGGAGCGCGGGCCGGTCATTTCGTCGTCGAGATTGTGCCAGTTGTAGACCGGCTGGATGTCGAAGTCGCCCTGGAAGGTACGAAGCGTCCGCTCGATACCCTGTGCAGTATTCATGTCGAGGCTTTCAGCGCGGCTGACGCCGGCAAATGCAAGGGAGGAGAAAGCGGCGGCAATGGCAATTTTAGCAACGCGATTCATCTTGTTATCCTTTCGTCTGCTGTGACGGTCGGCTGTCCATGCAGGGGATCGTCTGCGCTACGACTGGGATTTGGCGCTGCAGCATCGGCCTTTCAATGGCGTAAGTCACTGAAAACAAATTAAAAATTGTTCACGAAATCTGCCTTGGTTTTGCCATTTTTCCGCCGCTCGGCTAACCATGCTTTTTGTGTCTTAGCCCCTGACAATCACAGGCCTCGCTATCCCATTGCAGATATTTTGTCTTTCCTTCAGAGCGCCACCCGAATTTGCTTGCCATTCGCTCGAAGGCATGTTTTGACCGCGGCCTGCCCGAGTGGAAAATGCCCTCCAGCCGAAGGTGAACCATGCCGAAAGAGACCGCTCCCCATATTTTGATCGTCGAAGCGCGCTTCTATGACGACATGGCAGATGCTCTTCTGGAGGGCGCGACCTTCGCCCTGGAAGAGGCGAGCGCCACTTACGATGTTGTCACCGTGCCTGGTGCGCTGGAAATTCCGGCGGCGATTGCCATGGCGCTCGATGGCGCGGATAATGATGGCACGCAGTATGACGGTTTCGTCGCGCTAGGCATGGTCATCCGCGGCGAGACCTATCATTTCGACATCGTGTCGAACGAGTCCTCGCGCGCGCTCATGGATCTCGCCGTCAGCGAGTCCCTTGCCATCGGCAACGGCATCCTGACCGTCGAGAACGATGAACAGGCATGGGCTCGCGCGCGCCGTTCGGATAAGGACAAGGGCGGTTTTGCCGCCCGTGCAGCTCTGACCATGATCGGGCTGAAGAAGAAGCTGGGTGCATAAAGAATGACTGACGAAAATACCGAACGACCGGTCAAGGCAGCCAATCAGCGGGGTGCAGCGCGCCTCGCGGCTGTGCAGGCGCTTTATCAGATGGATATCGGCGGCACCGGCGTTCTGGAAATCGTGGCGGAATACGAGGCACATCGCCTCGGCCAGGAACTTGACGGCGAAACCTATCTGAAGGCTGATGCCGGCTGGTTCCGCTCGATCGTCTCAGGCGTCGTGCGCGACCAGCTTCGCCTCGATCCGTTGATCGCTTCTGCCCTGCAGGACGATTGGGCGCTGTCGCGTCTCGACAGCACCGTACGCGCCATCCTGCGCGCCGGCGTTTTCGAACTCGTCGACCGCAAGGACGTGCCTGTCGCCGTCATCGTTACCGAATATGTCGAGATCGCTCGTGCCTTCTTCGACGACGATGAGCCCAAGCTCGTCAATGCCGTTCTGGACCGCATCGCAAAGCAGGTGCGCGGCGACCAGAAGAAGTAGGCACTTAGCCGCCAAATAACCCCTCCCGTTCTTTCTGCGGTACTGCAAGGCTTTTGAAGTTTTGCAGTCTTGACGCGACGTTATCGACCACGCAATCTCCGCTCGCCTGTTGAGCGTTTCTGTGGAGAGGAGTCGATTCAGCAGCATTCGTCGCCGGAGAAGGAGTGAGTTCCGGCTTATGGGAGGAAAGAGCGAATGACCATTCTTTTATTGGTAATCGCATGTGGCCTGCTCTCGGTGGTCTACGCCATCTGGGCAACCCGGTCGGTGCTTGCAGCCGATCAGGGCAACAGCCGCATGCAGGAGATCGCGGGCTATATCCGCGAGGGCGCCCAGGCCTATCTGACGCGTCAGTACAGAACCATTGCCATCGTAGGCATTGTTGTTTTCATTGCAGCATGGCTGCTCCTTTCCGCCACGGCCGCGATCGGGTTCCTGATTGGCGCCGTCCTCTCGGGTGCTGCCGGCTTCATCGGCATGCATGTTTCCGTCCGCGCCAACGTGCGCACCGCCCAGGCAGCATCCGCCAGCCTCAAGGCCGGCCTGGACATTGCCTTCAAGTCGGGCGCGATCACCGGCATGCTGGTTGCCGGCCTCGCACTGCTCGGCGTCTCCATCTATTATTACGTGCTGACCATCGTGCTCGGACACGAGGCTGGCTCGCGTGAGGTCATCGACTCCCTCGTGGCGCTCGGCTTCGGCGCATCGCTGATCTCGATCTTCGCCCGTCTCGGCGGCGGCATCTTTACGAAGGGTGCCGATGTCGGCGGCGATCTCGTCGGCAAGGTAGAGGCCGGCATTCCGGAAGACGATCCGCGCAACCCGGCAACCATTGCCGACAACGTCGGCGACAATGTGGGCGATTGCGCCGGCATGGCAGCAGACCTTTTTGAAACCTACGCGGTGTCCGTCGTCGCAACGATGGTTCTGGCGGCAATCTTCTTTGCCGGCGCGCCCATCCTGCAGTCGGCGATGATCTATCCGCTGGCAATCTGCGGTGCCTGCATCATCACCTCGATCATCGGCACCTTCTTCGTCAAGCTCGGCGCAAACGGCTCGATCATGGGCGCCCTCTACAAGGGCCTCATTGTGACAGGTCTTCTGTCGATCATCGGTCTCGGTGCTGCGACCTCGCTGACGGTCGGCTGGGGTTCGCTCGGCCAGGTCGCCGGCTTTGAGGTGACGGGCACGAAGCTCTTCGTGTGCGGTCTCGTCGGTCTCGTCGTCACCGCGCTGATCGTCGTGATCACCGAATATTATACCGGCACGGGCAAGCGCCCGGTCGTCTCGATCGCCCAGGCATCGGTGACCGGCCACGGTACCAACGTCATCCAGGGCCTCGCGGTATCCCTGGAATCGACGGCGCTGCCGGCAATCGTCATCGTCGGCGGGATTCTTGCCACCTATCAGCTCGGCGGCCTGTTCGGCACCGGCATCGCGGTCACCGCCATGCTCGGCCTCGCCGGCATGATCGTGGCGCTCGATGCCTTCGGCCCGGTTACGGACAATGCCGGCGGCATCGCGGAAATGTCCCATCTGCCGCCGGAAGTGCGCAAGTCCACCGACGCGCTCGATGCCGTCGGCAACACGACGAAGGCCGTCACCAAGGGCTATGCGATCGGCTCGGCCGGCCTCGGTGCCCTGGTGCTCTTTGCGGCCTATGCGAACGACCTGCAATATTTTGCTGCGCATCCGGATCAGTATCCGTATTTCCAGGATATCGGCTCGATCTCCTTCGATCTGTCGAACCCCTATGTCGTCGCCGGTCTCTTGTTCGGCGGCCTGATTCCCTATCTTTTCGGCGGCATCGCCATGACCGCTGTCGGCCGTGCGGCCGGCGCGATCGTCGAGGAAGTGCGTAAGCAGTTCCGTGAAAAGCCGGGCATCATGCAGGGCACGGAAAAGCCTGATTACGGTCGCGCCGTGGATCTTCTGACCAAGGCCGCGATCCGCGAAATGATCATTCCGTCGCTGCTGCCGGTGTTGGCGCCTGTCGTTGTCTATTTCGGCGTGCTCGTCATCTCCGGTTCCAAGGCGTCTGCCTTTGCGGCACTTGGCGCATCGCTGCTCGGCGTCATCATCAATGGCCTCTTCGTTGCTATCTCGATGACCTCGGGCGGCGGTGCATGGGATAATGCCAAGAAGAGCTTCGAAGATGGCTTCGTCGACAAGGATGGTGTCCGTCACATGAAGGGTTCGGATGCGCACAAGGCATCGGTGACGGGTGATACCGTCGGCGACCCCTACAAGGATACGGCCGGTCCCGCGGTCAACCCGGCGATCAAGATCACTAACATCGTGGCGTTGCTGCTGCTGGCGATTCTCGCGCATTAAGATGCGCTGGCCGACAATACGAAAAACCCGCCGGATCGCTCCGGCGGGTTTTTCCGTATGAGAAACAGCTTGCCTTAACGCAAGCTGGACGGGTTCTGCGGCGTGCCGCCGGCACCGCCACCGAACAGGCTGCGGGCCGCATTCGCCGCGCTGCCGCCAGACAGCATCTGCTGCAGGAAGGTGAGTTCGCGGCCGCCGGTGGGCGTAACGCGCGAAATCGTGTCGAATACCTTGCCGTCCTGCAGGGTATAGTTGGCACGTCGGGTCACGACGCCGTCCTTGTCGAAATAGATGGCGAGAATGCTCTGGTCGGTGACGCGCAGCTTCTGGTAGGCCATCGAGCGCTGGCGGCGCTGCGATATGTAATAGAAGACTTCGCCGTCGAAGGTTGCCGTCGTGGACGGTGTGCCGAGCGACAGCAGCACCTGTTCGCGGCTGGAACCCTCAGGCACCAGCGCCAGCGACTGCTGGTCAACGATATAACCGCCGTTCAGCACGGTGCTCGTCTGGCAGCCTGAAAGGGCGGTGGTGGAGGCGATTATGATGGCAATGGCCGCATTGCTGAAGAATTTCATGTCTGACTTGAAATACCGTTTCTTCAACGACATCTACTCCCTTGAGTATCGATAGCAGCCATTCCAAATACTGCGTGCTTCCTCCTGCAAAACCATTGTGGCCATTCCGGGGTCAAATTCTCCCGATCCGCCTCGTTGTGCACCGGAGCGCACCTGTCCCGAAACCGGCCACGAACAGCATTGCAATTCGCGCCTGCTTCGGTAAACCAGCTTTCGAAATCATGCAACAAGGCCCGGTGTCGCTCGGCGCCAAGAATGTGGCATTTCCGGAAAAAACAAATGATCTTCGGGCTCTTCGGTAAGAGAAACAGCAATCAGACCATCGTCGAGCGGCAATATGCGGCTCTTACGGCCGCTGCTCGCATGCCGGAGCTCTATGAGCGCCTTGACGTGCCCGATACCGTCATGGGCCGCTTCGAGATGCTGTCGATCGCCATGATCTTGTTTTTCCGCCGCACCCGCACCTCCGGGACCAGCGGCAAGGAGATCGCCCAGGAAATCGTCGATGCCTTCTTTCAGGATATCGACTATTCGATTCGCGAACTCGGCATCGGCGACAACAGCGTGCCGAAGCGCATGAAGAAGCTCGCGGGCATGTTCTATGGCCGGTTGGAAGCCTATTCGAAGGCTATGGATGCCGGTGATGCCGCTGCTCTTTCCGCAGCACTTCAGCGCAATATCTATCCCGAAACCGCCGGAGCCGCCGACATGAGCGGCCTCGCGCAATGGATGATGGCGGCGGAAGCCCACTTGTCGGCCATTCCCGAAGAGGTGCTCGCCACCGGTTCGGCGACGATTCCCGAGGTCGCCTGAGGAGAAGATCATGAAGAAAGATCTGAGCGAGATTCCGTTTTCCTATCCGGTCAAGGTCGGACACATCTCCGCCAATCCGGTCGAGGTCCGCATGAGCGCCGACAAGGATGAGCTGAAGGCACTGGCCGAAAGCTGGAACGTCGTGTCGGTGGACAATCTCCATGCCGATCTGCAGATCAACAGGTGGAAGCGCGACGGTATCCGCGTCAAAGGGCGGGTGCAGGCGAAGATCGTCCAGTCCTGCATCATCACCCTCGAGCCTGTGGAATCCGAGATCGACGAGAGCTTCGAGCAGATCTTCGTGCCTGAAAATTCCAAGCTCGCCCGCCATCCGGCTAATGATACCGGTGAAATGGTGCTGGATCCCGACGGTCCGGACCTGCCGGAAGTCTTTGCCGGCGATACGATCGATGCCGGTGAGGTCGTCGCAGAATTCGCAGCACTTGCCATCGATCCCTATCCGCGCAAGGAAGGCGTGGAGTTTGAGGCCCATATCGAGGATACGGGGGAAAATGACCGGAAGCCCTCTGCCTTTGCCGCGCTCAAGGACTGGAAAAAGGACTGAAGCATCACCGGCATTTGCCATAATTCAGTTGTAAGCGACGCCAAAACCGGTATTTTGGCCGAAATTTCGTCCTTGAGGCGAAAGAGAAGGATCAGGGACGCGTGATCAGAATATCTCTCGACCTCATGGGTGGCGACTTTGGTCCCCAGGTTGTCATCCCCGGTGCTGCCAAGGCGCTGGACAGGCATCCGGATATTTCCTTCGTCTTTTACGGCATCAAGGAACAGTGCGACCCGGTTCTGGCGAAGTTTCCCAAGCTTAGGGAAAAGTCGACCTTTCACGATTGCGAACTTGCCGTCAGCATGGAAGAGAAGCCGAGCCAGGCGCTGCGCCGCGGCCGCTATGTCTCCACCATGTGGCGCACCATCGAAGCGGTGAAGTCGGGCGAGGCCGATGTCGCCGTTTCCGCCGGCAACACCGGCGCGCTCATGGCAATGGCCAAGTTTTGTCTGCGCACGATGGCCAATATCGAACGCCCGGCGATCGCCGCCATCTGGCCGACGATGAAGGGTGAAAGCATCGTCCTCGATGTCGGCGCCACGATCGGCGCCGATTCGCAGCAGCTCATGGATTTTGCTCTCATGGGCGGCGCGATGGCGCGAGCCTTGTTCGAGGTGGAGCGCCCGACCGTTGGTCTGCTGAATGTCGGCGTCGAGGAAATCAAGGGCCAGGAAGAGGTCAAGGAGGCTGGTCGCCTGCTGCGCGAGGCCAATCTCGATTCGCTCGAATATTCCGGCTTCGTCGAAGGCGACGATCTCGGCAAGGGCACGGTCGATGTGGTGGTGACGGAAGGCTTTTCCGGCAATATCGCGCTGAAGGCGGCCGAAGGCACGGCCCGGCAGATCGCCGGCTATCTGCGCGCCGCTATGTCGCGCACCCTGCTTGCCCGCATCGGCTATCTCTTCGCCAAGAGCGCCTTCGACATGCTGCGTGAGAAGCTCGATCCGAGCAAGGTCAATGGCGGCGTGTTTCTCGGCCTGAACGGCATCGTCATCAAGAGCCATGGCGGTGCGAATGCCGAAGGCATAGCCGCGGCCATCGAAGTCGGTTATGACATGGCCAAGAATGGCCTGACCCAGAAAATAGAAAACGATCTCAAAAAATATCATGCCAAGCGGCTGCCCCCGATGGGGCCGGAAGCCGCGTGAGCGACGGGGTTCAAGCAATATGATCCGATCAGTGGTTCGTGGCTTCGGAGCAGCACTTCCGAAACGCGTGATGACCAACCGCGAAATGGAAGGTGTCGTCGATACGTCGGACGAATGGATCGTCCAGCGTACCGGCATCCGGCAGCGTTACATTGCCGGCGATGACGAAACGACGTCGTCGCTCGGCGAGGCGGCAGCGCGTGCCGCGCTCGCAAATGGCGGCCTGACGCCTGATGACATCGATCTCATCATCTGTGCCACCTCGACGCCTGACAACACCTTCCCGGCGACATCCGTCAACATCCAGAATCGTCTCGGCATGGCGCACGGCTTCGCCTTCGACGTTCAGGCCGTCTGCACCGGTTTCGTCTATGCAGTGACGACGGCTGACGCCTATATTCGGGGTGGCCTTGCAAAGCGTGTACTCGTCATCGGCGCCGAGACCTTCTCCCGCATCCTCGACTGGAATGACCGTACCACGTGCGTGCTTTTCGGTGACGGCGCCGGCGCGATTGTGCTGGAAGCAGCCGAAGGCGAGGGCACGACCGCAGATCGCGGCGTGCTGACCGCACATCTGCGCTCCGACGGTTCGCACAAGGAAAAGCTCTATGTCGACGGCGGTCCGTCCTCGACGGGTACGGTCGGCAAGCTGCGCATGGAAGGTCGCGAGGTCTTCAAATATGCCGTCGGCATGATTACCGACGTCATCCAGGCCGCTTTCGATTCGACTGGGACGACTTCCGATGATCTCGACTGGCTGGTCCCCCACCAGGCCAATCGCCGCATTATCGACGGTTCGGCCAAGAAGCTGAACATTGCTCCGGAAAAGGTCGTCATTACCGTCGATCTGCACGGCAATACGTCTGCTGCCTCCATTCCGCTGGCACTTGCGACGGCTGCAGGTGATGGACGCATCAAGAAGGGCGACCTCGTGATGCTGGAAGCCATGGGCGGCGGCTTCACCTGGGGCGCGGTTTTGCTGCGCTGGTAGGCACAAATCCTAAAAAACTGGCGGCGAACAAGAGCTTGACCGTGAGGCACAAGACAAATAATCTTCGTCCACTTTCACAAAATATTTTCTATTGGGCGGGGAAACCATGACCGGAAAGACAGTTACGCGAGCAGACCTGGCGGAATCCGTTTTTCGGAAGGTCGGTCTCTCCCGGACCGAATCTGCTGAGCTTGTCGAAACGGTCATCGACGAGATCTGCAATGCCATCGTGCGCGGCGAGACCGTCAAACTCTCCTCCTTCGCAACCTTCCAGGTGCGCGACAAGAACGAGCGTATTGGCCGCAACCCGAAGACCGGCGAGGAAGTTCCAATCTCCCCCCGTCGCGTCATGACGTTCAAGGCATCGAATGTGCTCAAGACGCGCATTCTCAAGTCCCATGTCGCCCGGAAGGGCAAAACGAAGCCGCAAAATCCGGCTGCCTGATCATCTTTTTCTCCGCTGAACGGAAAATTTTTTTGCTGCTTAGCTCCTCCGGCTGTGCGCAACGCCAAGACGTGACTTGAATTCGCGGCTCCAAACCGTTGAAATATGATGAGTCGCCGTTTGGATCGATCCGCGAGGTCGCGTAGCAGTATGACGTTGGACAAGAGCCCGGATGCCTTTCGCACCATCAGCGAAGTTGCTGATGATCTCGACCTGCCGCAGCATGTGTTGCGCTTTTGGGAAACCCGCTTTCCGCAGATAAAGCCGATGAAGCGGGGTGGTGGCCGGCGTTATTACCGGCCGGAGGATGTCGACCTTTTGAAAGGTATCCGCCATCTGCTCTACGATCACGGTTATACGATCAAGGGCGTGCAGAAGCTCCTGAAGACAAACGGCAACAAGTTTGTCGTCGCGGTCGGTCACGGTGATCTTGCAAGCGTCGAAGCGCTCTCGGGCAACGTGAACGATACGGTCGCAGGTGAACCGCGCGTCGCTATGGCGGAAGAGGATCAGATCGTCGGCCGCGCAAAGCCGCCGATCACGCGCCGCTTCTTCAATTTCGTCAGCGGCGAGGATGATCAGCCGGAGATTTCGGTCGGCAAGTCGAGTGTTGGCAAAGAGGATCGAGCGCTTCTCCAGGAAGCACTTTACGATCTCCTGGAATGCAAGCGTCTGCTCGATCAGGTGCGCTAAAGCACGTCGTGCAAACGAGCGTAGCGGTTGCAGTAACGACATGCGTGAGACAAGAATTTAAAGCGCGGCGGACGAATCTGAAAGATCGCGAGTCGCTTCAGGCCTGCATGCCCTTCAGCGCTTTTTCGAGATCGGAGAGCTGGAACGGTTTTCTGAGGATAGGCTGGCTTGAACTGCTGCCTTCGGGTGCGCTGCCATATCCCGTTGCAAAGACATAGGGCTTGCCGAGCGCCTCAAGCAGCTTTGCGACCGGCAGCGAACTCTTTCCAGCCAATGATACGTCGAGAATAGCCGCGTCGAACTCCTTGTGCTGGGCTGCGTCGAGCGCCTGCTCCAGATCCGGAACATTCGCACTGACGCGATAACCGAGATCCTCGAGCATCTCCTCAAGCAACATGGCGATCAGCGCATCGTCTTCGACGATGAATATGTCTTTCATGGTTTTGTCCACCCTTTACCCTTGCGCAGACCATGCCAGGCCCTTTGCCGGGTATCACGGGGCTTATCTGTCCCGAGCCGGCTGCTCGTCAAGGCTGGATCGCCATAGTACGAGAAACGGCATATTGCCCGGCCGGATTCGATATGCAAAAGCTGGAGGGCCCGTTTTCGTAACGGAAGGGAAGAGGCTGGGAAATGGATTTGTTGAGCGCCACGGACTGGCTGCGTCATAGGCCGGGTTTGACCTATCCGTTCGCTGTCGCCGCTGTCGTATTCACCTTCCTGCTGCGCGTTGCTGCCGGCGATTATCTCTCCGGCTTTCCCTTTCTGAGCTTCTTGCCCGCCGTCCTTATCGCAAGCTTCATCGGCGGTGCCGGGCCAGGGGTAGTCGCCGCCATTCTGTCGGGTTTCGTCGTCCAGCAGTTCTTCGTAGAGCCGCACGATATCTTCTGGCCCGTCACCTTCGGTCAATGGATCGGCCTGTCGACCTTCGTCGTCAACGCATTCATCATCGTCGGATTGATGCAGGCGATCGTGATCTCGCACGGCCGGCAGGCGCATCTGCGCGGAGAGCTCAACGATTTCAACAGGAAACTGGAAGAGACGGTTGCGCAGCGCACCGGCGAACTGAAACGCGAGATGGCGGAACATGCGAGCGCCCAGGCGCAGGTGCGCCAGTTGCAGAAGATGGAAACCATCGGCCAGCTGACCGGCGGCGTCGCTCACGACTTCAACAACATGCTGGCGATCATCGTCGGCAGCCTCGATCTTGCCCAGAGGCGGCTGAACGGTAAGGAGGATCCACGCCTCCTGAACTCGATCCAGAGTGCCAGGGACGGTGCGCAGCGCGCGGCGGTGCTGACCGCGCGCCTGCTCGCCTTTTCACGCCAGCAGCCGTTGGCGCCGGAAATCATAGATGCAAACAAGCTGGTCGGCGGTATGTCGGAACTGCTGCGCCGGATGCTGGGTGAGCAGATCAGGATCGAAGCAGTTCTGGCGGGTGGCCTCTGGCCGACCTTCGCCGATTTGAGCCAGCTTGAAAATGCCATCCTCAACCTCTCGGTCAATGCGCGCGACGCCATGCCCGACGGCGGGCATCTGACCATCGAGACGGCCAATACCGAACTGGACGACCGTTATGCGCGTATGCACCAGGAGGTGGAGGCCGGCCAATATGTGATGATCAGCATCACCGATACCGGCATCGGCATGTCACCCGAGGTTCTGGAACGCGCCTTCGATCCTTTCTATACCACGAAAGGTCCCGGCAAGGGCACGGGCCTCGGCCTCAGCCAGGTTTACGGCTACGTCAAGCAGAGCAGGGGACACATCAAGATCTATTCCGAGATCGATCGTGGCACGACCGTAAAGATCTATCTCCCGCGCCATGTCGGTTCGGGCGACGCCCGTTTTTCGGCGCCGTCGATGACACCGATCCCGCAGGGAAGCATCGAAGATACCATTCTCGTGGTGGAGGATGACGAGAGTGTGCGGGAAATGACGGCCGAAAGCCTGCGCGAACTCGGCTATAGCGTGCTGCAGGCCGCAGGCGGTCCTGAGGCGCTGGACATTCTGCAGAACGAGCGCGTCGATCTCATCTTCACCGATATCGTCATGCCGCAGATGAATGGCCGCCAGCTTGCTGATGCGGTCATGGATAAGTGGCCGGAAATCCGGATACTATACACGACAGGCTACACACGTAATGCCATCGTTCACAATGGTGTGCTGGATCACGGCGTCTCGCTGCTTGCCAAGCCCTTCAGCCTGGAACAGCTCGCCCACAAGGTCCGGGAAGTGCTGAACAGCAAGCCTCCCGCGGAGCAGGGGTGAGGCCCGGGACGAGCCTCATTGCCATGCCGAGGACCTATTCCAGAACCTGAATGATGCGGTGCGTCTGCGGCTCGACGATTACGCGGCGCTCGTTGATCACGGTATAGCCATACCCGTTCACATTGGGAACGGTGTGGATTTCCACGGTGTCGGGAAGCGTCGCACCGACGGCGATATCGCCGTCATAGACAACGGAGGGAACGCTCTGTTCCATCACATAGGTGCGGACTTCCCCTGGAAGTACGACAGTCGAACCGGTCGGCGCCGGATCGGTTATGATGACGCTGCTCTGCGCGAAGGCAGCGGAGCTTACGGTCAGCATGAGGGCGGCCGCGGCCAGCATGGTCTTGCGCATGGATATTCTCCTTTTCCTACCCAGCCATCGGGAAAACGTCAGCCATGCTTCATGGTTCCGCCGGCGCGAAGCAGGAGCCGGGCAAGGTTGAGAACCTCCGTGCGTCCCTTGTTAGATACCCTTCGGTTCCTTTCACGTGGCTGCGCCCGCGAAGGTGGAGCGGCCGCCAACTTTACCCGGTACAACTGCTGAGACGTTGACCATTTGTTAACCATAAGCATCGTTTATTCCTAATGAACGACATAGGGTTGTTGATTCGGAAATTCGTCGCGCTTTGTCCCCTCAGGCAAAGATTAAAAATACGATAGCAACGGCCAGGACATGCATTTTCCGAAGACGATATCGGTAGTGGCCGTTGCGGCCATGATAGCCGGCTGCACGTCGACAGGTGGAGTGCGTCAGCTTGCCGGGCCTGAGGCCGTAGCGCCGGAAAAGGCGCTTGTCCTGCCGCCCCCCGGTGGTCCGTCGATTGTCAGCGTCGTAGAACAAAAGCGCGGAAATGGTGTGGAGCAGACGATATCGCTCTTCACCTCCTCATCTGTTCAGGGCCAGAATTTCCTGAAAGCGCAATTCCTTGGCGCGTCCGGCGCCAATCCAGGGACTGGTAGCACCTCCTACAGGATGATCCGGGAAGGGGATATCGCCCGCGAGATGGCGCGCTCCGTTCCCGCCGTTCCGATGGCGACATCAGCTACTTTCCTGCAGAACAGCTACGGTCCCTTCGGCTATGCCTCGGGCCACAGCCGCGCCGGCGATACCTGTATTTATGCCTGGCAGCAGATCCGCTCCAGCCAGTCCGCGCACACGCAGGCGCGCAACTTCGGCATGATCCAGATCCGCCTGCGCCTTTGCGATGCCCGTGCTACTGAGCGCCAGCTTCTCGGCATCGTCTACGGCTACACCGTCACCGGCACTTTCGACGGCGATATCTGGAATCCCTATGGCGCTCCGCCGCCGGCCAATCCGACGCTCGGCCAGACCGGCGCGCCGATCTATCCGGACGAGGGCGGCTATCGTCCGACCACGATGCCGATCGGTTACGAGCCCGCTCCGGCCGCTATCCGCCAACCACGGACCGTGACCGTGCGACGGGCGCAGCCGCAGCCCGCACCTGTCGCGCCGGTCCTGCAGCCGCCTGTCGGTCCTCGCGTGCCGCTGCCGAATGACGACACGCAGACGAATGCGATAGAGCCGCCGGCAGAGGCGCCGGCGACGATCCAACAAACGGCAAGGCCGATCGGTGTGACCGTGCCTTCGCCTGACTGCATAGGCGATGCGGCCATGACGGCCGGCTGCCAGAAATAGCAAATATGCCCAATGCGCCGATGCGCAGCGGTTGAGCCATTTCGAAGGAACGTTCATGCGCAAGGCTGGCAGTGTTGTCATATGGGCTGTAGTGTCGCTTTGCGTGATCGCCCTGATCACGCTGCCCGTCAATCTGCAGACCCAGCTCATTGCCAGCATCACCGTCGTCACGGTCATGGCGCTCATCAAGGTGCTGAAAGGCGAGGGTACATGGCGTCTTGTGGCGCTCGCCTTCGGTACGTCCATCGTGCTGCGCTATGTCTATTGGCGCACGACCAATACGCTGCCGCCGGTTAACCAGCTCGAAAACTTCATTCCTGGCCTGCTGCTCTATCTCGCTGAAATGTATAGCGTGATGATGCTGGCGCTATCGCTCTTCATTGTCGCGACCCCGCTGCCGCCGCGCCCTTCGCGTGCCGGCAAGCTCGAGCGCTTCCCTCATGTCGATGTCTTCGTGCCGTCCTATAACGAAGATGCCGGCCTGCTTGCCAATACGCTCGCCGCCGCCAAGGCGATGGATTATCCGGCCGACAAACTGCACGTCTGGCTGCTGGACGATGGCGGCACGTTGCAGAAACGCAATTCCGGCAAGCTGATCGAGGCGCAGGCTGCCGCCGCCCGCCACGCCGAACTCAAGCAGCTCTGCGTCGATCTCGATGTCAATTACCTGACGCGCGATCGCAACGAACATGCCAAGGCTGGCAACCTCAACAACGGCATGCAGCATTCGAGCGGCGAACTGATCGCCGTTTTCGATGCCGACCATGCGCCGGCGCGCGACTTCCTTCTGGAGACGGTCGGCTATTTCGACGACGACCCGAAGCTTTTCCTTGTCCAGACACCGCACTTCTTCATCAATCCGGACCCGCTGGAGCGCAATCTGCGCACCTTCGAAAAGATGCCGAGCGAGAACGAAATGTTCTACGGCATCATCCAGCGCGGCCTCGACAAATGGAACGCCGCCTTCTTCTGCGGTTCGGCAGCGGTGCTGAGCCGCCGCGCGCTCCAATCCGCCAACGGCTTCAGCGGTGTCAGCATTACCGAGGATTGCGAGACCGCGCTTGCTCTTCACGGCGCCGGCTGGAACAGCATCTATCTCGACAAGCCGTTGATCGCCGGCTTGCAGCCGGCCACCTTCGCAAGCTTCATCGGCCAGCGCAGCCGCTGGGCGCAGGGCATGATGCAGATCCTGCGTTTCCGCTTTCCGCTGCTCAAGCGCGGCCTCACACTGCCGCAGCGTCTCTGTTACATGTCCTCGTCGCTGTTCTGGCTGTTCCCGTTCCCGCGCACGATCTTCCTCTTCGCGCCGCTCTTCTATCTCTTCTTCGACCTGGAAATCTTCACGGCTTCCGGCGGCGAGTTCCTAGCCTATACGCTCGCCTACATGGTCGTGAACCTGATGATGCAGAACTATCTCTACGGATCGTTCCGCTGGCCGTGGATTTCCGAACTCTATGAATATGTGCAGACGGTGCACCTGTTGCCGGCTGTCGTTTCGGTCATGCTCAATCCGCGCAAGCCGACCTTCAAGGTCACCGCCAAGGATGAATCCATCTCCGTCAGCCGCCTGTCGGAAATCAGCAGGCCCTTCTTCGTGATCTTCGCGGTGCAGATCATCGCCGTCGCGATCACCATCTACAAGATTTATGCCGAACCCTATAAGGCGGATGTCACCCTCGTCGTCGGCGGCTGGAATATCATCAACCTCATCCTTGCCGGCTGTGCGCTCGGCGTCGTCTCCGAGCGCGGGGAGAGGGCATCCTCCCGCCGTGTGCGCGTCAACCGCCGCTGCGAATTCTGCATCGGCGATCAGTGGTACACGGCCTCTATCGAGGATGTCTCCGTCCACGGCGCGCGCCTGCACATCTTCAGCAAGCATTTCGATGCAGTGCAGGTCGGGGCGCTCGGCGAAATCCGCTTCCGGCCCTATAGCGGCGCCGATCTCGAAACCCTGCCGCTCATCGTCCGCAATATCGAGCCGTCGGGCGATATTACCAATGTCGGCTGCCAGTATCAGCCGAAGAGCGCGCTGGATCACCGCCTGATCGCCGACCTGATCTTCGCCAATTCCGATCAATGGAGCCAGTTCCAGGCTTCGCGTCGCCGCAATCCCGGTCTCATCAGGGGTACCGTCTGGTTCCTCGGCCTATCGCTCTATCAGACGAGCCGTGGCCTGGTGTATTTCTTCCGCAGCATGCGGCCGGAGCGCGAGGCGCATCGACAGCAGCAGGCCGCAAAGGTGAACGCCGGATGAGAAAGCTCTTCGCCGCTTCCCTTCTCCTGGTCGGTACATCGGTTTTCGCTCATGCGCAGATCAGCCCTTTTGACATGTCCGGCGAGCGTCCGGCGGGTGCGCCGGTTGCTCCACGCCTGAGACTGCCCGCCCAGCCCGCGCCGGCTCCTGCTCCCGTCGTGCCGCAGACGGTTGCCCCGCAGCCGGTGCCGCCTCCCGCACCGGCGCCGGCAGCGCCTTCTGCCCCGGCACAGGCTCAGCCACAGCCGGCGGCCACGCAGCCTGCCGTCCGTCCCGTCGCGGTCGCTCCGCAGACCGGTGATGTCAGGCGCTACATCGTGCCCTTCTCCGAACTTGGCCTCAGTGGTGAATATGACCGCAGGTCATGGTCGATCTATCTGACGACCGAGCAGGCGGCGGCGAAAGCGCGGTTCACTTTCACCTATCAGAACGCCGTCGTCGTCGCTCCCGAAGTGTCGCAGCTGACCGTGTTCATCAACAACCGTGCCATCGGCCAGCAGCAGGTTGGTTCGCCCGATAGCCCATCGGCGGTCAGCTTCGACGTTCCTCCGGGTCTTTTGCAACCCGGTGCTAACCTCATCACCTTCGAAGCCAATCAGCGCCACCGCACGGATTGCAGCATCGACTCCACCTATGAGCTCTGGTCGAACATCGATCCGGCCGGCACCTATCTGAGTTTTGCCGGCCGCGATGCCGGCCAGCTTTCCGGCACGGATGCGATCCGCGCCATCGGCGTCGATGGCACCGGCAAGACGGAATTCGATCTGGTCGTTCCGGCGATGGAACAACCCGGCACCACCAAGCCACTTCTGCGTCTGGCGCAGGGCCTGTCGCTCCTGAGCGGCATGCCGAACCAGGTCTTCGGCTTCAGTACCGGCGCGCTTCCGGCAGGTGGTCCTGGCAAGATGGCGGTGCTCGTCGGTACCGCCGCCGAACTGCGGCCTATCTTCCCTAGCCTTCCCCAGGGCGCTGAAAGCGCACCGCTTGCCGCCTTTGTCACTGATCCGCGCAGTGGTTCGCCCGTCCTGCTGATCAGTGGTCCGTCCTGGCAGGCGGTTTCGACCGCGATCGATACTATCGTGTCTCCGACGGACCGCACCCCCGAAACACGCCGCGACGTGCTGACCACGCAGCGCTGGACGGCGCCCGACGCGCCGCTTCTCTTTGCCGATACGCGCATCCCGCTTTCGCAGCTCGGCATACGCACCGTCGACTTCTCCGGCCGCCGCTTTCGCACCGGCTTCAATGTCGCCGTGCCGGCCGATTTCTATGCCAATGCCTATGGCGAGGCGAAAATCCTGCTCGATGCCGCCTATTCCAGCAAAGTGCTCCCTGGCAGCCATATCGACGTCTACGTGAACGGCAATATCGCCTCCACCGTGCCGATCGCGACGAGCAACGGCGGTATTTTCCACCAGCTTCCGATCCGCGTGACAATGCGGCACTTCAAGCCTGGCCTGAATTCGATCGCCATCGAGGCAGTTCTGATGACCGAGGACGACGCGGCCTGCGTCCCCGGCGCGACGGCCTCGCAGGCGCCGCGCTTTGCACTTTTTGACACGTCCGAATTTCATATGCCGGATTTCGCCCGCGTCGGGCAGCGTCCGAACCTCGCGGCCATGGCCGGCACTTCCTATCCCTATGGACGCAATCCTGATCCGACGCCGCTGTTCATCGACCGTACCGATGCCGATACGCTCTCGGCCGCTGCGACCCTGCTTGGTCAGCTCGCCATCATGGCCGGTCATCCGATCGCAATCGAAACCGTCGCCTCGCCGGGTGTGATCGGTGACCGCAACGCCATTTTCATCGGCTCGATTTCGCAGATGCCGGCAACGGCGCTTACCCAGGTCAATGTCGCAACTGCCAGCCAGGCTTCCTGGCGACCGGTGACGGATTCACAGCCGACGGAAATCGATAATCGAGAGGCGCTGGAGCAATGGCGCTCGCGCATCGCCGGAGGCGCACTTCAGGGTCGCATAGAGGCGTTCCGCGAATGGCTGCGCCGCAACTTCGACATCACTGCCAGCTCGCTGCAATTCGTCCCAAATGCCGAACAGGTCTTCACGCCGTCGAATGCGGCGACCTTGATGATCGCTCAGGGCAAGAGCCCAGATGGCGGCGGTACCTGGACGGTCGTGACGTCGCCCTCGGCCAAGGACCTGCGCGAGGGGCTGAATGCACTCACCGCCCAGATGAACTGGCCGCAGATATCGGGCCATATCACCACCTATTCCAGCCGCACCGGCAAGATCGAGAGCGTTCCGGTCACGCGCTTCGATTTCGTGCCTACTGGCGGCTTGTCGATCGCCAACTATCGCCTGATCGCTGCCAACTGGCTGTCGACGAATATTCTCTCCTATTCCTTCCTTTTGGTCGTGTTGTCGTTGCTGATCGGTCTGGTCACTTCCAGAATGCTTTCAAGGCTCGGCAGGTCGAAATGAGGGGATGGGTCGCCACACTGCTCGCAGGCACGATGATGCTGGCGCTCGCCAGTGAGCCGGCCTCTGCCCAGCAGCCGCGGATCAGCAGCGAGGCATGGGCTGCCTACAAGGCGAAATTCCTCGATCCGAGCGGCCGCATCGTCGATAACGGCAACGGCAATATCAGCCACAGCGAAGGGCAGGGCTATGGCCTGCTGCTCGCCTATCTCGCGGCAAGCCCGGCCGATTTCGAGCAGATTTGGTATTTCACCCGCACCGAACTGCTGTTGCGCAATGACGGCCTTGCCGTCTGGAAATGGGATCCATCTGCCACCCCGCATGCGACCGATGCCAACAATGCTTCCGATGGCGACATATTGATCGCCTATGCGCTTGCGCTGGCGGGCTCCGCCTGGAACCGAACCGAATATATCACCGCGGCCACCCGCATGGCGCAGTCGACGCTGTCGGAAACCATAGTCGAATTTGCCGGCCGCACCCTGCTGATGCCCGGTGCGGATGGCTTCTCCGGCGCGGATCGCGACGATGGCCCTGTCATCAACCCATCCTACTGGGTCTATGAAGCGCTTCCCGTCATGGCGGCACTTGCACCGTCCGATCGGTGGCAGAAACTCGCGGATGACGGCCTCTCGCTGCTCAAGGCCATGCAGTTCGGCCCGCGTAAGCTGCCTGCCGAATGGGTAAGCCTGAAGCGCCAGCCGCAGCCGGCCGAAGGTTTCGACATTGAGTTCGGCTACAATGCGATCCGTATCCCGCTCTATCTGGCGCGAGGCGGTGTGACTGACAGGGCGTTGCTGGCGCGTCTCAAAGAAGGCATGACCGCAAATGGCGTGCCCGCCACCATCGATCTGACGACCGGGCAGCCGAAGACCGAGCTTTCCGACCCTGGTTATGAAATTGTTAACCACGTTGTGGCCTGTGTACTAGACGGAACCAAACTTCCTGCCGAAGCGCTGCAATTTGCGCCCGCCTATTATTATCCATCAACGCTTCAGCTTCTGGGGCTGGCCTATGTCGGGGAGAAGCATCCAGAGTGTCTGTGAAATCTTCTCTTGTGGCGATCACGGCATCAGTCCTGGTGGCGACTCTCATCGCCGGGCTGAAGGACCGTGAAGCGTTGCAGGAGCGTTTCGGCTTCGGTAGCAGGGCCCCCGAACTCATGATGATGGGCCGCATCAAGGGGCCGGATACTCCCTCCAACCAGCCGATCGACGTGCAGACCGTGGCGGAACGAATCCAGGCCGCGACACAGGATAATTCCCAGACGAATCTGGCCCAGACAAGCCAACCCCAGACAAGCCAAGCCCAGACAAATCAGGCCCCGCAGCCGGCTCCGGTCGTCCCGCAGACCACACCATCAGCGGCTCCTGCCGGTGCCGCCACCGCGCCGGCCAATCCGCCTGCAGGCACGGCAGCAGGCCAGCAGCCGGTCGTTGATCTAAGCGCCCTTCGTTATTTCGCAAGCCGCGGCGACAAGCTTCGCCTGCAGGCGGAGATCTCCCGCCTGCAGGCGCTCTATCCGAATTGGGTGCCGCCTGCCGATCCACTCGCCATTCCACAGAACGGCGATAGGCAACTCGAAAACATGTGGCGGCTTTATTCGGAGGGCCGTTATGCCGAGCTGCGCAAGGCGATCGCCGATCGTCAGGCCGCCGAAAGCTGGCAACCGCCAGCCGACCTGCTCGACCGCCTGGACGTCGCCGAATCCCGAACCCGGCTCATCAATGCCTCCGATCTCAAGCAATATGCGACGGTCATCGATATCGCAGCCGAAACGCCGAGCCTGCTGACCTGCGCCGAGATAGATGTGCTCTGGCGCGTCGCCGAGGCATTCGTTGAGACGAACAGGCAGCAGCGCGGGCAGGATGCCTACACCTACATCCTGAAGAATTGTACCGAGCCTGCCGAACGTGTGGCGACGATCCAGAAGGCTGCCGCTCTTCTGCCGTATGGTTCGATGCAGGCGCTGCTTTCCCTCGAAAAACCTGCCGATGCCAATGGTATCAGGGAATTCGACAGCCTACGCGACGATCTTGCCCGCCGCTTTGTTGCTGCTGGCAACGACGATGCCAAGCTCGAAGTCGCTCCCGATTATATCTCTCGCGTCGAGAGGCTTGCCAAAGAGCAGGGGCTACCCTCGGACGCGCTGCTGCTCGGCTGGTATCAGCTTCGCCGCAACAACGAGGCGGATGCCGAAAGGTGGTTCCGCATCGCCCATGACAAGCAGGATTCCGCTGTTGCCTCGCAGGGCCTGGCGCTGGCGCTGATTGCCCGAAAGTCGCCGCAGGAGGCGGAGGACGTCATGTATAAATGGCGTGGCGATTCCAAGGATGCGACCGCCACCTATCTTGCCGCGACCGCCAATCTGATGGCCTTGCAGCCGCCGGCGGATCTGAGCGAGGAGGTGCTCGGCCGTATCGCCGCTGCGATCATCGAGCAGAAATACGTGCCGACGGCCCAGCAGTTCGGCTGGTATGCCCGTTCGTTGAACCAGTTCCAGACGGCGGCCCGCTGGTTCGAGACGGCACTGCGGTGGAAGCCGGACGATGAACCTTCAGCCTATGGCCTTGCAGTTACCCGCCAGCAGTTGAACGACCGTGCCGGGGTTGCCGAGATCCAGCGTCTCTGGGCCGGTCGTTCGGCCCGCATTGCCACGTTGAACGATACGTCTGCGGCTTCCCGAGCCAACGCTCCATTGCCGGCCCCCGGCTCTGCGGCCGAGCCGCAACCCGCAGCACCGCAAGTCCAGTCTGCGCCGACCGAACCTAGTGCGGCCTTCCAGCCGGAGCCGCAGTCCCTCGCGCAATTCCAATCCCAGCAGGCGCAAGTGCAGCCCCAGTCCGTTGTGCCGGCCCAGTCCGTTGTGCCGGCAAAGCCCGCGCGGGTCATGCAGACGGTTGCAGTCGAGCGTGGCCCGCGCCAGCTGCGCGGGTGCTCCACGACCATTGATCCCGCCCGCCTCAGCCCTGGTGATGCGCTGACACGCGGCTGGTGCCTGATGGACATCAACAGGCCCATGGAAGCGGTGAAGGCTTTCGAGGCGGCGCTTGCAAGTCCTGTGCGCAAGGAGCGTGAGGATGCCGCCTACGGCCAGAGCCTTGCCTTTCTGCGGGCCGGCCTTTCCAACAATGCTGCAGTCGCGGCTACCAGGGCACCGCAGAGCCGCGACCGCGCCTCCGAACTGCAGGTGGCGATCCTTGCCGATCGCGCGCTAGCCGCCTTCGAAGGCCGCCGCTATCGCGAAGCGCTCATTTTTCTCGACCAGCGCGCCCAGCTGCAGCAGGAGCGCGTCGATCTCATGGTGCTGCGTGGCTACAGCTACATGAACCTGAAAATGTTTGGTGACGCGACCCGAGTTTTCGAGGCTGCGGCCGCTACCGGCAATCGCGATGCCACACGCGGCCTCGCGGATGTCAAGAGCATCACCCATCCCGAGGTAAACAACTAAAGCGTGGCGCGGTCATTCAGATCGCTTGCGACGCCTTGGGTGCTTGTTTGACTCACCGCTGCACAGTTTTGCGCGACATGCTTTCGGTTGACGTCGCTCCTGTGCTCGGTTAGTCGCTGAAGGCCCGACGGCTTTCCGCTTCGCAAGGACCCTTCCTGTGCCTGCTTCCCATCGCGTTCTCGACAAGACCTACGATGCCTTCCTCTTCGATATGGACGGCACGGTGCTGAACTCCATCGCCGTCGTCGAGCGCGTCTGGAGCGAGTGGGGGCTCCGCCATGGTTTCGAGCCTGAGGTTCTTCTGAAGACCATCCATGGGGTTCGGGCATCCGACAGCATTCGCCAGCTCGGCCTTCCCGGTGTCGATCCGATTGCTGAGGCAAAGCTGCTTCTGAAGGAGGAGATGGAGGATTTCGAGGGCATCGTCGAGATTCCAGGCTCCATCCGCTTCCTCAATGCACTGCCCGCGGATCGCTGGGGGATCGTTACTTCGGCGCCGATCGAGCTCGCCCTCCGCCGCATGGCGGCCGCAGGCATTCCCATGCCGAAAATGATCGTCAGCGGCGAGGAAGTCTCGTCAGGCAAGCCAAGCCCGGAATGCTATCTGCTCGGCGCGAGCCGCCTCGGGGTCGATCCCGCCCGCTGCCTGGTATTCGAGGATGCGGTAGCTGGCATTCTCGCCGGTGAGGGTGCGGGTGCTGATGTCACTGTCATCACTGAAACCCATGCGACGCCCTTCGAGACGCCGCATTTCACCATCGCCAACTATGCTGCATGGCAGCCGCGTCTGATGGCGGACGGCAAGCTCGCGCTCTCCGCCGCATAATCCGGCGGCCAGAATAGTCTGAAGGCAGGAAGCTTCAGAATTTGTAGCCCACGCCAATCATCACGACATGCTGGTCGATATCGCCGTCGAGCCCGAGAAGATCGGCGCTGCCATAATCATTGTAGCGATATTCCAGCCGGCCGAAGACGTTATTGGTGAAGGCATAATCGACGCCCGCGCCGATCGTCCAGCCCGATAGCGTATCCCTGTCGTTGCCGGCGGGACCGTCGATATGGACCTGTGCGCCTGTCCAGCCTGCCGCGCCATAGATCAGAGCGCGATCGATCGCATAGCCGAGCCGGGCGCGAACGGAGCCGGCAGTTTCGAGGCCAACTTCAAACGGGCCGACATCGGCCTTGTCCCAATTATAGGAAACGTCACCTTCGATACCGAAGACGAAATTGTTGTCGAGCTGCCAGTTATAGCCGACGAAGCCGGTGATCAGGCCACCATTCATGTCTTCGGAAAAGACGTCAAAATCGCCATTGGCCCAGGTCGGCCCGCCGCCAAGACCGGCATAGAAACCCGTCCATGTGAAGACCGGCGTGATCTCGGCTGCCGGTGCGGCCGGCACCTCTTCGATGGCATCGGCCGCCATGGCTGAGCCGGCGACAAGGCCGGTGATGAGGAAGCTGGCGACTGCGGCGGATACGAAGCGACGTTTCATGATTTCCCCCTTGCCGGAAAGAGCCCGGCTGAAAACTCGTTTGAGATCCGACTGTCTCGGACAGAAACCGCATCGGCGCACAGCACACGCGGCTGCGGGCAAGCGACCCGCAAAAGCATGCGTTTCCAACGCGGTCTTTGGGGAAAGGTTCCGGGGAAGGGGATTACAGCCCGACTGGATGGTCTGGCCCGATCGGCAGGGCAGAAGCCGGCGAGGCTTAGAGCTTGATGCGATTACCCTTGTTGTCGATCATCTGCAGCACGTTGCCGTCCGTCTTGATCGAAATGCAGTCAGTCTGCTTGTTGGGGAAAAGAACGCAGATCTGACCGTCTGAAATTTTGTAGCCGTTCTTATTGCCTTGACGATATTCATAACCGTTCGAGGCTTTCCGCAAGTCGCTGGCGCCCTTCAGAAGCTGACGGATTTCGTTTTCCTTGGCGTTCCGGAATTTGACGTTTTCTGCCAATGCGATATGCGAGGTGGCCAGCGTCACGATCACGCCGATGAGAAGTGAGCGGCTTGGCAGCATGTGGTAAACTCCAGGCAGTGGTCTGCAGGAAATTGAAGAGAGTGAAATGATCAGGATCGTTCTTGCCCTAGCTTTAGCAATGCTTGCCGGTAATGCAATGGCTGTCGATCCGAGAAATCCGCGTGTCAACGAGCAAAACTACCAGGATTGCCGCCGCTTTCCCGAGCGCTGCGCCGGTGACGACCGTAACCGCAATCGCCGCGATTACTACCGCGACAACACCCGCCAGGGCTCGGGCAAGTACATCTACCGCGGCGAGCGCCGCATATGGACGGATGAATCACGCTGAGGACGCGCCGCGCCCTCACTCTTGCGAGATGCGGAAAGACTGAGATTTCAAGGGATTAAATGGTCGGGGCGACTGGACTCGAACCAGCGACCCCTTGACCCCCAGTCAAGTGCGCTACCGGGCTGCGCTACGCCCCGACCTGCCGAAACGGCTTGCTTCTGTTAGACTTTTCGGTTTTTGGACGCAAGGGAAAAATGCCGTCACAATCATAAAACGGAACTTGTCCAAGGGAATGTCTGCTAAGGAGCTTTCGGTCTGCCTCTTCGGTACCGTCCAGAGGCCTCACAACTCGCCAATGACCGCCGAAAAAAGCCCGGATAAAGCGGCAAAAATCCTTGCATGCGATGGCGCAGCATGGAAAATCCTCCCACCCCTTAGCAAAACAGCGCAGAGCTGTGCCGACGTTTATCGGAATAATATAGAGTCTCAGTTGTAATTTTTAAGGCGGTAAATTTTCGGTAAACTATTTCTTTAATATTTCTGTTAAATATTCCCTATTTTAGGAAGGTGATTTATTTTATTTTGGTCGAAATCTATCTGTGATTGAGGCTACTGTGTGTGATATTCCTAATTTTGGATTGTTTGAAATTGAAATTTATTCGCAATTTTGTTGTTGGTGGTATAAAGAAGAGAAATCGTAGAAAAGCATAGTTTCGGGCTTATGACGATCAACAGTAACAGACAGGATTGCCGGCAGACGCTTACCGCTGCATTCAAGGCTCTCTCCGATGAAGCAGTGAAAGCCGGCTGGCCGGAAGGGGAGGTTGCCCTTGCGCTCGTGGAGCTTGCTGAGGAGCATGTGGCCGAAGTCGGAGCCAAGGTAATCGTTGAAGGCTTTTACCAGTCGCAGGCTTTAAGCCCGCGAGCGGCTGGCTGAAATTCTGTCAATCCTCATAGCAGCAGCCCGGCTGTCCTGGCAGCCATCGCGAAAGACACCTGTGCCGCGCGTGGGCTCCTCAGCCCGTCCATTGCGTCGAGGCAGTGCTGGAGTGCTATGCGATATTCGCGGCCGCGCTTGGCCGGCCAGCGCTTGAGATGTTCGAGAGCTTCCCAGGCAGTTGAAATGACGAAGCTGCTGCTTGGAGATTTGACCCTCACGGGCGAGGGGAAGCGTTTTTCGCTCACGGCTCTCTCATTCCATATGAATTCCAAACGGCCCACCAACGCGCGAGACAAGAGATTGTTCCCGACGATTTGATTTGCGCAGTTGCTAAAGTTTTGGGCCACGCGCATACTAAGAATATGGCTGGCAGGGAGGGCGTCGGCTGCGCAGAATGATGCGTTACTGCCCTCTGAGGGAAATGCAGCGCGATGTTGAAATCGTCAGTTCATCCCCAGGATTTACCGCTCTTTTCGGAAGATATCGACCTGTTGTCGCAGGTTCTAAACCAGGTTTGCGATGACAGCGGCATCGCTCCCCGCACGCCGGAAGCCGACAGGATCGGCGCTGCCCTCATCCAGCTTTACAAGCAAGGTGTGAAGGACAGCGACAAGCTGACCATTCTCGCCAAGACCTATCTCTAGGGCGTCCTGGTAAGAATGCCTCAAGCTGAGCAGAAGGGCTTCACGCTCAGTTCTGCTCGATCGAGACACCGTCCTTGCCGATGGTCATCTCGATGCCCTCAGGCTTGCTCTCCTCGTGATAGATGTAGGCGCCGAGGCCGACGACCATGACGACGAGCGCGCCGATGACAAGATAAAGACCGCTATTGCGATTCAAGACAGGCTACCCCCCAACACGTTGATAGGACAGCCGAAACGCCTGAGGAGGTGCTTGGTTCCGTCAATCGTCGTTGGCAGCGTTTAGGTTTTCCGGCCGGATGCCATCATCGTTGGAGCTGCGGGCGCGCAGGCGTATGCCGGGGCCGCCCTCATCCTGATTGCCGCTGGCGATGAAAATGATGCCGTGGGCTTCCAGCGTATTGCGCACGTCGATCGTTGCGCGCGTCTCGCCGGCCCATTCGCCATTTTCCAGCGCCTGGACTGTTTCGACGGAAAGTCCGGCATGAGCTGCCAGCTCCTCAATGCTCATACCGATCATGGCGCGTGCGCCGCGTATCTGTGTCCCTGTAATCATGCCGGAAATCTAGCGCCTTTGCCGAACTTCTCAAGTGTTTGTGAGCGGGTCGAGCGCTTGTGGCGAACTTCCAGTGCCGCGCAGCCCCAGACGATGCCGAACAGCAGATAAACGTGGCGCCAGTGATCGATATCGATGACGTTGCCGATCGCCGCGTGGCCGAGAACGGAGATCCACGCGACCATGAGGTAAGGCTGCCATGGCCTGTCGAGCAGCATGTTGCGGAAGCCGAGATAGAGCGTCCAGCACAGCATGCCGACATAGCTGACGAAACCCAGCCAGCCGTAGGTGGTCAGCGACTTCAGCCAGATATTGTGCTCGTCTTCCGGAAACATGGTGCCGAAGACCAGCGGCCCGATACCGAGCGGTCGTTCCATCATCATCTGGAAGCCGATGCGATGGCGGTCGAAACGGCCGAGGTGCTCACCGTCATATTGCTGCACGAGCTGGGCGCGGGCGGAGAAGAGCTCGCTGACTTTGGGAACCTGCAGCGCGACGAGCAGCGAGGCCACCATCAGGATGATCGCGCCTAGCGACAGGATCAGCACCCTGAGCCGGAAGGCGCCGCTGCGCTCCTTCAAGAGCATGATGAAGATCAGCACTACCACGACAAAAGCGAAGAGGCCCCAGGCGGCACGCGAGAAGGAAAGGAAGATGCCGAGCGCCAGGATGAGCAGCGCTCCCGCCTTGATCGGTGACGTCTTGAGATTCCCGGCCAGGATGCCGTGGACGAGGTAAAGCGCCGGCGGCACGAGGAAGGGGCCGAAGACGTTCGGATCCTGGAAGGCGCCCTTGGCGCGGTCGTAAAGCGTGAAGACTTGCGAGCCCGGAAAGGCATGGAAATAGCCGAGGATGCCGAGCAGGGAAGTGATAACAGCCGCAAAGCTCCAGGCATTGAAGATCAGCGGCAGCCGCTTGTGGCTGTCCTCTATGATCGCGGCATAGAAGATCGAGGTCAGCGCCAGGAAGGTGGAGACGGCGATATACATCGGGCCGGTCGCCAAATCCCGCATCTGGGTGAGCGACAGCATGCCGCCGATGTTGAAGGTCAGGAGCAGCGCCAGAAGCGGCGCCGTGGTTCGGGATATCTTCAGGCCGAGGATGAACCAGAGACCGATCAACCCCGCCATCCAGAGCTCGTAGGGCGCCGGCTCGTCAATGACGAAGCCCGAGAGAAAGACACCGAAGGCGACCGCTACCGAACCGATGAGCCGCAGCGTCAGCCTTTGCGGCTGCGCCACGCGCGCAGGGGAGGCGTCGATCGCGCTCAATAGGCGTTTTCCGTGTTGAGCAGCCGGACCGGCGTCAGGAACAGGATCTTGAGATCGAACCAGAGCGACCAGTTCTCGATATAGTAGAGATCATAGGCCGTGCGGAACTTGATCTTGTCGTCATTGTCCACTTCGCCGCGCCAGCCATTGATCTGAGCCCAGCCGGTAACACCTGGCTTGACGCGATGGCGCGCAAAATAGCCATCGACGATATCGGCGAATGCGCGGTCATGCGCTTGCGCGAGCACGGCATGCGGCCGAGGGCCGACGAGCGAAAGTTCGCCCTTCAGCACGTTGAAGAGCTGCGGCAATTCATCGATCGAGGTTTTGCGAATGAAGCGGCCGACGCGGGTGACGCGTGGATCACCCTTGGTCACGGCAGCTTTCGCACTCGGGTCGCTCATGTTGGTGTACATGGAGCGAAACTTGAAGACATTGATGACTTCATTGTTGAAGCCATGGCGCTTTTGCATGAAGAAAACAGGTCCTTCTGAAGTCACCTTCACGGCAATCGCTGTCGCCACCATGACGGGCCAGAGCAGGCAGAGAGCGATGATGGCAAAGAAGATATCGAAGGCGCGCTTGGCGACGGAGTCCCAGTCGCGGATCGGTTTCTTGAAGATGTCGAGCATCGGCACCGCGCCGACATGCGAATAGGCACGCGGGCGGAAGCGCAGGCGATTGGCGTGTGCGGCAAGGCGGATGTCGACCGGCAGCACCCAAAGCTTTTTCAAAAGCTGGAAAATACGCGCCTCGGCAGACAGCGGCAGCGCAATGATCAGCATGTCGATGCGCGTCATCCGCACGAATTCGACGAGCTCGCTCACCGTGCCGAGCTTCGGATAGCCGGCGACCATGATCGGCGAGCGCTTCTCACCGCGGTCGTCGAAGATACCGCAGATGCGGATGTCGTTATCCGCCTGCTGCTCCAGCATACGGATCAGTTCCTTGGCCGGCTCGCCGCCGCCCACAATGACGGCGCGACGCTCCATGATGCCGTTGCGCGCCCAGTTGCGCACGCCCTGTGCCACGAGGAAGCGCTCGATAACCAGGAAGAACGCACCGGCAGCAAACCAGATGGCGTAGGATTCCGCAGTCTCAGCGCTGAGACCGCGGAAGAGCGAGAAAGCGCCTGTTATCAGCACGAAGACGATGGCGAATGCCGCAAAGGCACGCGGCAGATAGCGCACGCGGGCTCGGAGAGCCGGAATGGAATAGGTATCGGCAAGCTGAAGCGCTACGACGGTCAATGCCGAAACGATCGCCGCCATGACGGCCCGCATCAGGATGCTGTCGCTGCCGTCGCCAGGTGCGAAATAGAAGGCGGCAAGGCCGATGGCGAACTGTGTCAGAAATTCCAGCAGCCGCAGCTGGCCGATGATGATGACAGGAGAATAGGTTCCGTCACGAAACTGCTCGGCAATCTGACGTGCATAGGGATTGATACCAGGCGTCTCGCCGGCTGCATGCGTGGAGACATCGCTGCGCGTCTCCGTATCAGAGACCTGCTTGCGCAGGGCTTCCACGTCGAACTGTCCGCTCTTTTCCAGCTTGTTCATGGGGCTTCATCGCTCGTTGATGTGAGCGGGATAACAGAAAGCCCCTAAGAAACATTTACGAGGCGGCCGGGATCGCCTGTGCCGCAGCGGGATTGACGAGTTCGCCGTAGAGTTTCAGCACTTCGCCTGCCATGACCGACGCGGAAAAGATCGATTTGACCGCGTCAGGGGAGGGCATGACCTTGTCGTGCCAGCCGGGCACCGTCAGCGCCTCCGCCATCACCCGCGCCAGATCGTCGGAATCTCCAGGTGTCACCAGGGCGGGACTGTTCGCCCCAAGTACTTCGGGAATGCCGCCGACGCGCGAGGCGATGACGGTCTTGCCGGCGCCGAGGCCCTCCAGCACGATGTAGGGCATGGCTTCGGCGCGGGAGGGGACGACGAGGTTCTGCGCCATGGAGAAGGCGTCTTTCACGCGCATGGCCGGCAGCATGCCGATGCGCTTGCCGAGGCCGCGTTCCACCATCATCTCGCGATAGCGATCGCGTTCCGGCCCGTCGCCGATCATCAGCGCCGAAAGCGGCCGGCCGAGCAGGCGCTCGGTCTTGGCGAAGGCATCGATGAAGAGATCCGGCCCCTTGAGGTCGCGCAGCATGCCGACATAAATGAAGTGCACGGCATCCGAGCGCGTCGGAATATCGGAAAAGTCCCGCGCGCCGATACCGTTATAGATCAGACGGTTGGTGACCCGCGGACGGCCCACCTTGGTCGCATAGGTCTGGCGTTCGTATTCGCAGATGAAAACCAGCGCATCGGTAAAATATTCCTGCAGCCGCTCCATGCGCAGCACGAACTGGCCGAGCATGGAGGCGCGGGAATAATGCAGGCTTCCGCCATGCGCGGTATAGAGGCGGGCTACGCGATACCTGTTGACCCGCAGGGCTGAGCCGGCAAGCCGCGCGAGCACGCCGCCCTTGGCGCCGTGCCCATGCAGCACATCCGGCCGCAAGCTCCTGATTTCCTTGAATGTGTTCCAGAGTACCTTGGCATCAGCCGGACTGATAGAGCGCCGGATCGGAATGCGCGTCAGGCCAAGCGAGAGATAAGGACGGATATCGTCGAAGAGGCGGTCCTCATATTCGCCGCCGGTCGAACTGTCGCAGATGATGCCGATTTCGTGACCCGCCCGGCTGTGTTCCTCCACCAGGTCGCGGACATGGCGGAAAATTCCGCCGACCGGCGACCGGAAGCAGTGAAGAATGCGAAGGGGCCTCTGTTCTTCCATCAGCTAGAAGAGCCGTTCACGAACATAGATCGTGTCACCGGCAATGATCGGGCCGGAAATATTGACGCGGCCCGTGAGCACCTGTCCGTTGATCTTGCGTGTGACGTCGACCATGCTCTGGTTGGCGCGGCTGGTGAAGCCGCCGGCAACTGCGATGGCGTTCTGCACGGTCATGCCTGGCACATAGGCATATTGGCCGGGCTGGCCGACTTCGCCCATGATGTAGACGGAGCGATACCGGTCGACATCGATTGTGACGTCGGGGTCGCGAAGATAGCCCTGCTGCAGCTTCTGCGCGATCTGGCCGGAAAGCTGCTGCAGGGTGCGGCCGCGGGCAGGGACCTGGCCGATGAGGGGGAATGCGATATAGCCGGCCTGATCCACCGTATAGGTATTGGTCAGCGTTGCCTGATCGAAGACGGTGATGCGCAGGCGGTCGCCGCTATCGAGTGAGTAGGGCTGAATCGTCGCCTCGTTGAAGGCCTTCGGCGCGGGCCGATAGGTGGTGCAACCGCCCAATGCAGCCATCATGGCGGCGAGGCTCATAGCCATCAAGGTCTTGGGCTGGACGAAGGGCATCCGCTTGCTCACAGGAAGATAATTCGGTCGAGCCGTTATCGATCTATTAGGGTTAATGCCCGGTAAAAAATCCGCCGATTTCCGCAAATCCTTTGTCAGATGCGCCTGGTTTGCGAGGGAATTGCCATTAACCGTTGAGTTACCATGGTCGTTTACGCTTGCGGCAGTTCGTATTGGAGTAATGAGTATGTCCCGCGTAGCGAGTGATCAGGATGTGGACATCGACCTCGGCCAGCTTGTGCGCGCGGTCTGGGCCCGTCGTCTGAGAATATTGACGATCACCGCATTGGGTGCGGCTGTTGCCTTTGCCGGCGCCAAGATAGTTTCGCCGCAATATCGCAGCGAGACGCGCGTCCTCATCGAGCCGCGCGCTCCCGCATTCGCCAATACACAGACGAATGACGCCAGTGCCGGACCACTGCTCGACGAGTTGAATATCTCGAGCCAGGTGCAGATCCTGCAGTCGGCGGACCTCATCAAGCAGGTCATCAACAATCTGAAGCTCTATAATCTGCCGGAATTCGATGCCGCTGCGAACGGGTCCGCGCTCGCCGATATACTCGTAGCGCTGCACCTGAAGAAAAACCCGCTGGAAAATCCGCCGGAAGAGCGTGTTATCGACGCCTTCACGCAGCGCCTGCAGGTCTATCAGGTACCAGGCTCGCGCGTCATCGGCATCACCTTCACCTCCAAGGATCCGAAGCTCGCCGCCAGCATTCCGAACGCCATGGCGCAGGTCTATCTGGCAATCCAGAGCGGCGCCAAGCTCGCTTCCAACACGGAAGCCACCCGTTGGCTTGAGCCGGAGATCGACAACCTGCGCCAGAAGGTGAGCGAGGCCGAGAAGAAGGTCGCCGATTACCGTACCACCCACGGCCTGCTGCAGACCAACGGCACCACGACCTTTACCGCGCAGCAGCTCAACGACATCTCCGTCGAGCTGACCCGCGTGCGCACCGACAGGGCGAATGCCGAGGCGAGGGCGCAGGCTGTGCGCAATGCGCTGTCTTCAGGCGAAGCCTCCGATACGTTAGGTGACATCATGTCGTCGCAGTCGATCCAGCGGCTGAAGGCAACCGAATCCGGCCTGCAATCGCAGATATCAGACCTGCAGACGAGCCTGCTCAACAATCATCCGCGGCTGAAGAGCCTGCGTGCCCAGCTTGCCGATATCCGCACGCAGATCCGCCAGGAAACACAGAAGATTCTCGCCAGCATCGAGAACGAAACGAAGGTCGCCGATCTGCGTGCTAAGGAGCTGGAGCAGCAATCCGATACGCTGCAGGCCAACAGCGCCAGGGCGGGCGAGGACGCAGTGGGTCTCAACGCACTGGAACGGGAGGCGAATGCCCAGCGCCAGCTTCTCGAAACCTACCTCGTTCGTTACCGCGAGGCCGCTTCCCGTGCCGACCGCAATTCCAGCCCGGCGGACGCGCGCATTGTTTCGAAGGCGATCGAACAGGTCGATCCTTATTTCCCGAAAGTCGTGCCGATCGTCGTGGTCGCTGCCGTCGCGACGCTCATCATGAGTGCGATCGTCATCATGCTCACCGAGCTGTTCAGCGGCCGCGCGCTGCGCCCAGTGGAAGCCTCCGATGTCGAGGACAAGGTGGAGGAGGAAAGGCAGGGCGATGCAGCGCCCGTTCCCGCTCCGAAGCTCGCCAAGCCAAGCATGCTGACGGCTGCCATGGATAACGATGAAGAGCCGGAAGCCGAGTCGGTAAAGGAAGCGCCTGCCGACGACAACGAATTTTCCGTTTCGTCCGTCGCGAGTTATCTCACCGACTGCCGCGCTCCGCTTGCCGTCTCCATATCTCCAAGCGGTGACAATGGCTCGGCCGCAACCGTTGCCCTGGCGCGCGTGCTTGCCGATACCGGACGCCGCGTGATCCTGATCGACATGACCGGCAGCGGCTATCCGAGCGAACTGATGGCGGAAAATCCCGAAGCACTGGGCGTTACCGATCTTCTCTGCGGTGAGGCTGCCTTCGGCGAGACGATCCATGGCGACCGGATGTCCGATGCGCATCTGATCCCGCAGGGTGTCAGCGATGTGCGCCAGGCCATGCGGGGCGTCGACAGGCTGTCGCTGCTGCTCGATGCGCTGACTTCAGCTTACGATATCGTCATCGTCGAATGCGGTGCAGCTGATGTCGCCGGCGTTTCTCGGCTGACGCGCAGCAAGGAAATCGAAATCATCCTGTCGCTGCCCGAAATCGATGAGGCAGCTTTCGTCGGCCTGATGCAGGATTTCCAGAGTGCCGGTTACGAGCGCGTCGTCCTGATGTCGGGCGGCGAAGAGGCTGCGATGCGCAGCCCCGCGCGCCACGCCGCCTGATCTTCAGCCGAGCTTTGCCCGGATGTTCTGGGCGAATTTATAGAGACCGGGGCGGGCCTTGATGAAGGCCTTGCCACGGGTGATCGCCCGGTGCACCGTGCCGGCTGCGATGCCGATGCCGGAGATCGGCAGAACCACATCGTGATGGTCGGTTTCGACCGGTGCCCAGGAGCGCTTGTAGGTCTGATCGCCGAGGCCGAAATCGAAGAGTGCCACTCCTTTGCCGTGCAGGCTCGATATCATTTGCCAGAAGAGGAATTCGCCGGGGCTCATATCGACAGCCAGATCCTCGTCGATCGCGCCGAACTGGCAGATGACGTGGTCGCCCTTGCGGGAAATCCCCGACAGGGCGGCAATGCGTCCCTCATAATCGCCCTTCAGGCGTAAGGCGCGCATCTGCAGGCCGAAATTATCGCCATTCCGCTTGTCGATCAGTCCGTGCAGGAAGGCCTTGGTTTGCGTATCAGCAAAGACATCGGGCAGACCGAGTGAGGCGAAGCGGGCGCTTTTCAGGCGGAAGAACGTGTCGAGCAGTTTGTGTTGCTCCGAGGACGCTTCCGGTACGATATAGTCGAAGCCGCCAACCGCCTCCAGCCGCCGGCTCTGCACGCGGAATTTCTTGCGCCGGCTTTTGGCGTTCAACTGCTGTAACGTTTTGTCGAACGTGTCGAAGAGCGGAAGCTGATAAGCGTGGTTCTGGTTCTGCACCATGGGCAGGCCGGCGAGCATGTTGCGACGGTCTCGCCATTCCAGTGGAATATTCTGCAAAAGAAGCAGGTCGGCCTTGCCGGCGAGTGCTGCACGAAGGCGGGCGGCAAGGTGATGGCCGTCCAGTGAATCGCTGTCTTCGGCAAAGGCTTGCGAGAAGAGGCCGGTGTTGATGTTGCTGTGATCGGCGCCGATGAATTTGGCGATCCGCATGCCGCGGGACCTGATGATCTCCACCGGAAGGATGAAGGCGGTATGAGTGCCGCATCTGCCGCGCAAGATGGTGAGCGGCCGGCGGAAGGCTGCCACCCAGGCGCTGCACCAATCATAGCTCTGATGCAACGAGGAAAGATCATCGCGTTCCAGTCTGCGCCATTCTTCCTCGAGAGGCTCCATCACATCGAAAAGCTCGATCTCGAGTTCGGCCATCGCGAGTTTCACGCTCAATTGTCGCAGCCGCGAAATACCGGCTTCGGCCTGCGCTACAGCGTCGAACGGTTGCTCAGGAATGTCGTGCCTCTGCGTCTGCACGGGTCTTCTCCAGTCAGGAAGTTGCTGGAGGGAAGCTAGAGCGCCAAAGACATATAATTGGTTTAACTACCGCCGGCGGTCGGGGTTTTCCGCAGATCAGGGTTATTCTGCCGTTAATCGGCTATTGCTGCTTCGGGCCGGCCATCCACTTGATGATGACCATGGCCGGCAGCACCCAGAGCAGGCCGGTGAGCGCGAAGTAAAGCAGATGACCCCACCAGGGCGCGTTGCCGAGTGTGGCGACCGCGATTGTATTCGCCACGATCGCATAGAAAAGCACGAGGACGATGATCAGGATCGTGCCGATGAATTTGCGAAGGCGGACGGGCATCGTATAACTTTCGAACGGATGAAACTGAACCGGCGCGACGGCATGCCGCAAAGGTTCGGGGCTTGTTTTGCATCAGCCGGTGGGGCAAATCAACTGCCGGATAAAAGGAGACATCATGGCCGTCGCGAACCTGAGCCCGGAGCAGGCGATCCGCACTGAAGTGCGCAGGCAGGACAACAACCGCCGCGCCGTGCGCATCTGGCTTGGCTTCGTGCTCTTGGCGCTCTTCTGTCTCGTGCTCGTGGGCGGCGCGACGCGGCTCACCAATTCCGGCCTATCCATCACCGAATGGAAGCCTATCCATGGCGTCATCCCGCCGCTGAATGCTGCCGAATGGGAAGAGGAATTCAAGCTCTACCAGCGCATTCCCGAGTTCCAGCAGTTGAACAGCGACATGACGGTCGATCAGTTCAAGAGCATCTTCTGGTGGGAATGGGCGCACCGGCTGATCGCGCGTGGTATCGGCGTCATCTTCGCACTGCCGCTGGTTTTTTTCTGGGCGACCGGCAGGATCGAGAGGCGCCTGCGCTGGCCGCTTGCCTGCATCCTGGCGCTTGGCGGCTTGCAGGGTTTCATCGGCTGGTGGATGGTCTCCTCCGGCCTGTCTGTGCGCACGGATGTCAGCCAGTACCGGCTTGCCACGCATCTCGTCATGGCCTGCCTGATCTTCGCCTCCTGCATGTGGATCATGCGCGGGCTCTCACCGCATTCCGACGATCCGGCCCCGACGAAGAATTCCCACCGCTGGGCGGCGGCCATCGCGATCTTCTCGCTCTTCCAGATCTATCTCGGTGCGCTGGTCGCCGGCCTCGATGCCGGATTCACCTATAATACCTGGCCTCTGATGGATGGCGCTGTCGTGCCTGGCGATCTCTTCATCCAGCAGCCCTTCTGGATCAACCTCTTCGAGAACCCGAAGACGGTGCAGTTCGTCCATCGCCTCGGCGCTTACACGCTCTTTGCAATCACGCTCATCAATATGGTGATCGCACTGCGCGCCGCCGCCTCGACCACCCATGCGCGCCGGGCTGTGGTGCTCTTCGCGCTCGTCACGATCCAGGCGGCGATCGGCATCACTACGCTGTTGCTCGAGGTGCCGTTGCACTGGGGCCTGCTGCATCAGGCAGGTGCGTTGGCGGTCTTCGGTTTCGCCGTCGCCAACTGGCGCGGCTATTATGGCGAATATCCTCGCGCAACTGTTATCGCCGAACGCGACTGAGAGACGTTCTTATCCCCTGGCTCGCGGAAGAGTGAATGGGATCAATGCGATGCTCCTCGCATGGATTTGCCGTGACATGCTAGATTGTCGGCTTGGCGCATGGGCGATCCTATGAAGGGGGATGTTCACATGAACAGATTTCGCACATTCGTAATGGCAGGCGCTCTGATCACGCTTTCCGCAATCGCTTCGAGCTGCACATCAACGGGGAGGTACGACTATGGCGAGGATACATCCCTGAACCCGGCCTGCGCCGGCGGTTTTCGTCCAAGCGACAATCGCCCCTGCTCTTATTGAGCTGACGGGCTTACCAGGTCCCCATAAAGGCCGAGGCTGCCAGCAATAGCCCGGTCAGGATATTTGCCAGGAACAGGCGGTAATTCACTTCCGGCCTTGCAAGGTCGATCCGCCAGGTCTGCCAGACAAGGTGCGCTGCGATGACGAGCATTCCAAACGCATAGGGCAGGGACATGCCCGACAGCCAGCCGCCGAGAGACCATGCAGCGACCGTCAAAGCGTAGAACAGGCTAATCATGAGCTTGCCATGCCGGCCGAACAGGATCGCAGTCGATTTCAGGCCGAGGCTTCTGTCGTCCTTCACGTCGACATAGGCATAGACGGTATCGTAGCCAATCTGCCACGCGATAGCTCCAGCCCACATGAGCACGGCTCCGGCCGGAATATGGCCGGCAATTTCGGCCCAGGCCATGAGCATGCCCCAGTTGAACGCTGCGCCCAGCACGGCCTGCGGCCAATGGGTGAAGCGCTTGCAGAGCGGATAGACGAAGACAAGCGGCAAGACGCACAGGGCGACCAGCCGTGTATAAGGCGTCAGAAACAACAGGAGGGATGCCGCCAGCGCGAGCTCGATGGCCAGAAAGGCTAACGCCTGACTGACTCCGATCTGCCTGCTCGCCAGTGGCCGAAAACGGGTTCGCTCGACATGGCCGTCAAATTTCCGGTCCGCGATATCGTTGATCGTGGAGCCGGCGCTTCGCATCAGCAGGGCGCCGAGCGTGAAGACAGCCAGCTGCCGGATATCGGGCAGGCCATGAGCTGCCTGAAACAGCGCCGCCCAGCATGGAAACAGCGTCAGCCATATTCCGACGGGACGATCGAGCCGCGCAAGCCTCGTGTAAGGTCGCCATGTGCCCGGCAACAGCCGGTCCACCCAGTCACCTTGATGAATATCGCTCAAGTCCGGGCGGTTCAATGTATTCATGGTGTGATCCGGCTATCCTCGAAAATTCTCAATGAAAGCAGTTATTTCGTGTCTCGCACGGGCTGTCGCAGAATAGAGGCTTTCGCAGTCATTGCAATGATCCTCCCTGCGTCTGACGGAGCCGATTAGCCTGCGTGAGCAAGGATATTCAGCAGCTTGCCGGTGGGGTCACGGATAAAGAAGCGCCGCACGCCCCAGGGCTCGTCGGCCGGCCCGTAGACGATCTGGTGTCCGCCTGTCACGGCGCGCTGATGCACTTCGTCCACATCATCGACCTCGATCGAAATGTCGGGCACTGCGGTTCCCGATCCGCCCTCCGTTGCAATGCCGATCTGGGCGATTGCTCGCCTGTCGGACGCGAGGGTGACGATCCAGCCATGATCCATCACGATGTCGAGATCGAACAGCTCGGAATAGAAGTTGCGCACTTCTTCAATGGAAGCGGCGGCTACGTTCGGAACGATGCGCAGCACTGTCATGGTGTTCCTCCTTAGAGCGCCGTGCGTCCCTTCGGACGCACAAAGGACGCTCTAACTCTTTGAATCTACGCATCAGGCTTTCCGAAAATCGATTCCGATTTTCGGACCGATGCTGTAGGCGTGAAGAGAAATAGCATTTGGTCGATCTGGGGAACAGTTCAGGCCCTGTCGGCCGAACTGTTCCGCATGTCGCAGTCATGGGACCTCAGATGCTCGCCTGCAGCCCATAGAGATTGGCATAAATACCGCCGCTCTCCATCAGCCTATCATGATTGCCTTCTTCGACGATACCGTCGCCGGTGAGCACCAGAATACGGTCGGCGTGGCGGATCGTTGAAAGGCGATGGGCGATCACGAGTGTGGTGCGCCCCTTGGCAAGCGTCAGGAATGCCTGCTGCACAGCGCGCTCGCTTTCATTGTCGAGCGCACTCGTCGCCTCATCGAAGATCAGGATGGCAGGGTTCTTGAGGAAGGCGCGAGCGATCGTCAGCCGCTGGCGCTGCCCGCCCGACAGCTTTACGCCGCGCTGGCCGATATCGGTCTGATAGCCCTGCGGCAATGCCATGATGAAATCATGCGCATGGGCAGCGCGGGCTGCGGCTTCCACCTCTTCGTCCGTCGCATCCGGCCGACCGTAGCGCAGATTGTCCGCCACGGTGCCGGCGAAGAGATAGACATCCTGCTGCACCACGCCGAGGTGGCTGCGCAGCGAGGCGAGCGTCACATCGCGGATATCGGTTCCATCGATTTCGATCGAGCCGCCAGTGACGTCATAAAAGCGGGGAAGCAGCGCGCAGAGTGTGCTCTTCCCGACACCCGAGGGGCCGACGAGGGCTACGAATTCGCCTGGCCGGATGGTCAGCGACAAATTACTGAGCACCTCCGCCCCGTCATCATAGCTGAAATCGACATTCGAGAGCCTGATCTCTCCCTTCGGCATATGCAACGCGCGGGCCGAGGGACGATCCACCACGTCAGGATCGATCTCCAGGATCTCCATCGCCCGCACGAAGCCCGTGTAACCTTCCTGCCAGAGCCGCGCGAGGTTGGCCATCCGCTTGATCGGATCGACGAGGACACCGACGCAGAGCAGGAAGGTCAGAAGATCGGCAATGGTGAGTTCCGCCGCAAGGATGCGCAATCCGCCGAGGATGACGACCAGAAGCGTGATGATCTGAGCGAAGGTTTCGGCGCCGGCGGAAAACCAGGCCTCGCTGCGGTAGCCATCGGCGCGGCTTTCGAGGAAGCGCCTGTTCAGGGCGGCAAAGCGTTTCCGCTCCAGGTCTTCGTTGGCGAAGGACTGGACGACGCGGATGCCGGCAAGCGCATCCTCGACCCTCTCGTTGACGGCGGCGATCTCCTGCTTGCTCGCCTCGAGGGCGCGATTCATGCGCCTGTTGAAGTGCAGCGCATAAGCCACCGCAAAAGGCGTCAGCAGGAGGATCAGAAAGGCAAGCTGCGGATCGATGAAGAACAGGACTGCCATCGCCCCGCTATATTTGAGAATGGCAATCAGCAGGTCTTCCGGCCCGTGATGGAAAAGTTCTCCCAGCCAGAACGAATCGCCGACGATGCGGCTCATCAATTGGCCGGTGCGGTGCCGGTCGTAGAAGCCGAAGGAGAGTTTCTGGCAGTGATCGAACAGTTCCTGCCGGATATTCGCCTCGATATGCGCACCCATCATGTGGCCGCGATAATCGACGAAGAAGATCGCAGCCGTCTCGACTGCCACGATGGCCAGCATGACGCCGCCCATGCCGAGGATCTGCCAATAGGCCGAAGCCGTATCAGTGAGCGCGATCAGATGGCTCATGACGATATTGGCGCAAAGCGGCAAAGCTACCGCGGCGGCAGCAACGACGACAGCACAGGCAATATCGGCCGCGAGCAGCGGAAGATGCGGCCGGAAATAGGACAGGAATTTGCGCAGGCGCAGCTGGCGCCTGTTGTGGGTTTGCGATGCGGTGGAGAGGCTGTGGTTAGGACGTCGCGGGTTTTTCCTCGCGCGTGAAAGCAAACTGGACATGAAGACGGATATCCTGAGTGTTGATCTTGTTTTTCTGGTTGCTCAGGATCGTTTTCATCAGTGCCTCCCATCGGCGTGAAACAGGGGCTGTGCGCCTTTCAAGCGGCACGGCCTTGCTGACAGCGTGCCGCTTTTACCGCAAAACGCTGTGAAAGGCGACAGTCTTTTGTTCTGGCACGTGACAGCGACGGGCTTGGGCGAAGTCTTCGAGCGATCTCCACTTACGGATCAGGCCCGCTGATTTCCTCCTGCAAGCGCTCGAAAGCCGTCGGAAACAGCGTCGCGGGTGGGCTGTACGGATTGGAGAAGGCGTAGATGAAGAAAAGGATGATGCCGGTAAAGACGCCGAAGATCGACAGCAGCAGCAGGTTGCGGCCATCGGGCGCGTAGGGGTAGTAGCCGATGGCGGTGAAGATCACGCCCGAAACCGCGGCAAACCAGAAGATCAGGCTGATCGAGTCGGTGCCGCTGTTTTCCCGTCGGTCGCGGGATTCCGAAATCATATGTATTTCTGCGAGCATGTGGCTGCGCAGGCTCTCCTGCTTGGCATTGGCAGGTACCAGTTCGAGAATCCTGAGATAGGCGGTGTTCCATTGATCCCAGGCAGCTGAAGAGAGTTCGCCGGTGCGCCCAAGTTCGCCCCATTCCTGCTCGATGACGATCCGGACATAGTCTTTCAGCGCCTTCTGGATCGGTGCCTGCGCCTCCGGCCCAAAACGCTCGGCATCATAGAAGACATCGCCGACCGCATTGCTTTCCACCGTGCTTTCTGTTCGCAGGGCCTGGTATTCGATCATTTCCTGCGCAAAAACGAGGGCGAGGATGAGTGCATGCAAGCTGGCGATGCGGGTGATGACCGAACTGGCCAGTTCCCTGTCCCGTCCGCCTGGGTCACCGCCCATAACCAGATGCATGATGTAATAGGCCGCAAGCACCGTTGCGGTCGTGCCTCCAATGATGGCAATGCCGATAAGAACCGACGCCATTTAGCTCCCCTCACATGGGAGAGTTTAAGGCTTTCATAGCAGGCGGGCAATCGTATCGGGTACTACCGAAGCAGACTGTCAAAGACAGGCATGCCGCAAGTGCCTGACATCAGGCAATTGCCAGGCGTTATACGCCCAGCATCAGATCCATGTTCTGCACGGCGGCACCGGAAGCACCCTTGCCGAGATTGTCATAGACGGCGACGAGCAGCGCCTGCGCGATATCGTCATTGGCAAAGACGTGCAGGCGCATACGGTTGGTGTTGTTATAGATTTCCGGGTTGAGCTCCGGCGTGCGCTCCGACGCCTCTAAGGGGGCGGCTTCCACGAAACCCTTGATGCCGGCATAATAGTCGGCGATCGCGGCATGCAGGTCAGCACCCTTCGGCACCTTGGGCAGATGCGAGAGCTGCAGCGGTACGGTCACGACCATGCCCTGTGCAAAATTGCCGACGACCGGCTGGAAGAAGGGCACGCGCCCAAGCTTGGCGTAGCGCTGCAGCTCAGGAAGGTGCTTGTGCTTGAAGCTCAGGCCATAGGGCATGTATTCGGGCGCATCCTCGCCCTTGGCGACGTAATCCTCGATCATCGTGCGGCCGCCGCCGGTATAACCGGAAATACCATTGACCGTGACCGGGAAATCGGCCGGTACGAGGCCGGCTTCGATCAGCGGGCGCAGCATCGCGATCGGGCCTTGCGGCCAGCAGCCGGGATTAGCGACGCGCTTGGCAGAGGCAATGATGCCCGCCTGCTCCCTGCTCATTTCCGGGAAGCCATAGGCCCAGCCTTCGGCGACGCGATGCGCAGTCGAAGCGTCGATCACTTTCGTGCTGTCATTCTCGATCAGGCTGACGCTTTCCTTGGCGGCATCGTCAGGCAGGCAGAGGATGGCAATATCGGCCTCGTTGAGCAGCGCTGCGCGCACCGCCTTGTCCTTGCGGCTCTCGGTCGGGATCGACAGCAGCTCAAGATCGCGGCGCTCCGCCAGACGCTCGCGGATCTGCAGACCCGTCGTTCCAGCCTCGCCATCGATGAAGATCTTTGCTGCCATGATTATCCTGCACTTTCAGTGGGTTCGGATTGTTTCCGGAATCAGTTTGCCATGAAGTTGAATCAATTTGATAACAGCAGTCATCCCGCCGTCGCGCGCCGTTCGGCGTGGAGGCCCAGCATATACATTGCGACCGTCGCCCCCGCAATGGCGGTGATGTCGGCATGGTCATAGGGCGGAGAGACTTCGACGACGTCGGCGCCTCTGACATCGAGCTGCTTCAGCCGCTGCAGCACGGAGAGGATCTTCGCACTGGAAGGACCGCCGGCAACCGGGGTGCCGGTGCCGGGCGCAAAGGCCGGGTCCAGACAGTCGATATCGAAGGTCAGATAGGCGGGCGAACCCTTCGTATGCGCAATGATCATCGACGCGATGTCCGCCGCACTCATTTCCTCGACCTGATGGCCGTAGAGAAGATGGATGCCGAAATCCTCTGGCGCATGAGTACGGATGCCGATCTGGATCGAGCGGTCGGGATCGATAAGGCCGGCGCGGGCCGCACGGGCCACGAAGGAGCCGTGGTCGATGCGGCGCTCGTCGTCCAGCCAGGTGTCCTGATGCGCGTCGAACTGCACGAGCGCCAGCGGGCCGTAGCGATCGACATGCGCTTTCAACAGCGGCCAGGTGACATAGTGGTCGCCGCCGAGGGTCAGCAGGAAGGCGCCGCTGTCGAGAATGGCGCTCGCCTGCCGCTCGATGGCTGCGGGTGTGTCCTGATGGTTGCCGTAGTCGAGCAGGCAATCGCCGTAGTCGATGACGGCCATCTCGGCGAAGAGATGGCGCTGGAACGGATATTGCGGATCATTGTCGAAGATCGCCGATGCCCGGCGGATCGCCTGCGGTCCGAAACGCGTGCCCGGCCGGTTGGAGGTCGCGGCATCGAAAGGAATGCCCCAGACGACGGCATCGGCTCCGGTCAGATCCTTGGTGAAGCGGCGGCGCATGAAGGAAAGCGCGCCGGCAAAGGTCGGGTCGGAGGCAGCCGATGTCAGGCTCTGTGCCGTGAAGGCATGGTCGATGGTCTTATTCGCCATGGGAGGCTCCTTCCTCTGCGATAAATTCGTAAGCGCGTTCTACCCGCGCAATGCGAACCTTATATTGCTTGTACCAGCGCTGACGGCCGAGCTGCTGGGCGGCGAGGTGGTTTGCCACCTGTTTCCAGGCCTTCAGGCTTTCCTCGTCGGCCCAGTAGGAATTGGTGATGCCGAAGCCATCGGCATCCCGCGCGCTTTCGGCCCCGAGACAGCCCGGCTGCTGAAGCGCCAGTTCCGCCATTCGGTCGGCCATGGCTCCGTAACCGTTGTCGCCCTCGGTGCGAACAGAGGAGAAGGTCACGACGTAATAGGGCGGTTCGGGCGTGGTGGCGAAGGGCGAGGGCTGGGTGGAGGACATGCTCGGATTCCTTGTCTCTATAGGAAGGGGTAGGCGAGCTTCCGCCAGATTTCAAGGAATCACATTTCAAGCTAGGGCGGCGGATCTTCTCCGCCGCCGCGGTCTCAGCCGCGAGCGCGGATACGGCGCAACGCAAGTAGGGTGACGATAGCCATCACCGCGCAATAGCCGGCGAGCGGCCAGGCCGTATCGCCGTCCAGCAGCAGCACGAAGAGCGTGCCGATGCAGCCGACAACAAGGCTTTCGACGCAGAAATAGAGCGCAACCGCCGTTCCGGCTGTCTGGCCAAAGGCTGCCAGCGCACCGTTTGCTGTGACTGCTGTTGTCAGCACGATACCGACGGCAATCACCCACATTGGCAGGACAAAGCTGGTGAACGAGGGAGCAAGAAACACTTCGCCGATACCGAGGAGCAATGCGCCCACGAGAAGCAGGCCCATGCCGCGGGCAAGGCTGCCGGCCATTCCCCATCGCGCGACGAAGCGGCCGGCGAAGCGCGCGGATATGATCATTACCGCTGCCGCCGTGGCGAAGGAAAGGCTGAAAGCGAGACCCGAAAAGCCGGCATGACCGATCAGCACACGAGGTGCGGTGGAAAAGAACACGAAGAAGGCTCCCATCGCCGCGCTGAACCCCATCGTGTAGGTCCAGAAATGCGCATTCGCCAGGATTGCATACACGCTGATCGTTGCATCGGCGGATGCCGCAGGTCTCGTTTCGTGCCAGCCTCTAAATGCATTGAGGGTCGCCGTAAGCATCAGTCCGCCGAGCAGCAGGAAGATGGCACGCCACCCGGCATGATCGGCAATCAATGCACCGGCGATCGGTCCGAGCGCCGGCACGAAGGAGAGGATCGCGCCAAGCAGACTGTAGATGACGGCGCCTTCCGGCCTCACGGCATAAACATCGCGTACCGTTGCAAAGGTCGCCACAAGTGCCGCTGAAGCGCCAGCCGCCTGCAGCAGACGCAGCATGACGAACAATGCGGCCGACGAAGTGGCTGCAAGCAGCAGCGAAGAGGCCGCAAACAGCAGCGCGCCGCCAAGCAGAACCGGGCGCCGGCCGATCCGGTCCGACAGAGGGCCGAAGAGCATCTGTCCGGCCCCGAGGATCAGCATGTAGAGGCTCAGCGTCAGTTGAACGATTGTTGCCGATGTGCCGAGTGCTTCAGGCATCGTCGGAACGATTGGGAGATAGATGTCCATGGCAAGCGAGGCCAGGATATCGAAGGGTGCCAGAAGCAGCAGTGCTGCCGGCAGGGAGCAAGTCCAGTTCGTGTTTTGGGAAGGCATAGGTATTCATCCGCTCGAATGAGTTCATTCGGCGGCGATCTGCCTTCTCATCGCAGTCTGATTGATCGGACAGATGCCGCAACAACTTCAAAAGGTTGCTGCGGCCTATCTGTCTGCGGACGGGGTGGCTCCCATGTCAGGTCCTGTCTTGTCCGGTTTGAAACCCGATGTGGCTTTAGCAGCCGGCAGTACCGGCGACAATAGGTGCGTGTGGCGCGTTGACTTCGTAAACCGCTTCCAAGAAGCTGTTCCGACCCAACCAGGAAGGAGCGACAGGCAATGTTCGATCATATTTCGATCGGGGTCAAAAGCCTCGATAGATCGCGCCAATTCTATGATGCGGCGCTGGCGGCACTCGGTTACGAGCGGCTATCCAATTTTGACGGAACGATGGGATATGGCGCTGAACGGCCTGGCTTCTGGGTCAGCGAAGTCGAGCGCCCGGTGCCGGCCGATCGCGGCTCGGGGCTGCATTTCTGCTTCGTCGCCACGAGCGAAGAGGCCGTCAATGCCTTCTATGCTGCAGCACTTGCCAATGGCGGCGAGGATAATGGCGCGCCGGGCATCCGCCTGGACTACAGCCAGTTCTATTATGCCGCCTTCGTCATCGATCCCGACGGCTATCGGCTTGAGGCTTTCTTCAATAAGCCCGAATAAACGAAAAGGCCGGGCGAAAACCCGGCCTTTCCATGAAAGCATATCCAGAAAGCGATTAGCGCTTCGAGAACTGGAACGAACGGCGGGCCTTGGCCTTACCGTACTTCTTACGTTCGACGACGCGGCTGTCGCGGGTCAGGAAGCCACCCTTCTTCAGGACCGAGCGCAGGCCCGGTTCGAAGTAGGTGAGAGCCTTGGACAGACCGTGGCGAACGGCGCCGGCCTGGCCGGAAAGACCGCCGCCGGCAACGGTCGCAACGATGTCGAACTGGCCGTCGCGGGCAGCAGCAACGATCGGCTGGCGCAGGATCATCTGCAGAACCGGACGTGCGAAATATTCCGCGAATTCCTTGCCGTTGACGATGATCTTGCCGGAGCCCGGCTTGACCCATACGCGGGCAACGGCGTTCTTGCGCTTGCCGGTCGCGTAGGAGCGGCCAAGCGAGTCGACCTTGCGGACGTGAGCCGGAGCAGCAGCAGCTACTTCAGACGACGTGCCGAGATCCTTCAGGGAAGAGAGGTCAGCCACTATCAGGCGCTCCTTACGTTCTTCTTGTTCAGCGAGGCGACGTCGAGGACGGACGGCTGCTGGGCTTCATGGGGATGGTTCGGGCCGGCGTAAACACGCAGGTTCTTCATCTGGCGACGGCCGAGCGGGCCGCGCGGAACCATGCGCTCAACAGCCTTCTCGAGGACGCGCTCCGGGAAGCGGCCTTCGATGATCTGGCGAGCGGTACGCTCCTTGATGCCGCCGGCATAACCGGTGTGCCAGTAGTAAACCTTGTCGGAATACTTCTTGCCGGTGAAAACGACCTTGTCAGCGTTGATGACGATAACATTGTCGCCGTCGTCAACGTGAGGCGTGAAAGTTGCCTTGTGCTTGCCGCGCAGACGCATAGCGATAACGGAAGCGAGACGGCCAACGACGAGCCCTTCGGCGTCGATGACGACCCACTTCTTCTCCACCTCTGCAGGCTTCTGGGAGAAGGTTGCCATAATTGTTACTCTCTCTTGGATCCCCATGCCCGAAGGCGAGGGGCGTTTCTTGTTGCTTGGTTGGGCTGGCTGTAAAGACAGACCAAAAAGAAAAACAGCCCCGAAAGGCTGCATTTCCGGCGCGGCTTATAACGGCAATCGGTTAGTCGGTCAATATAAGCCATTTCCGCGTCCGTAAAAATAGAGTAGAGAAAACAATAACTTAGATATGAGGTATGTGGATACCTCATTTTACTTTGCCGGAAATGACCAAAGATTCGCATTTCGAGGTCGCGCAGCTGCCGTATCAGGCTCGAAATCGCCTAACCCTTGTGGCAGAAGACGAGGATAGAGACAGCGCACAGGAACATGCCATGGCCGAGATCGTATCCTTCCGCAAGGACAACAACAATTCGGGCGAGGGCGCCCTCGTGCTCCGCCAGCTTTCCGGCGGCATATTGCGGCTGACGCTCAACAATCTGCCGGCCAATGCCCTGTCCATATCGCTCATGGAAACGCTGATGGGCGAGCTGCAGGGTGCGGCCAAGGATGAGGATGTTAGCATCGTCGTCATCGCTTCGACGGGAAATGTTTTTTCCGCCGGCCATGACCTCAAGGAACTGACCGCTCATCGCGCCGACGAGGACGATGGCGTCGCTTTCTTCGAAGAGACTTTTGCGCTGGCGGCCGACCTGATGCTGGAGATCAGCCGCCTGCCGAAGCCGGTCATCGCCGAAATCGATGGGCTCGCGACCGCAGCAGGCTGCCAGCTCGTCGCAAGCTGCGATCTAGCGATCTGCACGGACACGTCCACCTTCTGCACGCCAGGCGTCAATATCGGGCTTTTCTGCTCGACGCCGGCTGTCGCTGTTTCGCGCGCCGCCCACCGCAAGCAGGCGATGGAGATGTTGCTGACGGGCGAGACGATCGACGCCTCGACTGCAAAGGATTTCGGCCTGGTCAACCGTATCGTGCCGAAGCAGTACCTCACGCAGGTGGTCAGCAAATACGCTTCCGTTATTGCCTCGAAGTCGCCGCAGGCGCTGAGGATCGGTAAGGAAGCCTTCTACAAGCAGCTCGAAATGCCCGTCGCGGAAGCCTATGATTATGCCGCAAGCGTGATGGTCGACAGCATGCTGACCGATGATGCGCAAGAGGGCATCGGCGCCTTCCTCGGCAAGCGTACGCCCGAATGGAAGGGCGAGTGATCAGGCAAGTTTCAGGATCAGCCCGCCGAGCGCGATGATGATGCCGGCGAGGTAACGCCAGGCGCTGGCCTTTTCCTTCAGCACCACAACCGAGATGACAAGCGCAAACAGGATGGCGGTTTCCCTGAGCGCCGCCACCGTCGCAACCGGGGCCTTCGTCATCGCCCAGAGCGCCAGCCCGTAGGAAGCGATCGAGCCCGCGCCGCCGATCAGCCCGCGCCACCAGTTGCGCCTGACGTGAGTGGCGACAGTTACGAGACCGCGCTGCGAAACCGCCCAGGCAAAGAGCAGAACCGGCGGCAGAAGCGACATCCACAGCGTGTAGGAAACCGCGTTTCCGGAAAGCCGGGCGCCGACGCCGTCCACATAGGTATAGGTGGCGATGACGCAGGCGTTGATAAGCGCCAGCATGATCGCGTGGCGGCTGCCGTGGCGCGCTTCGAAGGCGAGCGTGAATATGCCGACGCAGATCGTCATGGTTCCGGCAAGCGCACCGCCCGTCAGATGCTCTCCCAGGATGAAGCCGCTGGTGGCGACGATGAGCATGGGGGCGGCGCCACGCATCAGCGGATAGACCAAGCCGATATCGCCGGCCCTGTAGGCGGCGGCGACCAGCTGGAAATAGGCAAATTGCAGGATGGCGGAAGCGCCGATGAAAGGCCAGGCCTGCGGCTGTGGTAGGGGGAGCAACGGCAGGAAGGGCAGCGAGGCGACCGCGCCGCCCGCAGAGATCAGCGCCGCATCAAGCGACTTGTCCTTGCCGGCTTTGATGATGGCATTCCATGTCGCATGCAGAAGAGCACCGAAAAGGACAAGAAGGAGAACATCGAGGGGCAAGGCGGATGGTCCAGGAGCAGTGCAACAAGATACGGGAAAACATCACAGCTTTCCCGCTTGAACCTGCCTTGAAATAACAACCTGGGTTTGCGTGATTTGCCCCGGAAGGTGTACTCCGCACGGTCAAATTTTCAATAGCATGGATTGATCAGGTGAACAATTGCCTATCGTTGTAGCAATTTGTGCGTGCGCTCGAAATGCGTTCAATTACGCTTGGCTCACACAACTATGAGATGTTTCTAATGAACACGCGAACATATCATGATCAAATTATGTATGAAAGGTGAAATTCTTCTTTGGAAGGAGAGTGTCGACAATCCTATGATGCTGAAATATAGACATTATTCTATAACTTTGAAATGATTATAAATTAGCAACCATAGGATGTTCTGGCTGCAATTTGTGGCCTCAGATTGACGGCCAGGTCCTCTCGCAGGTGCGAAAGGACCAATGATATTCATAGTTCCGAATGAATGCCGAGTTAGAGACTATAGTGTGGAATGAGTAGCATCCCGTCCAGGTTGTCTATATTCTGGCAGTTCAGCACCCGGCACCTGGGATTGTCCTTGGAGGGAATGCTCGTCCATTCCGCATAATCGGTCGCGTCGCAATAGTTGCTGTTGCGGACATAGCGGTCGTAGAGAGGAAGGCCGCGCGGTGAAGTGTAGCGAAAGATGACTGCGCCTTCGTTATGGATCGCTGCCCGCACGCTCTGGCAGCTCATCGCAAGCGGATTGTAGCGTGAGATAGCAAGCGCCGGCGAGGCTGACAGCACGAGCGCAAGCGCAAGGACTAGTTTTTTCATGGCACAATTTCTCCCTGATATTTTCCGGCACCTATATATACGTTGAAGCAAGCCGCCCGGTTTCAATGAATCGGACTGTCAAAATCTTCCTCCTGAAGACACCTGACCGGAGACACAAGATATGAACCATGATGCTTACGCCGACGACTATCTCTCGGGCATTCTCAAATCCGTCAGAACCATCGCGTTGACGGGGGCTTCGCCCAATCCGGCCCGGCCGAGCAACGGCGTCATGGGTTATCTCCTGTCGCGCGGCTACAAGGTCATTCCCGTCAATCCGGGACAGGCAGGCAAGCAGATTCAGGGCCAGACCGTTTATGCCCGTCTCGCCGACATCCCCGAACCAGTCGACATGGTCGATGTCTTCCGCGCATCCGAATATCTTGATGGCGTGGTGGATGAGGCGCTGGCACTCGATCCCCGCCCGCAGGTTGTGTGGGCGCAGCTCGGCGTAAGCGACAACGCGGCCGCCGCCAAGGCTGAAGCCGGTGGCATCAAGGTCGTCATGAACCGCTGCCCGGCGATCGAGTATCCGCGTCTTTTCGGCTGACGCCGTCAGGCAGAACGGATTTTCTCCGGAGCGCGCCGCGGTTGAAAAAGATCGCGGTTAACTTTCGAATTCGAGCGGCTATGATCGCGCCCGTCAACAACAGTACGGGAGGACGAAATGGCCAAAAACGATCCGGGATTCAACACGCTGGCAATTCATGCGGGCGCGCAGCCCGATCCGGCGACCGGCGCGCGGATTACACCGATCTACCAGACGACGGCCTTCGTCTTCAACGATTCCGACCATGCTGCAGCCCTCTTCGGCCTGCAGCAATTCGGCAATATCTACACCCGCATCATGAACCCGACACAGGCGGTTCTGGAAGAACGCGTCGCGGCCCTTGAAGGCGGCACGGCAGCGCTCGCCGTCGCCTCCGGCCATGCGGCGCAGATGATCGTCTTCCATACGCTGATGCGTCCGGGCGAGAATTTCGTCGCCGCCCGCCGCCTCTATGGCGGCTCGATCAACCAGTTCGGCCATGCCTTCGAGAATTTCGGCTGGCAGGTGCGCTGGGCTGACCCTGAGAGCCCCAGTGATTTCGAGAGCAGGATCGACGACAAGACCCGGGCGATCTTCATCGAGAGCCTTGCCAATCCCGGCGGCACTTTTGTCGATATCGCTGCGATCGCCGAAATCGCCCACCGTCACGACTTGCCGCTGATCGTCGACAACACCATGGCGACCCCCTATCTCATCCGGCCGATCGAGCACGGTGCCGATATCGTCGTGCATTCGCTGACCAAGTTCCTCGGTGGTCACGGCAATTCCATGGGCGGTATCATCGTCGATGGCGGCACCTTCGATTGGTCGAAGACCGGCAACTATCCGATGCTCTCCACCCCGCGGCCGGAATATAACGGCGTCGTGCTGCACCAGACATTCGGCAATTTTGCCTTCGCGATCGCCTGCCGCGTGCTCGGCCTGCGCGACCTCGGTCCCGCGATCTCGCCCTTCAACGCCTTCCTGATCCTGACCGGCATCGAGACGCTGCCGCTGCGCATGCAGCGCCATAGCGACAACGCGATTGACGTCGCCAAATGGCTGAAGGCCCATTCCAAGATCGCCTGGGTCAATTATGCCGGCCTGGAGGACGACCTGAACCACGCCCTGCAGCAGCGCTATTCGCCCAAGGGCGCCGGCTCGGTCTTCACCTTCGGCGTCAAGGGCGGCTACGAGGCTGGCAAGGCGCTGGTCGAGGGGTTGGAACTCTTCTCGCATCTTGCCAATATCGGCGATACGCGTTCCCTGGTGATCCATCCGGCCTCCACCACGCACCGGCAGTTGACCGACGAGCAGAGGATCGCCGCCGGCGCCGGGCCGGACGTGGTGCGCCTCTCTGTTGGCATCGAGGATGTGAAGGACATCATCGCCGATCTCGAACAGTCGCTGTCTCAGATCTGAGCGTCCCTCGCAGCAACGCTTGTATTTTCGCAGACTACCTTTGTCGGGATACAACCATGGGATCAGCGTCCGAGTGGAATAGACTCGGGCGCGGCTTTCGTCCGATCGGACGAAAATAGCGGACAAAAAAATTCAACATTGCCCGTCCTCTGCCAGAACTTATCGCAAGGCGGCGATAGACTTTGCTTAACTGGGCCATTTAGAGCCCGAAGCCAAACTGGTTCGGCTGCGAAAAGTCTTTTATTCCGACTCTCGGCCAATCGCATTTCCTGTCGAACTGGAGTTTAGAGACGGTGCGGTGGCAAGTCGGGTCTGTCCTGAACGCATAACCTGGAAGGGAGATGTAGCGACTTGCCGACGTGCCGAACACCAGGCAAATCGTCAATGCGACACAAAAAGGCTTCATGGATGCCTCCCTTGTGGTGTTAGGGGACGCATTTTCACATAGAGCAACGCCCTCGGACATATATCAATTTGTGCTAATACTGCATCTAGCCCGCATCGCGACTTCGAAATGGCCGTCGCTGTCTTCGCTGCAACTAAGGTACGGGGCCGACCCGCCGGGCGCACGCCTCTGTCAGGTATCGGTGATACTAAGAATTTTTGATTGCCGCGATGGTCGGCGAGTTTTGACTCTGCCGATGTCGTTCTTTTTGTGTTTAATCTCTGCCGCGAAGGACACTGAGGGAAAGGGTGACCATGGCAAACACGATCTCCTTCGATATCGACGGCGTCGAACCGGAAGTCGGCGCTCCCGCCGCCGAGCGCATCATTTCCGGCAATCCGCAATTTCGCACCTGGAATCTCGAGGAGGCCGACGGCGGTCTCTATGCCGGTATCTGGGAGGCAACGCCCGGCAAGTGGCGGATCATCTATGAGGAGTGGGAATATTTCAGCCTGCTTTCCGGCCATTCGATCGTGACCGAGGATGGCGGTGAGCCGGTCCATCTCAGGGCTGGCGATCGCCTTATCCTCAGGCCGGGCTTTAAGGGAACCTGGGAAGTCGTTGAAACGACTCGCAAGGACTACGTGATCAAGGTCTGAGCGCCGGCCCGGATAGACGGTTTTTGATCGTTCTCATTAAGAGTGTCTACATCATCAAATGCTAAACCTCATCTGCAGCGCATTGCGGACATGATGTCTCCTGCCGTCACCAAAGACATGCCCTTGCAATTCATCTTTTCGGGATTGGCATGTCGTCGAATCTTGCGGGTAGACACGTTCGGACCCAAGCGTCTTCCATCATTGCGACAACCATTTTCTTCCTCGTCGTCGCCCTCGTGCTGACGGGCCTCACGGCCCATGTCGTCGCCACGATGACCCGATCTGCAAACGAGATCGATGATGCCAGGGCCACGCGCGCCGCCCGTGCGGCCATTGCAGCCTTTAGCAGTCGCTTGAGTGCGACAACCACGGACAACGCCGCATGGGATGACGCCTATAACGCGATCTCATCCGCCGCCGCCGCGGATTGGGCCTATGAGAACTGGGGAAAAACCAGCGCGGATTATCCGCTCTACGACGGCGCCGTCGTGATCGGCCCCGACCGCTCTTCGGTCGTTTCCGCGTATGCCAAAGGCAAGCCCATCCAGCCGAGCGTTTTTTTCGGTCAAGGCTTTTACCAGCAGATCAACAAAGCCGCCGAATCCAGACAGGCACCGGTGGTCAATTTCATCCGGACCGAAACGGGAATCGCGCTCATCGTGTCGCAGGCAATCCAGCCTTTCACCGTGGAAGGCGAGCTTCCGAAGCTGAGTGTGCTGAGTCTCTACAAGGATCTCACGTCGGAAGTTCTCGGCACCTTTTCGGACGAGCACGAACTCGAAGGGCTGCGTCTTGCCGCCGTGCCTGAGGCGGGCCTGCTGAACACACCGATCTCGGACATAGGAGGTGGCGTCATCGGCCACCTTGTCTGGCCCAGCAAAGCGCCCGGAACCGCCGTGTTTCACCAGGTCTATCCTTACGTTGCGGCCGCTGTCATCATCCTTCTGATGTTCCTGGGGGGCGTTCTGCTGGTAGGCGCATCCGAGGCGCGCCGCCTGCGCCAATTGGCCCAAGCGGCGATTTTCGAGGCGAACCACGATAGCCTGAGCGGCCTGTTGAACAGGCATGGGCTTCTCGCACTGCTGGAAGAGCTGGAAGACACTCATGTTGCGCCACCCCGGCTCTATCTGGTCGATCTCGATGGCTTCAAGGCAGTCAATGACGCCTGGGGGCACGCGGTAGGGGATGATCTGATCCGGATCGTCTCGAACGCCCTGATCGCCTGTCACCCTGAAGTCGTTGCGGCCGCCCGACTGGGAGGCGACGAGTTTGCGCTGGTGCAGATTGGAACCGCCGCGCGTGGGGAGATAGAAGAGACTATTCTGGCGCTGTTCACCGAACCCTTCAAAATCGAAGGGCGAACGATCGAAGTCGGCGCAAGCATCGGAGCTGCCGCACGTGACGGAGACGTACCGCCTTTGGAGCTCCTCCGCAGGGCGGATATGGCGCTCTATCGGGCCAAGGCAAACGGCAGAGGCCGGGCGATCGAATACGACCCGGAGCTGGATCGGGAACGCCAGAGGGTCGCCGAAATGGAAGCTCTGTTGAAGAGCGCCATCAGCAATGGTGCGATCGAAGCTTTTTTCCAGCCTCTCGTCTCCGCTGCGACAGGCGCTGTTACTGGTCTTGAAGCACTGGCGCGTTGGCGAACTCCAGCGGGAAACATAAGCCCTGAGATTTTCATCCCGCTCGCCGAAAGGTGCGGCCTCATCGATGCACTCGGCACTCACATGTTGAAAACATCCATCGGGCACGCCAAGAACTGGCCTGGCCTGGCATTGTCGGTGAACGTTTCGCCGGTCCAACTCTGCAACCCGGAATTCGCCGCCGAAGTGATCTCGCTTCTGCAGGAGCTCGATTTCGATCCTAAGCGCCTGACATTGGAGATCACCGAAGGCGTCCTGATGACAAACCCGGAACAGGCCCGTCGGTCGATAGATCACCTCAAACAGGTCGGTATAAAATTCGCGCTTGATGACTTTGGCTGCGGCTATGCAAGCATCGGCGCATTGCGGCAGTTCGGGTTTGATCGCATGAAGATCGACCGTTCGCTCGTGTCCGCTCTCGACCAAGCCTCGAATGGCGCCGACGTTCTGAGGGCCACGATCTCCCTGGCGACCGCTCTGCAGATTCCCGTGACAGCCGAAGGTATCGAGAATACGCGCCAGGCGGCGATCCTGCGTGAGGCCGGCTGCGACCAGCTCCAGGGCTATCTGATCGGCAAACCTATGTCGGCACTCGAAATATCCAGCAAGCTTCAAGAGCATGCCGCGTAGATTGCGGTAGCACACGCGGGCGGTCGTCAGGTCCTCGGAGCGTTTTGGCGTCTGAAAACGACATTTTCACACATTGCTGCGGCAATCGACCGCAGCCCTGCGGCAATAGGGCCACACCTCATTCGCCAAGGCATTGTCAGCGCGCGATTCATCAGGAAAGTCAGTGACTTCAGCGACTTATGCACAGCTTTGCATTTCATGTCGCCCATCACAAACTGTCATCAAACTGTAATAATGGGCGCCTAGCCGCGTTCCCGTGATGAGGAAATTCAGCGCTCTCGACAATGGACACCCCCTCCATGGCGCCGGACCTCGTCGTCCTCTAGTTCCATCAGGGAAGAGTCGCAAATGCTCACCAAGAAACTTCTTTCGGCCTGCCTCGGCGCCGGCCTGGTTGCCGCTCTGGCAGTCTCGGCCTCCGCTGCCGATATTACCGGCGCTGGCTCCACCTTCGTCTATCCGGTTCTTTCGAAATGGTCCGCAGACTACAACAAGGAAACCGGCGACAAGCTGAACTACCAGTCGATCGGTTCGGGTGGCGGTATCGCACAGATCAAGGCTGCAACGGTTGACTTCGGCGCTTCCGACGCCCCGCTCAAGCCGGAAGATCTGACGGCTGGCGGCTTCGGCCAGTTCCCGCTCGTCGTTGGCGGCATCGTTCCCGTCATCAACGTCAAGGGCATCAAATCAGGCGAACTGAAGCTCTCCGGCAAGGTTCTCGCTGACATCTACCTCGGCAACGTCACCAAGTGGAACGACAAGGCCATCGCCGATCTGAACCCGGGCCTGAAGCTGCCCGACAGCCAGATCGCCGTTGTTCACCGTTCTGACGGCTCCGGTACCTCCTTCAACTGGACGAACTTCTTCTCGAAGGTAAACCCGGACTGGAAGTCCAAGGTTGGTGAAGGCACCGCCGTCAACTGGCCTGTTGGTATCGGCGGCAAGGGCAACGAAGGCGTTGCTGCTTATGTAACCCGCGTCAAGGATTCGATCGGCTACGTCGAATACGCCTACGCTCTGCAGAACAAGCTGCCCTTCGTTCTGGTTCAGAACGCTGCCGGCCAGTATCCGAAGCCGAATGCCGAGAGCTTTTCGGCTGCCGCTGCAAGCGCAGAATGGGGCAAGGCTCAGGACTTCTACCTGATCATGACCAACGCGCCGGGCGAAAAGGCCTGGCCGATCACGGCAACCACCTGGGCGATCATGTACAAGGAGCCGAAGGACGCTGAACGCTCCAAGGCTGCTTTCTCTTTCTTCAAGTGGGCTCTCGAAAAGGGCCAGAAGGAAGCCTCCTCGCTCGACTACGTTCCGCTTCCGGATACGCTCGTGAAGCAGATCGAAGATTACTGGACGGCCTCTTTCAAGAGCTGATCCTGACGAAACTGCGGTCGGGGCGGGAAGCTTGGCTTTCCGCCCCTGATGCCTTTGACACCCCCTCAAAGCAGCAGAGCGTACGGATATGAGCGAAGCACTGGCATCGCTGCCCGCCGACACCGCGGGCGTGAAGCGCCGCGACGGCGCTGCAGGCGATCGTATTTTTTACTGGATAGTTTTGGGCTGCGGCCTGTTTGTTCTTGCCGTCCTGCTGGCAGCGGCGATCTCCATGGCCATGGGCGGGCTTCTCGCGTTCCGGACCTTCGGCTTCGGCTTCCTGACCGGCACGGAATGGGATCCGGTGGCTGAACAATTCGCCGGCCTCGTGCCGATCTACGGTACGCTTGTCACCTCGGCGCTTGCCATGATCATCGGCGTTCCCGTCAGCCTTGGCATCGCGGTTTTCATCACCGAAGTTGCGCCGCGCTCCATTCGCGGGCCGATCGGCGGCGCGGTCGAGCTTCTCGCCGGTATCCCCTCGATCATTTACGGCATGTGGGGTCTCTTCACCTTCGCGCCCTTCATGTCGGATTATATCCAGCCGGTGCTGATCGACTGGCTGGGTCCGATCCCGCTGATCGGCGCGCTGTTTTCGGGAGCTCCGCTCGGTATCGGCATGCTGACATCGGGCATCGTACTGGCGATCATGATCATCCCCTTCATTTCCTCGGTCATGCGCGACGTCTTCCTCGTCGTCCCCGCGCAGCTGAAGGAATCGGCCTATGCGCTAGGCTCGACCAAGTGGGAAGTGGTGCGCGATATCGTCATCCCGCATACCCGCACAGCCGTCGTCGGCGGTATCTTCCTGGGTCTCGGCCGCGCACTCGGCGAGACCATGGCGGTGACCTTCGTCCTCGGCAACACCCATAACATCGCGGTGTCGCTGATGGAGCCCGGCACCTCGATTGCCGCAACGCTCGCCAATGAATTTGCCGAGGCTTCGGACGACCTCTACAGGTCGTCGCTCGCAGCACTTGGTCTCATCCTCTTCGTCGTCACCTTCATCGTTCTGGCGGCCGCCAAGCTCATGCTGGTGCGCATGGCAAAGCAGAGGGGGGAATAATCATGGCTACCTATTCGGGCTCCCTTTACCGCCGCCGCCAGATCGGCAGCGCAATCGCGTTGACGCTTTGCGGTATCGCGACCGTACTCGGCCTGGTCTTTCTGGTGTGGATCCTCTGGACGACGCTGATCCACGGCCTGTCTGCGCTGAGCCCCAGCCTTCTCACGGAAATGACACCGCCGCCCGGCGAAGACGGCGGCGGTCTCGCCAACGCCTTCATGGGCAGCCTGTTGATGGTCGTGCTGGCTGTCATCATCGGCACGCCGATCGGTGTGCTCGCCGGCACCTATCTGTCGGAATTTGCCCGCGGCAAGAAGATCGGCGAGGCAATCCGCTTCGTCAACGACATCCTGCTCTCGGCGCCGTCGATCATCATTGGCCTGTTCGTCTATGAAGTGGTCGTTCGCCCGACCTCACGCTTTTCCGGCTTTGCCGGCGGCATCGCGCTCGCCTTCATCTTCCTGCCGGTCGTGGTGCGCACCACCGACGAGATGCTGCGGCTGGTTCCCGATGTCATGCGCGAGGCAGCGCTTTCGCTCGGCATCCCGCGCTGGAAGGTCACGCTCAACGTCCTCTATCGCGCCGCGTCGACAGGCATCCTTACCGGTATCCTTCTAGCGATCGCCCGCATTTCCGGCGAGACCGCGCCGCTGCTGTTCACAGCTCTGAACAACCAGTATTGGAGCCTGGATATGTCGCAGCCGATGGCAAACATTCCCGTCGTGATCTTCCAGTTCGCCATGAGCCCCTATGAGCAATGGCAGAATCTTGCGTGGGCCGGTGCCTTCGTGATGACGGCCGTCGTCCTGATCCTGAGCGTCGTATCGCGCTCCGTCCTGAACCGAAAAGGTGGGAAATGATGCTTCAGTCTGCAGACACTTTCGAGACGACCAGCAAGTCGGAAAAGCCGACGGCCAAAGACAAGATCGCCCTCGAGAAAGTCAATTTCTATTACGGCGACGCCCACGCGATCAAGGATGTGAGCCTGAGCTTTCCGGAACGCCAGGTCTCGGCTCTGATCGGCCCCTCCGGCTGTGGCAAGTCCACCCTGCTGCGCATCCTGAACCGCATCTACATGCTATATCCGAAGATGCGCGCTACCGGCTCGATCAAGCTCGACGGCAAGAACATCCTCGATCCGGGCTTCTCGATGAACGAGCTGCGCGCCCGCGTCGGCATGGTCTTCCAGAAGCCGGTGCCGTTCCCGATGTCGATCTATGACAACATCGCCTACGGCATCCGCCACCACGAGCGCCTCAACAAGGCCGACATGGATGTCCGCGTCGAGCAGGCGCTGCGTCAGGCCGCCCTCTGGGATGAGGTGAAGGACAAGCTGAAGGGGAGCGGTCTTGGCCTTTCCGGCGGCCAGCAGCAGCGTCTCTGTATTGCCCGCGGCGTGGCGCTGCGCCCGGAAGTCCTGCTTCTCGACGAGCCGACCTCGGCCCTCGACCCGATCTCGACCGCCAAGGTCGAAGAGCTGGTCGCGCAGTTGAAAGGCGAGTTCACGATCGTCATCGTCACCCACAACATGCAGCAGGCAAGCCGCATCTCCGACAATACCGCTTTCATGTATCTCGGCGAGCTGATCGAATACGGTCCGACCGCGCAGATCTTCCAGTCGCCGAAGGTCAAGCGCACGGAAGACTACATCACCGGCCGTTACGGCTGATGAGACTTTCCCTCTCGGGACAAAAAACGGCCGGCACGCGATGAGCATGCCGGCCGTTTTCGGTATAGAATATCGGAAAGATGGCTTACCAGACGAGATCCAGGCGATCGAGGCCGTGGAAGTGATAGACGTCCTTGACGACGGGCGTCTTCGCCAGTTTCAGCCCCGGCAGCCGCTTGAACAGGATCGGCAGGACGACGTTGAGCTCCAGCCGCGCCAGCGGCGCGCCGATGCAGAAATGGATACCGGCGCCGAAGGAGAGGTTGGGCGCCTCGTTGCGGTCGGGCTTGAAGGCGAGGGGATCGCTGAATTTCGCCGGATCGAGATTGGCTGCGGCCAGGATCATGCTCACCTTGTCGCCGCGCTTGAACTCTATGCCGTCGATCTCGGCGGGCTCGAGCGCCCAGCGCTGGAAGATGTGGACGGGCGCGCAGATGCGCAGTGACTCCTCGACGGTGCGCTCGGTGGCGGTTTCGTCGCGGAAAAGCTCAGCCGGATCGTAGCCGCTGTCCAGAATGATGCGCACCGAATTGCCGATCTGGTGGACCGTTGCTTCATGGCCGGCATTGAGCAGCACGATGGTCGTCGAGACGAGCTCGTCTTCCGTCAGGTACTGGCCCTTGTGTTCGGTATGGATCATATGCGTCAGCAGGTCGTCGCGCGGTTCGGCCCGGCGCTCTGCAATGACCGTCTTCACATAGTCAGAAAATTCCTGTGCCGCCCGCTCCGCAGCATCTTCGTCCGCGCGGGTGCGCCCGAACATGTACATGCGCACATAGGCATGCGACCACTTGAGGAGCTGCGGCCCCATGTCTTCGGGAATGCCGATCATACGGGCGATCATCGTCACCGGGATGACATCGGCAAAGGCCGAGAGCAGCTCGACCTCGCCCTTGTCGGCAAAGCCATCGATCAGCCTGTTGGCAAGTTCCTCCAGTTCCGGCTTCATCTTCTCGACATGGCGCGAGACGAAGGCGCGGTTGACGAGCGTGCGCAGCCGCGTGTGTTCCGGCGGCTCCAACTCCAGCAGAGAATAGCGCTCGGCGAGATCGAAGGCGGCGATATGCGGCTCGGGCTCGGGAAGGCCGAGTTCCTCGCGGCTGGCAATATGCAGGATCTGCCGGCCGAAGCGACGGTCGCGCAGCAGCCCGTTCACATGATCGTAGTTGGTTACGAACCACTGCTTCTGCTGCTCCCAATAGAAGGTGGGACAATGCGCGTGAAGCGCGGCATAAACCGCGTTCGGATTGCCATAGAAGGCCGGGTCGCTGCCGTCGAGCGACACGTGGCGGGTTGCGGGATCGATCTTGAGAAAGGGCGGTATCATCATGGGCAGAGGCTTAGCGGATTTGCGGTGCCTCGGAAAGATGGGCGCTTGGAGCTACTCCAGCAAAGGTGTGCAGCGGTTTTGCGCCCGGAATTGCGTAAAACAAATGTTCTAGCCTGCGCGGGAGAGCACGCCCATGCGGCGCAGCGCTTCCACCTGATCGTCGACCGTCGGCACGAGTTCGCCGGCATGAGAGTTGGGCTCGCCAGGCGCGGGTGCCGCCGCTTCTTCCTCGCCGAAGACGACCGTGCAGTTGCGGCCGGCAGCCTTCGCCGAATAGAGCGCCCGGTCGGCGGCCGACACCAGCCGGTCGATATTGGCCTCGATCGCCGAGGAGAGTGCGATGCCGACGCTGACCGTGGCGGGGATCAGCGCCTCGCCGGTGCTGACTGGCAGGCGGCAGAATTCGGCGCGGATCGATTCCGCCAACGCTTCCGCTTCCGTCTGGTCGCGGACGGTCACGAAGGCCGCGAATTCCTCGCCGCCCATGCGGCCGAAGATATTGTTCGGGATATACTGACGGGCAAGGCGGGCGAAAGCGGTGAGAACGGCATCGCCCGACTGATGGCCGAAGCGATCGTTGACGCGCTTGAAATGGTCGAGATCGAAGAGGATGACACCGACCTGATGCTGCTCGTCATGCGCCTTTTCCTGGATTTTATCGAAATAGCCGAGCAGGCCGCGGCGGTTCAGCACGCCGGTCAGCGTATCCGTCAGTGTCAGCACGCGCAGATGTCGTTCCGACCGTTCCATGATGAGGCGGCAGGTGAGCGCGAAGGCGATGGTGAGCAGGAAGGCGCTCGCCATGGCAGCCGCGCCGCTGAAATTCGTCGCCTGAGCATCCGAAGGCAGGATCAGCGCCATTGTGATGGCCACGCCGAAGCAGAGGAAGGCCTGCAGCACGAAGACGGCCATCAGGAAGACGCGCGTGCGCTCCCGGCGGATATCGCCGGCGGCGACCGCCATGCCGAGCGCAGTGGCGCCGGTCGCCGAAGCGAGATTGTAAAGAATGACCCGGTTGGAATAATCCTCGTTGATCCACGGCAGGAAGACGCCTGCAAGCCAGATCGCCGGCGGCAGCAGTGCCCACCATTCCATCCTCTTGCGGTCGAGCGCCAGGAAGCCGGCGACCCAGGCGCTCTGTCCGAGCAGGGCGATGGCATTGCCAATCTCGATGGAAAGCAGGTCGGGGATTTCACCGCGGACCGCAGCCAGCGCAAAGCCGATGCCGCTGAACAGGAAGCCGAGCCCCCAATAAAGGTAGGCGCCGCTCTTCTGGTTGTGGCGCCAGGCCACGAACAGAACCAGAGCCAGCGTAAGGGCTTCGGAACACCAGATGGACAGACCTGTAGTGACATTGAACACGGCGGCAACCCCTTGAGAATTGGCCGCATCCTTGCCGAAGAAGCTCGCTGTTTGATTAATGGCACAAATCTGCGGCCGGCAATTTCGTCAATATCTGCCGGTAAGCTTTCCGTCAGGTAAATACCCGTGACATCCGCAGGGCGCGGTAAGCCTTCCTTCATCCTGTCGCAGAGAAAAACTGTGAGAGCCAAAGGTCTGGCCTCGCCGTTAACAGGCGCTTGAGAGAAACGGGATAGGGAAATGCCAAAGCCATATGTCGCGCCCGCTTCTTAACGTTATCCTTATGCGTGTCTTGAAGAGGGGGGCTGGGACACTCTATGTAGGGACAAGGCATTTTTCTTTGATTCCCGGCATTCGCCGGAAAGACGTTAAAAGGACGCACATGAGAAACCCAGTCGATACCGCTATGGCACTCGTGCCGATGGTTGTGGAACAGACCAATCGCGGTGAACGCTCCTACGACATCTATTCCCGCCTGCTCAAGGAACGCATCATCTTCCTGACAGGCCCCGTCGAGGACCATATGGCGACACTCGTCTGCGCCCAGCTTCTCTTCCTCGAGGCCGAAAACCCGAAGAAGGAAATCGCGCTCTACATCAATTCGCCTGGTGGCGTCGTTACCGCCGGCATGGCCATCTACGATACGATGCAGTTCATCAAGCCGGCCGTTTCGACGCTTTGCATCGGTCAGGCTGCTTCCATGGGCTCGCTGCTTCTGGCTGCCGGCCACAAGGACATGCGTTTCGCCACGCCGAACTCCCGCATCATGGTTCACCAGCCTTCGGGCGGTTTCCAGGGCCAGGCATCGGACATCGAGCGTCACGCCCGCGACATCCTGAAGATGAAGCGCCGCCTCAACGAGGTCTATGTGAAGCACACGGGCCGTACCTACGAGGAAGTCGAAAAGACCCTTGATCGCGATCATTTCATGGATGCGGACGAGGCTCAGACCTGGGGCGTGATCGACAAGGTTCTGACTTCGCGCATCGAAATGGAAGGCGATCAGGCCTAGTAATTAATAGGGATGGTATTTTCGCCGCCACAGTTCTATCCCATTTGTGATTGAACAAGGGGTTTCATCTGGCGGCGGAGACGCTAATAGTAGCTATTAATGCTATGTTGAATTTTTATGACATAGCATTCGGCATTCGAAGGGGAATTCGTTGCCGCCGGTACCCGGACATGTTGATTGGGCCCGGTTCGTACCCCCTGAAGCCCTTGTCGGCAGGAACTCCGGGTAGGGAGTCTGCCAGGGAGCTGATTGAGTGGACCGTGATTTCGCGTTCGAAATGCGGCGTGCTGGAAGGAAAGTGATATGAGCAAGGTCAGCGGCAGCAACGGCGGCGACAGTAAGAACACCCTCTATTGTTCTTTCTGCGGAAAGAGCCAGCATGAAGTCCGGAAGCTTATTGCCGGACCGACCGTGTTCATCTGCGATGAATGCGTCGAATTGTGCATGGACATCATCCGCGAGGAGAACAAGTCCTCGATGGTCAAGTCCCGTGACGGCGTCCCCACGCCCCAGGACATCATCAAGGTCCTCGACGAATATGTCATCGGCCAGCGCCAGGCGAAGAAGATCCTGTCGGTTGCTGTACACAACCACTACAAGCGTCTCGCGCACGCCTCCAAGAACGGCGATGTCGAACTGGCGAAGTCGAACATCATGCTGGTCGGCCCGACGGGCTGCGGCAAGACCTATCTTGCCCAGACGCTCGCCCGCATCATCGACGTTCCCTTCACGATGGCTGATGCGACCACGCTGACGGAAGCCGGCTATGTCGGTGAAGACGTCGAAAACATCATCCTGAAGCTTCTGCAGGCTGCCGACTACAATGTCGAGCGCGCCCAGCGCGGCATCGTCTACATCGACGAAGTCGACAAGATCTCCCGCAAGTCCGACAACCCGTCCATCACCCGCGACGTGTCGGGCGAGGGCGTGCAGCAGGCGCTTCTGAAGATCATGGAAGGCACGGTTGCCTCTGTACCGCCGCAGGGCGGCCGCAAGCATCCGCAGCAGGAATTCCTGCAGGTCGACACGACGAACATCCTGTTCATCTGCGGCGGCGCCTTTGCAGGCCTCGACAAGATCATCTCCGCCCGCGGCGAGAAGACCTCGATCGGCTTCGGCGCGTCCGTCAAGGCGCCGGACGACCGCCGCGTCGGCGAAGTGCTGCGCGAACTGGAGCCGGAAGATCTGGTCAAGTTCGGCCTCATCCCGGAATTCATCGGGCGTCTGCCGGTTCTGGCGACGCTGGAAGACCTTGATGAGGATGCGCTGATCCAGATCCTGTCCGAGCCGAAGAATGCGCTGATCAAGCAGTATCAGCGCCTGTTCGAGATGGAAGACGTGGAACTGTCCTTCCACGAGGATGCGCTGCGCGAAATCGCCCGCAAGGCGATCATCCGCAAGACCGGTGCCCGCGGCCTGCGTTCGATCATGGAGAAGATCCTGCTCGACACGATGTTCGAACTGCCGGCGCTGGAAGGCGTTCGTGAAGTCGTCATCTCCGAAGAGGTCGCACGCGGTTCGGCCCGTCCGCTGTATATCTACGCCGACCGCCAGGACGAGAAGGCAAATGTTTCGGCCTGAAGCTTGAGCTGAGAACCGTTATTTTAAGGGGCTTGCCTTGTGCAGGCCCCTTTCTATTTGAAAACAGGTGCCGGGCGCTGATAATAGTTGCGGGCAAGGTTGAAAACAGCCTTCACCGATATTGCGCAAAGGATGACCCTTGGCAATGATGCTGTGATTCCGTAGCGTGTTGCTGGCGTTGTTATTTTAGGCGGTTCGGAAATGGTAAGCGTCGCTCCAGATAGGCGCTTCATTGTGTTGGCGTTCCATGTAATAAAGCTGTCACAACCGTGGAACGCGGGCGTTAACGTGGCTTGAAAAGCGTAGTCAGAACCTCCACTTGTAACAGCAAGTGAGAGTGCCGGCCGGTTCCCAAGCGGCCGCGCCAAAGAGCCCGGTAACGGGACGATGGAAAGGAATAAAAATGACGAAGAAAACGTCTGTAGCGAGCACCAGCACCGCCTATCCTGTTCTCCCCCTGCGCGACATCGTGGTATTCCCCCATATGATCGTCCCGCTGTTCGTTGGGCGGGAAAAGTCGATCCGTGCGCTCGAAGAGGTCATGGGTTCCGACAAGCAGATCATGCTGGTCACCCAGATCAACGCTAGCGACGATGACCCGGACCCGTCTGCGATCCATCGCGTCGGTACGGTCGCAAATGTGCTGCAGCTCCTGAAGCTGCCTGACGGTACCGTAAAGGTTCTGGTCGAAGGCCGTGCCCGCGCCGAGATCGATACTTACACGAGCCGCGAGGATTTCTACGAAGCCCTCGGCCATGTGCTCGAGGAGCCGCATGACGATCCGGTCGAGTTGGAAGCTTTGTCGCGTTCCGTCGTGTCGGAATTCGAGAGCTACGTGAAGCTCAACAAGAAGATTTCGCCCGAGGTTGTCGGTGCGGCCAGCCAGATCGACGACTATTCCAAGCTCGCCGATACGGTCGCCTCGCACCTGTCGATCAAGATTACCGAAAAGCAGGAGATGCTGGAGACCACCAGCGTCAAGGCCCGCCTCGAAAAGGCACTCGGCTTCATGGAAGGCGAGATCTCGGTCCTGCAGGTAGAAAAGCGCATCCGCTCGCGCGTCAAGCGCCAGATGGAGAAGACCCAGCGCGAATACTACCTGAATGAACAGATGAAGGCGATCCAGAAGGAACTCGGCGACGGCGAAGAAGGCCGCGACGAGATGAGCGAACTGGAAGAGCGCATCGCCAAGACCAAGCTGTCAAAGGAAGCCCGTGAAAAGGCTGACGCGGAGCTGAAGAAGCTGCGCCAGATGAGCCCGATGTCGGCTGAAGCCACCGTCGTGCGCAACTATCTGGACTGGCTGCTCGGTATCCCGTGGGGCAAGAAGTCGAAGATCAAGGCCGATCTCAACAATGCCGAGAAGATCCTCGAAGCCGATCACTTCGGTCTCGAAAAGGTCAAGGAGCGCATCGTCGAGTATCTGGCGGTCCAAGCTCGCGCCACCAAGATCAAGGGTCCCATCCTGTGCCTCGTCGGCCCTCCGGGCGTCGGCAAGACCTCGCTCGCCCAGTCGATCGCCAAGGCAACCGGCCGTGAATATGTCCGTATGGCTCTCGGCGGCGTCCGTGACGAAGCCGAAATCCGTGGCCACCGCCGCACCTATATCGGTTCGATGCCCGGCAAGGTCATCCAGTCGATGAAGAAGGCGAAGAAGTCCAACCCGCTCTTCCTGCTCGATGAAATCGACAAGCTCGGCCAGGACTATCGCGGCGATCCGTCTTCGGCTCTGCTGGAAGTGCTCGACCCTGCTCAGAACTCGACCTTCATGGACCACTACCTGGAAGTCGAATACGACCTGTCGGACGTGATGTTCATCACGACGGCGAATACGCTGAACATCCCGGCTCCGCTGATGGACCGCATGGAAATCATCCGTATCGCCGGCTACACCGAAGACGAAAAGCGCGAGATCGCCAAGCGGCACCTGCTGCCGAAGGCTATCAAGGAACATGCGCTACAGCCGAGTGAATTCTCGGTCAGCGACGATGCTCTGATGGCGATCAGCCAGCAGTATACCCGCGAAGCCGGTGTCCGTAACTTCGAACGCGAACTGATGAAACTCGCCCGCAAGGCGGTCACCGAGATCATCAAGGGCAAGACGAAGTCGGTTCACGTAACGGCAGCGAACATCGACGATTATCTGGGCGTTCCACGCTTCCGCCACGGCGAAGCGGAACGTGAAGATCAGGTCGGCGTGGTGACAGGCCTTGCCTGGACGGAAGTCGGCGGCGAGCTGCTGACGATCGAAGGCGTCATGATGCCCGGCAAGGGCCGCATGACCGTCACCGGCAACCTGAAGGAAGTGATGAAGGAATCGATCTCGGCAGCGGCCTCCTATGTCCGCTCGCGTGCCGTCGATTTCGGCATCGAGCCGCCGCGCTTCGACAAGAGCGACATCCACGTGCATGTGCCGGAAGGCGCAACGCCGAAGGATGGTCCCTCGGCCGGTGTCGCCATGGCAACCGCGATCGTCTCGATCATGACCGGCATTCCGGTCAACAAGGATGTGGCAATGACGGGTGAAATCACCCTGCGCGGCCGTGTCCTGCCGATCGGTGGCCTGAAGGAAAAGCTGCTTGCTGCACTGCGCGGCGGCATCAAGAAGGTGCTGATTCCGGAAGAAAATGCCAAGGATCTGGCAGAGATTCCTGACAACGTGAAGAACAACATGGAGATCATTCCGGTCTCCCGTATGGGCGAAGTGATCAAGCATGCACTGGTCCGTCGTCCCGAGCCGATCGAGTGGGATGGCACGGTTGAAACGCCCGTCATCGCGACCGTTGAAGGGCTCGATGATGCAGGTGTAGCCATCGCTCATTGAGCTTTGGCGGCCACATTTATGCCCAATTGTTGCAAATCGTGAAAAAGGCCGGCGGAAACGCCGGCCTTTTTTTGTGAAAACGTCATGTAGACGCTTGCTTTTCCTTGATTTGCAGGGCTTTTGGGTTCTCGGCGGGCCTGATGAAAGCGATTTCTGCGCCTAGCTTCCAGATTGAGTTGTTTCAAACCATTTAGAAAGGGGTGGAAACATGAACAAGAATGAACTCGTGTCCGCAGTAGCCGAAAAGGCTGGACTGACGAAGTCTGACGCAGCATCTGCCGTCGACGCAGTTTTTGATGTTGTGCAGGCTGAGCTGAAGAACAAGGGCGACATCCGTCTCGCCGGCTTCGGCAGCTTCACGGTTTCTCATCGCGCTGCCACGAAGGGCCGCAACCCGTCGACCGGCGCCGAAGTCGACATTCCGGCACGCAATGTGCCGAAGTTCACGCCCGGCAAGGGCCTGAAGGACGCCGTCAACGGCTGATACGAGATTGTCCGCCGGCTGTAAACGAGAACGGCCGCGCAGGATTTTGAGGGGGTTCGGCATCGCCGGACCCCTTTTTGTTTTCGCCGCTTGCGGCATGCAGCGCTTTGTCTTACGACGGTGATGTTCTCAGGGCGGGGTGAAAGTCCCCACCGGCGGTAAGGGCTGCGGCCTGAGCCCGCGAGCGCCTTCTCAAGCTTTGGCTTGGGAAGGGTCAGCAGATCCGGTGTGATTCCGGAGCCGACGGTTAAAGTCCGGATGAAAGAGAATGAGCATGGCCGTGCGCGGGCAGGGATCTGTTGGCGTCTGCGTGTCGTCGCCTCATGCGTCCTGATTTATGTTTGGTCCCTATTCCGGATGGAAGACATGAATCAGAATTCCCTTGCAGTCTGGCATTCCCGCGCCTTTGCCGGTGCAGCCTTCATGGTGCTTGGAGGCGTCGTCTTCTCGCTCCTCAATGTCGTCACCCAGTGGCTCACGATGACGCTTGCCTTCCCGGCGACGTCCGCAGCGTTCTGGCAATATGGCTTCGCCTTCCTCTTTTCCTTGCCTTTCCTGCGCAAGGCCGGGCTCTCGGCGATGCGCACCGGCTATCCCTGGCGGCATGTCGTGCGTGTCGTCTTTGCCGCGCTCGGCGTCGAGGCCTGGGTTTCCGGCCTTGCCTCGGTGCCGATCTGGCAGGCGATCGCGCTCGTCATGACCTCGCCCTTCTTCATCATTCTCGGCGCGCGCCTGTTCCTCGGTGAGCGTGTCGGACCTGCTCGCTGGACAGCGACGGGTGTCGGCTTTGCCGGCGCGATGATCATCCTCCAGCCGTGGTCGGACAGCTTCACCTGGGCGGCACTTTTGCCTGTTATCTCGGCCCCGCTTTGGGGTGCCTCTTCGCTCATCACCAAGAGCCTGACCGGCATCGAGAAGCCGGAGACTATTACCGTCTGGCTGCTGGTGCTGCTGACGCCGATCAATGGCGGCCTGGCGCTCGCGGCGGGCTTTGCAGTGCCGGCGGGCGCAACGCTTGCGCTCTTCCTTCTGGCGGGGCTCCTGACGGTCGTGGCGCAATATTTGCTGACGCTCGCCTATGCGAGCGCCGATGCCGCCTATGTGCAGCCCTTCGATGACCTGAAACTGCCGTTGAACGTGCTCGCCGGCTGGCTTTTCTTCGGCTATGCACCGGCTGGTTATCTGTGGCTCGGCGCTACGCTTATCCTCGCCGCGTCGCTCTTCATCATGCGCAGCGAGATGCGCCGCGAACAGCAGGTGGCCTGACGCAAACCGTACAAAATGTCGCAGGCTGTCATGTGTCTGTCATGGCAGTCCCGCAAAAAACCTCTGCTCGATTTTTTCGACATTGGGGGATTTTCAATGACATTGTCTGCGCGCAAGGCGGCGCTCGCTGCCGCGCTTTTTGCATCCGTTGCCTTCCCGGCAGCGGCCGAGCCGGTTTTCAACCGCATCGCCTCTTTCCCGGTTGCGACCAACCTGCCGGCTGACAAGGACAAGCTTTCGGCCACTTCGGCCGAGATCATCACCGCCTCGCAGGATGGCAACACGCTGATCTACAGCGACAGCCCGCTCGGCGCGATCGGCTTCATCGACATCACCGATGCCAAGGCACCCAAGGCCGGCGGCGCGCTGATGATGGACGGTGAGCCGACCTCGGTCACGACAGCAGCCGGCAAGGCGCTCGTCGCCGTCAACACCGGCGAAAGCAAGCAGAAGCCGTCCGGCCGTCTGGCGATCGTCGATATCGCTTCGAAGAAGATCGACGCGACCTGCGATCTCGGCGGCCAGCCCGATTCGATCGCCCTCAACAAGGACAGGACGCTCGGCACCATCGCGATCGAAAACGAACGCGATGAAGAAGTTGACGACGGCAAGATCCCGCAGATGCCGGCAGGCGACCTCGTCGTCTTCCAGGTCAAGACCGACGGAACCGTCGATTGCGGCACGATCAAGCACGTCGCCCTGACCGGCCTTGCTGGCGTTGCCCCTGAAGATCCGGAGCCGGAATTCGTGGCGTTCAACAGCCAGAACGAAATCGCCCTGACCCTGCAGGAAAACAACGAGATCATCATTCTCGACGGCGCGACCGGCACGGTGAAGACGCACTTCTCCGCGGGCAGCGTCGACCTCACCGGTATCGATGCCAAGCGCGACGGCGCCCTGAAGTTCACGGGCGAGAAGAAGGGCGTTAAGCGCGAGCCCGACGCCGTGAAGTGGCTGGACGACAACCGTCTCGTCGTCGCCAACGAAGGCGATTATGAGGGCGGCTCGCGCGGCTTCACTATCTTCGACAAGAGCGGCAAGGTCCTCTTCGAATCCGGCAGCTCCTTCGAGCGTGCTGTCGCCGCTCTCGGCCACTATCCGGAAAGCCGCTCTTCGTCGAAGGGCGTCGAGCCGGAAGGTCTCGAAGCGGCCAAGTTTGGCAACGACAACCTGTTCTTCCTGCTCGCCGAGCGCGCTTCGGTCGTCGGCGTCTACAAGGATACGGGCGCCGATCCGGAACTGCTGCAGGTCCTGCCGTCGGGTATTTCTCCGGAAGGCGCGATCGCCATTCCGCAGCGTAACCTGCTTGCGACCGCCAACGAACTCGACCTCGGCAAAGACGGCGGTGCGCGTTCGCACGTGATGATCTACGAGCGTGGCGAAGGCGAAAAGGCCTATCCGCACATTGTCTCCGCCGACAAGGACGGCAACCCGATCGGCTTTGCAGCTCTTTCGGGTCTTACCGCCGTTCCGGGTAAGCCGGGCATGCTCTTCGCCGTGAGCGACAGTGTCCTCGGCTCGCAGCCGACGATTTACACGATCGACGCCACCAAGAAGCCGGCCGTCATCACCGACGCGCTGGTCGTCAAGCGTGACGGCGCTCCGGCCCAGAAGCTTGACATCGAAGGCATCGCTGTTGCCGCCGACGGCTCCTTCTGGCTGGCTTCGGAAGGTTATACCGAGCGCCTGGTGCCGCATGCGCTCTATAACGTCACAGCCAAGGGCGACATCAAGGCCGAGATCGCCCTGCCGAAGGAACTGCTTGCCAACGAAATCCGCTACGGTTTCGAAGGTGTGACGATCATCGGTACCGGCGACGATACAACGCTGTGGATGGCCGTGCAGCGCGAGTGGAACGATGACGAGAAGGGTTTTGTGAAGCTCGTCTCCTATAACCCGAAGAAGAAGGAATGGGGCGGCGTACGCTACCCGCTCGACAAGAGCGAGAGCGGCTGGGTCGGTCTTTCCGAAATCACTGCTCAGGGCGACAGCGTCTATATCATCGAGCGCGACAACCTCGTCGGCGATGCGGCCAAGCTGAAGAAGCTCTACAAGGTCGCAATCTCCGACCTGAAGCCCGGCAAGCTCGGCGGCGAACTGCCTGTCGTCAAGAAGACGGAAGCCCATGATTTCATCGGCGACCTGAAGTCGGCCACCAACGGCTATGTCCTCGACAAGCTGGAAGGCTTCGCCTTCGACGCATCGGGCAAGGCCTACGCCGTGACCGACAATGACGGTGTGAGCGACTCCTCGGGCGAAACCCTGTTCTTCCCGGTCAACCTGACCGCCACGAATTGAGTTGGCATTCCCGCGAAATGGAAAGGCCGGGTTTTTGCCCGGCCTTTTTCTTTGGCTCGATCACGCTGACGGCCCGACTAACCTAAACCATAAATTTGGGCAGCGCGGCCGCCAATGCGTCGACGGCAAGACGGATCCTGAGCGGCAGGTGCGGTGTCTGCAGCCATAGCGCATGGCAGTCATAGAGAAACTCCGGCTGACCCGGCAGCAACACCTCGAGCGCTCCAGCCTGCACGCGGTCGCGAATGAGCCAGTAGGGCAGCCAGGCAAGCCCCATGCCGGCCGTTGCCGCATCTGCAATCGCATCGAGATCATCGAGTCGCAATCGGCTGTTCGGCCGAACTTCCACCGGAGGCTGGTCGCCATGCGGGAAGAGCCATGGGCTGAAGCGGGCAGAGCGCGCGTAGATGATCGCATTGTGCCTGCCGATATCTTCGATCTGCTCCGGTCTACCATGCGCATCGAGATAGCTCGCTGACGCGCAGACCACCATGCGCTGGCGCGCGACGCGTCGCGCGATAATGCCTGACCTGTCCGCCAGTTCGCCGGTACGGATCGCGAGATCGTAACCGTCATCGGCGAGATCGGTAATGGGATCGCTGAGCGACAGATCGAGTTCGACGTTCGGATATCGCTTTGCAAGCTCGAGCAGAACCGGAAGCACGCAATGCCGCCCAAAATGCACGGGCATGGTGACCCGCAGCTTTCCGCATGGTTCGGAAAGATGATCGATCGCGAGTGCATCCGCGGCCTCCGTCTCGGCAAGGATCATCCGGCAGCGCTCATAATAGGCGCGTCCGAAATCCGTCAGGCTCTGGCGCCGCGTCGTCCGGGTGATAAGGCTGACCCCCAATCGCTCCTCAAGAAAGCGGATGTGCTTGCCGACCATTGGCCCGGATAGGTCGAGTGCTGCCGCCGCTGCCGCAAACGAGCCCAGGTCCACGGCCTTCACGAAGACGGTCATGCTGGTGAGACGATCCATATTGCAAACTCATGGTTTCTTCTGTCTTGCCTTTGGGCCAATTTATCTTCCTCGTCCCAATTGTCATAGCTCATTCGGTTCAATTGTTTTGGAGTTGATGGGAATGGCACGCATAGTCCGCTTTCACGAATTCGGTGGTGCTGAAGTTTTGCGCATTGAGGATATGGATATTCCTGCGCCCAGGCCGGGGCAGGTTCAGATCCGCGTCAAGGCTCTTGGGATCAATCGGGCGGAGGCTCTGCTACGATCCGGCACCTATATCGAAACCGCGCCGCTGCCGTCGGGTCTCGGTCTTGAGGCGGCAGGCATCATCGAGGCGGTAGGCCAAGGCGTAAACGGCTTTGCGCCCGGCGACGCTGTCAGCATCATCCCGCCGATCTCAATGGTGCGCTCGCCGGCTTATGGTGAACTGGTCACCTTTCCCGCCGGATCTATTGTCAGGCATCCGCCTGCCCTTTCCTGGGAGGAAGCCGCCGCTGTCTGGATGCCATATCTGACTGCCTACGGCGCCCTTATCGATATCGCTCGACTTTCAAAAGGGGAGTTTGTCGCGATCACCGCTGCATCGAGCAGTGTGGGTCTCGCTGCAATCCAGATCGCCAACGGGATCGGCGCCACACCGATTGCGATCACGAGAACGTCTTCGAAGCGCCAGGCATTGTATGAGGCCGGTGCTGCGCATGTCATCGCATCGCAGGAGGAAGACTTGGAACCACGACTAAAGGAAATCACGGGGCACGGGGGCGTTCGTGTCGTCCTCGACGCGGTAGCCGGATCTATCTTCGAACCGCTGACGGCGGCGATGTCGTCAGGCGGCATTCTCATCGAATACGGTGGATTAAGCCCGCAGCCAACACCGTTTCCTTTGCCTGCCGTGCTCGGCAGATGCCTGATGCTCCGTGGCTATCTCGTCCATGAGATCATCCGCGATCCGGCGCGGCTGCAAGCCGCAAAGACCTTTATTTTCGAAGGGCTGGCCTCCGGCACGCTGAAGCCTGTCATATCAAGGACATTCCCCTTCGAGCAGATCGTCGAGGCGCACCGCTTCCTGGAATCGAACGAGCAGTTCGGCAAGATTGTCGTGACGGTCTGATCTGGTCCTTCTTATGATGATAAAGCCCGGCCAACTGACCAGCCGGGCTTGAATGGCAGTCAGGGCTTACCAGCGCTGATGCACATGCGGCGCGATCAGACGCTCATAGATCTCGCGAGTGGCGGCCATGACGTCGGCAGGGAGCGGCGCAAGATCGGCGGCGGCTGCATTCGCCTTGGCCTGTTCGGCATTGCGTGCACCGGGAATGACGACAGTGACGGCATCCGCCATCAGGATCCACCGCAATGCAAAAGCGGCCATGCTGGCATCAGCCGGAACGAGCTTGCGCACTTCCTCGACCGCCTGCAGACCGACCTCGAAGGGCACGCCTGCGAAGGTCTCGCCAACATCGAAGGCTTCGCCATGGCGATTGAAGTTGCGGTGGTCGTCGCTTGCGAACTTCGTGTCGCGGCTGATCTTGCCGGAGAGCAGGCCGCTGGCAAGCGGCACGCGCGCGATGATTGCCACATTCTTGCGGCGGGCCTCAGCGAAGAACAGATGGTCGGGACGCTGGCGGAAGATGTTGTAGATGATCTGGATGCTGACGACGCCGGGATATTCGATCGCCTTCAGCGCTTCCTCGACCTTCTCGACGCTGACGCCGTAGCCCTTGATCTTGCCGGCCTTCTGCAACTCGTCCAGAGCCGCGAAGACCTCGGGGCGATAGAGCACCTCCGTCGGCGGGCAGTGAAGCTGCACGAGATCGAGGCTGTCCACCTGCAGGTTTTTCAGGCTGCGGTCGATGAAGCCTTCCAGATTGGCCTTGGTGTAGCCGTCGGCGACATGCGGGTTCAGACGGCGGCCGGCCTTGGTCGCGACCATCGGGCGTTCGCCGCCGCGTGCCTTCAGCACATCGGCGATGATCTTTTCGGAGCGGCCGTCGCCATAGACGTCGGCGGTATCGATGAAGGTCATGCCGGCATCGAGCGCGGCATTCAAGGCAGCACGGCCATCCGCTTCGCTGACATCGCCCCAGGAGCCGCCGATCTGCCAGGCACCGAAGCCGACATCGGTGACGGTAAAGGGGAGGCGGCCAAAAGCATGATGTTTCATGGAAATCCTCTGTTCGTGATGAAAGGCCTTCGCAGTAGCAGGCGCCAGGTAGAGCGGCAATCGACGATGGAGCTTGGATCGCCTGCTGCGATCAAATATCCTTGTCCACGACGGCTTCAACCGCAGATGACGGAAGAACAGGAAAGATCATGGATATCAAGACTGCAGGCTCGCGCCCCTCCACGAAGGGCCAGGCCGATTATTTCACCGGCTCCGTCCGTCTCGATCCGCTCGTCGAGGCGCCGGAGCCGGCGCGCGTGCGGGGCGCTCACGTGACCTTCGAGCCGGGCGCGCGCACCGCCTGGCATACGCATCCCTTGGGCCAGACGCTGATCGTTACGTCAGGCAGCGGCCTCGCTCAGGCATGGGGCGGGGAAATCAGGGAAATCCGCCCGGGTGATGTCGTGTGGTTCCCACCGGGCGAGAAGCACTGGCATGGAGCAAGCCCCGAGACCGCCATGAGCCATATCGCCATTCAGGAAGCATTGAACGGCAGCGTCGCGGACTGGCTGGAGCAGGTCAGCGACGAACAATATGCCGGCAGGGCCTGAGGCGGCTGCAAGGAACTTCAGGCTCTGAGGGGGCGCATGCGATTCGAGCTTCCATTGGGAAGCTCTGTTGCGGGCAGGGGCGTTTCAGACATCCCCGCGACATCCGTGAGGGGCTGCTTGTGGAAAACCTGACGCAACGGATACGAGGTCCGCAGATAAAGCAGAATCGCCGATTTGCCGGGGGGATCGAGAAAGCCTTCCGAAACAATTTCAGGACTGTCATGGTTTTGTCTCCAAACCTGCTTGACACTAAAAGGCGAACCCCTTAGTTAGCCGCTCATCCCAACGGCCAGCCCGTTTGGAGAAGGTGCCCAGGCACCGGATTGCTTGAAAGAATGCGGGTGTAGCTCAGTCGGTTAGAGTGCCGGCCTGTCACGCCGGAGGTCGCGGGTTCGAGCCCCGTCACTCGCGCCATTTCAAGCAGGCGTCAAATTGACGCTATCCGTCCGGTTTCGTGGTATCCTCACGGCCCGAAAGGTCCGATGCGCGGGTGTAGCTCAGTCGGTTAGAGTGCCGGCCTGTCACGCCGGAGGTCGCGGGTTCGAGCCCCGTCACTCGCGCCACTTATCTCCAAAAAGCCATGCAGTTTCTGAGGGTCAGCCATGCGGCCTTCCACGACATTTGCGGATTTGTCGCGACATCGTTGCATCTGCTTGATAATGTCCGTCTCACGCTGTTCGAATAGCTTCTGTAAAAGTCTTGCGCCGGGGCTCCGGCTGCGCTAACCACGGCTTGTTGCAACGCACGTTCGCTTGCCGGGCATTTGCCCAGTTGCGCCGCCCGGCGCCGCCCGCAAGCAGGGATGAACATGATGACTGAACTGCTCAGTTCCTATATTCCGATCGCTATTTTCATCGGCATCGCGCTCGTTATCGGCCTGGCGCTTCTCATTGCGCCGTTTGCCGTTGCCTTCAAGGCGCCCGATTCGGAAAAGCTCTCGGCTTACGAATGCGGCTTCAATGCATTCGACGACGCCCGTATGAAGTTCGATATCCGCTTCTACCTCGTGTCGATTCTCTTCATCATCTTCGACCTCGAAGTCGCCTTCCTGTTTCCGTGGGCCGTTTCCTTCGGCGCCATCGGCTGGTTCGGCTTCTGGTCCATGATGGTCTTCCTTCTGGTGCTGACCATCGGCTTTATCTATGAATGGAAGAAGGGAGCCCTGGAATGGGAGTAGCCCCCGCTAGCAATCAGACGCTCGTAGCGCAGCAGCCGAAGGGGATCATCGATCCCTCCACCGGCAAGCCGATCGGCAGCAACGACGCGTTCTTCGGCGAGATCAACAACGAGCTCGCCGACAAGGGTTTCCTCGTCACCTCGACCGATGAGCTGATCAACTGGGCCCGTACCGGCTCGCTGATGTGGATGACCTTCGGTCTTGCCTGCTGCGCCGTCGAAATGATGCAGCTCTCCATGCCGCGTTACGACGTCGAGCGTTTCGGCTTCGCGCCGCGCGCCTCGCCGCGCCAGTCCGACGTCATGATCGTCGCCGGAACGCTGACCAACAAGATGGCGCCTGCGCTTCGCAAGGTCTACGACCAGATGCCTGAGCCGCGTTACGTCATCTCGATGGGTTCCTGCGCCAATGGCGGCGGCTACTACCACTATTCCTATTCGGTCGTCCGTGGTTGCGACCGCGTTGTGCCGATCGACATCTACGTGCCGGGCTGTCCCCCCACAGCCGAAGCGCTGCTTTACGGCGTGCTTCTGCTGCAGAAGAAGATCCGCCGCACCGGCACGATCGAACGCTAAGGGCAAGGACTGGACATTATGAGCGAAGCCCTCATTGAGCTTTCGTCGTACCTTTCGGAGGCGCGCGGCAATCTGATTGCTGCCTCGCAGCTCAAATATGACGAGCTGACGCTGACGACGACTGGCGATAACCTGATTCCGCTGCTGACCTTCCTGCGCGACGACGCCAAATGCGGCTTCGTCAACCTGACGGATATTTGCGGCGTCGACTGGCCGCAGCGCGAGCTGCGCTTCGATGTCGTCTATCATATTCTGTCTCCGAAGCAGAACCTGCGCATCCGGGTGAAGGTGGCGACCGACGAGGATACGCCGGTTCCGTCCGCCTGCGCCGTTTATCCGGGCGCTGACTGGTTCGAGCGCGAGACCTGGGACATGTACGGCGTTCTCTTCACCGGCCACCCGGACCTGCGCCGGATCCTGACCGACTACGGTTTCGAAGGTCATCCGCTGCGCAAGGACTTCCCGACGACCGGTTTCGTCGAGGTTCGCTACGACGATGCGGCAAAGCGCGTCGTTTACGAACCTGTCGAACTGAAGCAGGAATTCCGCAATTTCGATTTCTTGTCCCCTTGGGAAGGCACGGAATATGTGCTGCCGGGCGACGAAAAGGCGAAGCAGTAAGTTTAAGGCGTGTGGCGGGCCGAAAGCCCGCCGTTCACTGACTACCTGAAAAAGCGAGCCCATCGCCATGACCGAACATAACGTCCGTAACTTCAACATCAATTTCGGGCCGCAGCATCCGGCAGCGCACGGCGTTCTGCGTCTTGTGCTTGAGCTTGACGGCGAAATCGTGGAGCGCGTCGATCCGCATATCGGCCTGCTGCACCGCGGTACCGAAAAGCTGATCGAGACCAAGACCTATCTGCAGGCCGTTCCTTACTTCGACCGCCTCGACTACGTGGCGCCGATGAACCAGGAACACGCCTATGCGCTGGCGGTCGAAAAGCTGCTCGGCATCGAGATCCCGATTCGCGGCCAGTTGATCCGCGTCCTCTACTCGGAAATCGGCCGTATTCTGTCGCATCTGCTGAACGTTACGACGCAGGCCATGGACGTCGGAGCGCTGACGCCGCCGCTCTGGGGCTTCGAAGAGCGCGAAAAGCTGATGGTCTTCTATGAGCGCGCCAGCGGCTCCCGCATGCATGCCGCTTACTTCCGTCCGGGCGGCGTTCACCAGGATCTGCCGGAACAGCTCGTCCAGGATATCGGCAAGTGGTGCGACGAATTTCCTGGCAAGCTCGACGATATCGACGATCTTCTGACCGGCAACCGCATTTTCAAGCAGCGTAACGTCGATATCGGCGTCGTCTCGCTGGAAGATTGCTGGGCCTGGGGCTTCTCGGGCGTCATGGTGCGCGGTTCGGGCGCTGCCTGGGACCTGCGCCGCGCGCAGCCCTATGAATGCTATTCGGATCTTGAGTTCGACATTCCGATCGGCAAGAACGGCGATAACTATGATCGTTACCTGATCCGCATGATCGAGATGCGCGAATCCGTGAAGATCATGAAGCAGTGCGTGAACCGCCTGCTCGGTGATGCGAAGACGGGACCGTTCTCCTCGATCGACGGCAAGGTCGTTCCGCCGAAGCGCGGCGAGATGAAGCGTTCGATGGAAGCGCTGATCCACCACTTCAAACTCTATACCGAAGGCTATCACGTTCCGGCCGGTGAAGTTTATGCCGCCGTCGAAGCGCCGAAGGGCGAATTCGGCGTCTACCTCGTCTCCGACGGCACCAATAAGCCCTATCGCTGCAAGATCCGTGCTCCGGGTTATGCGCATCTGCAGGCGATGGATTTCATGTGTCGTGGCCACCAGCTTGCCGACGTCGCGGCTGTTCTCGGCTCGCTCGACATCGTGTTCGGCGAGGTGGACCGGTAATGCAGGCTCTGTCGCTTGCAGCAGCACTCCTTCTTTCGGCTTCCGCTGCCTTTGCGCAGGAAGCTGGAAAGCTCGGCACGCCGCTGGGCCACGAGGAAGCGCAGCCGGCGGCAGAGCAATCGTCCATGGGCGACCTTTTGTCCAAGGGCTATCAAATCAAGGCCGCCGTGCCGAATGGCGGCAAGTTCGTGGTATTTATGCAAAAAGACCAGTCGGCCTATGCCTGTGAAATGCAGTCTTTGACTGCTTCGCGGTGTGGAACGCTAAACTGACAAGGCGTGAGGAAGAATGTCCGTTCGTCGATTAGCCGAAGATCAATTCCAGCCGGCCGCATTCGCTTTCAGCGATGAAAATGCGGTTTGGGCGGAAAAGACGATTCAGAAATATCCCGCAGGCCGTCAGCAGTCCGCGGTCATTCCGCTGTTGATGCGGGCACAGGAACAAGATGGTTGGGTCACCCGCCCGGCGATCGAAAAGATCGCCGACATGCTGGACATGGCCTATATCCGCGTTCTCGAAGTCGCGACCTTCTACACCCAGTTCCAGCTTCATCCGGTTGGCACTCGCGCTCACGTGCAGGTCTGCGGCACGACGCCCTGCATGCTGCGCGGCTCGGAAAAGCTGATGGGCGTCTGCCGCAGCAAGATCCACCAGCACCCGTTCGAGCGCAATGCCGAGGGCACGCTCTCGTGGGAAGAGGTCGAATGTCTCGGGGCCTGCGTCAACGCACCCATGGTGATGATCGGCAAGGATACCTATGAGGATCTGACGCCCGAGCGCCTCGAAGAAATCATCGATACGTTTGCAGCCGGCAATGGCGCGAGCGTCAAGGTCGGCCCGCAGATCGACCGTCACCTGTCCTCGCCCGAAGGTGGTCCGACGACCCTGCTGGGCGACGTTGCTGTCACCCGCACTTGGGTTGACAAGGCCCCAACGACTGCATCGGCAGACGGCGCTACCGTTCCGCCCTCCGAGGCTGCACGTCCGAAGAGCACCGATGCCGAGACCAATGCGGCGCTGAAGACGCCGGCAACGGCACCGAAGGCATCCGCCAAGAATGCCAAGGCTGCCGAAGTTCAGCCGCTGTCCGGCACAGCCGCTTCCGAGCCCGCGCCGAAACCTGTCGCTGAAGCCGCTGTGAAGCCGTTGCTGACCGACAAGAATCGCCCGGCCGGCATCGAAAAGCCTGCCGCTCCCGATGATCTCAAGATGATCTCCGGCGTTGGTCCGAAGATCGAAGCAACGTTGCATGAAATCGGCATCTTCACCTTCGCTCAGATTGCAGGCTGGAAGAAGGCCGAGCGCGAATGGGTCGATGGTTTCCTGAATTTCCGCGGCCGTATCGAGCGTGACGACTGGGTCAAGCAGGCCAAGGCGCTCGCCAAGGGCGGCGAAGCGGAATATATCAAGGTCTTCGGCAAGAAGCCGCGGTAAGAGGTGTGAAGCATGTTAGAAGATAAAGACCGCATCTTTACCAACATCTACGGCCTCAAGGACAAATCCCTGAAGGGCGCGATGAGCCGCGGCCACTGGGATGGCACCAAACAGATCCTCGAAAAGGGCCGTGACTGGATCATCGAGGAGATGAAGGCTTCCGGCCTTCGCGGCCGTGGTGGCGCAGGCTTCCCGACGGGTCTCAAGTGGTCGTTCATGCCCAAGCAGAGCGATGGGCGTCCGCACTACCTCGTCGTCAATGCCGACGAATCGGAACCCGGTACCTGCAAGGACCGCGACATCATGCGCAACGATCCGCATACGCTGATCGAAGGCTGTGTCGTCGCGAGCTTCGCCATGGGCGCCAATGCCGCCTATATCTATGTGCGCGGCGAATATATCCGCGAGCGTGAGGCCCTGCAGGCGGCAATCGACGAATGTTATGATGCCGGGCTTCTCGGCAAGAACAACAAGCTCGGCTGGGACATGGACATCTATGTCCATCATGGCGCCGGTGCTTATATCTGCGGCGAAGAAACTGCGCTGCTCGAAAGCCTTGAAGGCAAGAAGGGCCAGCCGCGCCTGAAGCCGCCATTCCCTGCCAATATGGGTCTCTACGGCTGCCCGACAACGGTCAACAACGTTGAATCGATCGCTGTTGCCCCGACCATTCTGCGCCGCGGCGCCGGCTGGTTCTCGTCCTTCGGCCGCCCGAACAATGTCGGCACCAAGCTCTTCATGCTCTCCGGTCACGTCAACAAGCCGTGCACGGTCGAAGAGAGCATGGGCATCACCTTCCGCGAATTGGTGGATAAGCATGCCGGCGGTATCCGCGGCGGCTGGGACAATCTGCTGGCCGTTATTCCAGGCGGCGCATCGTGCCCGATCGTTCCGGCCAAGGACATCATCGACTGCCCGATGGACTTCGACGGCCTGCGCGCCGTCGGCTCCTCCTTCGGTACGGCCGCCTCGATCGTCATGGACAAGTCCACAGACGTCATCAAGGCGATCGCCCGTATCTCCGCCTTCTTCAAGCATGAGAGCTGCGGCCAGTGCACGCCGTGCCGCGAAGGCACCGGCTGGATGTGGCGCGTGATGGAACGCATGGCGCGCGGCAACGCCCAGAAGCGCGAAATCGACATGCTCTTCCAGGTCACCAAGCAGATCGAAGGCCACACCATCTGTGCGCTTGGCGACGCCGCCGCATGGCCGGTGCAGGGTCTGATCCGTAACTTCCGTCCGGAGATCGAAGCTCGCATCGACCAGTATACGGCCAATGCGCTCGATCACGGTGCGGTTCTGGAGGCGGCTGAGTAAGCGCATGACGACCAAGGCATCCGACAGCAAGGTGGGAGAAAGGGCATCCGATTTCGCGGCTGACTTTGGCCGTCTTGCTGCCGGCATGCTGGAAAATGCGCGCGCGATGCCCGTTCATCCGCTGATGGCGCATCCAGCTGCGGCATTTGCCGCAGCCACGGCGATCGGTTTTGGCATTTCCACGCAGATGGCCGGCGTTTTCTTCGGCGCGCTGCAGGGCGCGTTCGAGACGGCGAACATGGCCGCCGCAGCGCTCGATGAAACGCCGCCGGACGAAGAAACACCCGAGATGGATATCCGTCCGGAAAATATTCGCCCGGCTGAAACGGTTGCGCCGGTTCGTAAGGCGGCAAAGCCGAAGCTGACGGTGGTTTCCAGCAAGGCCCCGGCAGCGGAAGCCGCGAAGCCTACGGTTGCCAAGGCGAAGCCCGCCGCAAGGTCCAGGAAGGCTGACGACCTGAAGCTGATCGCCGGCATCGGTCCGAAGCTGGAGCAGGTGTTGAACAAAAGAGGCATCCGCACCTTTGCTGATATCGCGGCATGGAGCGACGCCGACGTTGTGAGCCTGGACGCCGAACTTGGCTTCGACGGTCGCATCCTGCGTGACGACTGGGTTGGTCAGGCCAAGGTGCTGGCGACACGGGGCCGCAGGAAGAAGTAGGTTTCCGGCCGCAGGCCATGGCCGGAGGAATGGCATATCGATCAACGGGGCAGGGGCTCCGGGTTGTGGTGCCGATGGCGGGTTTCGGATCTCGGAACCAGCGAAAGAGAATTTGGGCAATTCCGCGCCAGGACGGACGAAAGGTCTGTCTTGGCAATATGGATGTTGCAAAAATAGGTTTGTTTGCCGGTGCCCGGCGAATGGGAAACAGGACTGAGTGACGATGGCAAAACTGAAGATTGACGGTAACGAGATCGAAGTTCCGGATCATTACACGCTGATTCAGGCGTGCGAAGAGGCCGGTGCTGAAGTTCCGCGCTTCTGCTTCCATGAGCGTCTGTCGGTTGCCGGCAATTGCCGTATGTGCCTCGTCGAGGTCAAGGGCGGTCCGCCGAAACCGCAAGCTTCTTGCGCCATGGGTGTGCGCGATATTCGCGGCGGCCCGAACGGTGAACTGCCTGAAGTCTTCACCAACACGCCGATGGTCAAGAAGGCCCGCGAAGGCGTGATGGAATTCCTGCTGATCAACCATCCGCTGGATTGCCCGATCTGCGACCAGGGCGGCGAATGCGACCTGCAGGACCAGGCGATGGCATTCGGTATCGACACATCGCGCTATCAGGAAGACAAGCGCGCCGTCGAAGACAAGTATATCGGCCCGCTCGTCAAGACGGTGATGAACCGCTGCATTCACTGCACGCGCTGCGTCCGCTTCACGACGGAAGTCGCCGGTATTTCCGAACTCGGCCTGATCGGCCGCGGCGAAGATGCTGAAATCACCACCTATCTCGAGCAGGCCATGACCTCCGAGCTGCAGGGCAACGTCGTTGACCTCTGCCCGGTCGGCGCTCTGACCTCCAAGCCCTTCGCCTTCACGGCTCGGCCTTGGGAACTGAACAAGACCGAATCGATCGACGTCATGGACGCTGTCGGTTCGGCAATCCGCGTCGATACCCGCGGCCGCGAAGTCATGCGCATCCTGCCGCGTGTCAACGAAGCCGTGAACGAAGAGTGGATCTCCGACAAGACCCGTCACGTCTGGGACGGACTGAAGACGCAACGCCTCGACCGCCCTTACGTCCGCAAGGACGGCCGCCTGCAGCCGGCGAGCTGGGGCGAAGCTTTCGGCGCCATCAAGGCTGCCGTATCGGCAACGTCGGGCGACAAGATCGGCGCAATTGCCGGCGACCTCGCTTCGGTCGAAGAAATGTATGCGCTTTCCGAACTGGTAAAGTCGCTGGGTTCCGAGAACCTCGACTGTCGCCAGGATGGGGCGGCACTTGATCCGTCGCTCGGCCGCGCAAGCTACCTCTTCAACCCGACCATATCAGGCATCGAACAGGCCGACGCGCTGCTCATCGTCGGCGCCAACCCGCGCTTCGAAGCAGCCATTCTCAATGCTCGCATCCGCAAGCGTTACCGTCGCGGCGGCTTCCCGATCGGTGTGATCGGTGAGGGCGGCGAGATGCGCTACAAGTATGATTATCTCGGCGCAGGTCCGGATACGCTGAAGGACATCCTCGATGGCGGCCACGCCTTCGCCGAAGTCCTCTCCAAGGCTTCCAAGCCGATGATCATCATCGGCCAGGGTGCGCTGACCCGCACGGATGGCGCAGGCGTTCTCGCAACCGCCGCCAAGCTCGCCGTCAATGTCGGCGCAATCGCTGAAGGCTGGAACGGCTTTGCCGTGCTGCACACTGCAGCCTCCCGCGTCGGCGGCCTCGACCTTGGCTTCGTGCCGGGCGCCAAGGGGGGCAATGCAGCCGAGATGCTGAAGACGATGGACGTGCTCTTCCTGCTCGGTGCTGATGAATTTGACGTCTCGGCAAAGGCTGCAAAATTCACAGTCTATATCGGCTCGCATGGCGACAACGGTGCGCATGGCGCCGATGTCATCCTGCCGGCTGCCGCCTATACGGAAAAGTCCGGCACCTGGGTCAACACCGAAGGCCGCGTCCAGATGGGGAACCGCGCCGGTTTTGCGCCGGGCGACGCCCGCGAAGACTGGGCGATCATCCGCGCCCTTTCCGATGTGCTCGGCAAGAAGCTTCCCTTTGATTCTCTCGGCGAATTGCGCGGCAAACTCTATGCGGCATTCCCGCATTTTGCGGCCGTGGATGAGATCGCCGAAGGCGATAGCGCCCAAATTGCCGCACTGGCGAAAAAAGCCGGTAAGATGAACAAATCCGGGTTTGCGTCGTCGGTCAAAGACTTCTATTTGACGAACCCGATAGCGCGCGCCTCGGCTGTCATGGCCGAGTGCTCGGCGTTGGCCCGCAACAATTTCAAAGTCGCGGCAGAGTAAGGGCAGGAACTCATGGATTCTTTCTTCTCGACCTATGTCTGGCCGGCGATCATCATGATCGGTCAGTCACTGCTGCTGCTCGTCTGCCTGCTGGTCTTCATCGCTTACGTCCTTCTGGCCGACCGCAAGATATGGGCTGCCGTCCAGCTGCGCCGCGGTCCGAACGTCGTCGGCCCCTTCGGCCTGTTCCAGTCCTTCGCGGACCTTCTGAAGTTCGTCTTCAAGGAGCCGGTCATTCCGGCTGGCGCCAACAAGGCCGTCTTCCTGCTTGCTCCGCTCGTGACAGTGCTTCTGGCGCTGTCGACCTGGGCGGTCGTGCCGCTCGCTGACGGCTGGGTGGTTGCCAACATCAATGTCGGCATCCTCTATATCTTTGCGATCTCTTCGCTCGAAGTCTACGGCATCATCATGGGCGGCTGGGCTTCGAACTCGAAGTATCCGTTCCTCGGCGCGCTGCGCTCCGCAGCGCAGATGGTGTCCTACGAAGTCTCGATCGGCTTCGTCATCGTCACCGTCCTTCTCTGCGTCGGCTCGCTGAACCTGACTGACATCGTCAACGCTCAGCGCACCGGTCTCGGCACGATGATCGGCCTGCCGAACTCGTTCCTCGACTGGCACTGGCTGGCGCTGTTCCCGATGTTCATCGTCTTCTTCATCTCCGCACTTGCCGAGACGAACCGCCCGCCCTTCGACCTTCCGGAAGCAGAATCCGAACTCGTCGCTGGCTTCATGGTCGAATACGGTTCAGCTCCGTACATGATGTTCATGCTCGGTGAATATGCAGCCGTCGTACTGATGTGCTCGCTGACGACGATCCTCTTCCTGGGAGGCTGGCTGCCGCCGGTCGATTTCTGGCTCATCAACTGGGTGCCGGGCATCATCTGGTTCATGCTGAAGGCGTGCCTGGTGTTCTTCATGTTCGCCATGGTCAAGGCTTTCGTGCCCCGTTACCGCTACGACCAGCTCATGCGTCTCGGCTGGAAGGTCTTCCTTCCGCTGTCGCTCGCTATGGTCATCATCGTTGCATTCGTCCTGAAACTGACGGGATGGGCCGGCTGATGTCCAACCTCGTTTCCGGCAAAATTGGAGAATAAGATGGGAAGCCTGTCCGCCTCCATCAACTCGCTCTTCCTGAAGGAATTCGTCGGCGCTTTTTTCCTGTCGATGCGGTACTTCTTCAAGCAGAAGGCGACGATCAACTACCCCTTCGAAAAGGGTCCGGTCAGTCCGCGCTTCCGCGGCGAACATGCACTGCGCCGCTATCCGAACGGCGAAGAGCGCTGCATCGCCTGCAAGCTGTGCGAAGCGATCTGTCCCGCTCAGGCGATCACCATCGAAGCCGGCCCGCGCCGCAATGACGGCACGCGCCGTACGGTGCGTTACGACATCGACATGGTGAAGTGCATCTATTGCGGCTTCTGCCAGGAGGCATGCCCGGTCGATGCGATCGTCGAAGGCCCGAATTTCGAATTCGCCACCGAGACCCGCGAAGAGCTTTACTTCGACAAGCAGAAGCTGCTCGACAACGGTGACCGGTGGGAGCGTGAAATCGCCCGCAACATGGCGATGGATGCGCCGTATCGTTGATTGAAATTTGAAATGCCGCTGATGGGGCGCTCTCGTCCACTGCGGTCAACATGCACCGGGCTTTGCCGGCGGAAGCTGCGCGAAGCCCTATCGGGCAGGGAAACTCCCGGCTGCCCGGGGGAAGATGAAAAAGGCACCAACATGGGTCTGCAGGCTCTATTTTTCTATCTTTTCGCCTTTGTCGCGATAGCGTCGGCGTTCATGGTCATCTGGGCGAAGAACCCGGTTCACTCGGTTCTGTTCCTGATCCTGGTGTTCTTCAATGCCGCGGGCCTCTTCCTGCTGCTGGGTGCCGAATTCCTGGCGATGATCCTGCTTGTCGTCTATGTGGGTGCGGTCGCGGTTCTCTTCCTCTTCGTGGTGATGATGCTCGACATCGACTTCACCGAGCTTCGCGCCGGTGTTCTCGAATATGCGCCGATCGGCGCGCTGATCGGTCTCATCCTCGCGGCCGAACTCATCGTCGTCATCGGCGGCAGCGCGATCTCGCCCGAGATTGCCAAGACGGTCGCCATGCCGATCCCGGCGCTTACCGAACGCACCAATACGGCTGCTCTCGGCGACGTGCTCTACACGAATTACGTCTACTTCTTCCAGATCGCCGGCCTGGTCCTGCTGGTCGCCATGATCGGCGCGATCGTGCTGACGCTGAAGCATCGCACCAATATCAAGCGGCAGAATATTTCCCGCCAGGTTGCCCGCACGCCCGCGACCGCCGTCGAGGTGATCAAGGTCAAGCCGGGCCAGGGCGTGAACTGAACCGAGAGGTCAAGGAACAAAGAACATGGTCATCGGACTTTCCCACTATCTCACGGTCAGCGCCATCCTCTTCACGATCGGCATCTTCGGCATCTTCCTGAACCGGAAGAACATCATCGTCATCCTGATGTCGGTCGAATTGATCCTGTTGTCGGTCAACATCAACATGGTCGCCTTCTCGTCGTTCCTCAACGACATCGTCGGCCAGGTGTTCGCACTGTTCATTCTGACTGTTGCTGCTGCTGAAGCGGCGATCGGTCTTGCAATTCTCGTTGTCTTCTACCGCAACCGCGGTTCGATCGCGGTCGAAGACGTCAATATGATGAAGGGCTGAGCGGCTCATGTTCCTCTATAAGGCTATCGTCTTCCTTCCCCTGATCGGCGCGATCATTGCCGGCCTCTTCGGCCGTGCGATCGGTGCCAAGGCGTCGGAATATGTCACCAGCGGCCTGATGATCATCGCCGCCATCCTGTCCTGGGTCGTCTTCTTCACGGTTGCACTCGGTCATCCCGAGGGCGCCATCAAGGTCGAGGTTCTGCGCTGGATCCAGTCCGGCGGCATCGACGTCTCCTGGTCGCTGCGTGTCGATACGCTGACCTCGGTCATGCTGATCGTCGTCAATACGGTCTCGACCCTGGTGCACGTCTACTCGATCGGCTACATGCACACCGATCCGCATCGCCCGCGCTTCTTCGCCTATCTCTCGCTCTTCACCTTCGCCATGCTCATGCTGGTGACCTCCGACAATCTCGCCCAGATGTTCTTCGGCTGGGAAGGCGTGGGTCTGGCCTCGTATTTGCTGATCGGCTTCTGGTATAAGAAGCCCTCGGCATCGGCGGCTGCAATAAAGGCCTTCATCGTCAACCGCGTCGGCGACTTCGGCTTCGTGCTTGGCATCGCCAGCGTCTTCGTGCTGTTCGGCTCGATCAATCTCGATACGATCTTCGCCAATGCTTCGACCTTCGCTCCGGCGGAAGGCGGCGGTGAAGCCGGCGAAGTGGTCCTGAACCTCTTCGGCATGCATCTCGACAAGGCGCATGCGCTGACCGGCGCCTGCCTGCTGCTCTTCATGGGCGCGATGGGTAAGTCGGCGCAGTTCCTGCTGCACACCTGGCTGCCGGACGCCATGGAAGGTCCAACCCCGGTATCGGCACTCATCCATGCCGCAACCATGGTGACCGCCGGTGTCTTCCTCGTCGCCCGTATGTCGCCGATCTTCGAACTCTCGCATGATGCGCTCGTCGTCGTGACGATCATCGGCGCGATCACCGCCTTCTTCGCGGCGACAGTCGGCCTCGTGCAGAACGACATCAAGCGCGTCATCGCCTACTCGACCTGCTCTCAGCTCGGCTACATGTTCGTCGCCCTCGGCGTCGGCGCCTATGGCGCGGCAATCTTCCACCTCTTCACGCACGCCTTCTTCAAGGCTCTGCTCTTCCTCTGCGCCGGTTCGGTCATCCACGCCGTCGATGGCGAGCAGGACATGCGCTACATGGGCGGCCTGCGTCCGCACATCAAGATGACGTTCTGGATGATGTTCATCGGTACACTGGCCATCACCGGTGTCGGCATCCCCTTCACATCCTTCGGCCTTGCTGGCTTCTTCTCGAAGGACGTCATCATCGAGGCTGCCTATGCGTCGCATTCGCCGGTTGCGGGCTTCGCCTTTACACTGCTGGTCATTGCCGCTCTCTTCACGAGCTTCTATTCCTGGCGCCTGATGTTCATGACGTTCTTCGGCAAGCCGCGGGCTTCGCACGAGGTCATGCATCACGTCCATGAATCGCCGCAGGTCATGCTGGTGCCTCTTTATCTCCTCGCGGTTGGCGCAGTTTTTGCTGGTTGGCTTTTTGAGGGCCGTTTCTACGGCGAGGAATATGCCGAGTTCTGGAAGGGTGCTCTCTTCACCGGCGCCGAGAACGAACTGGTGGAAGAATTCCATCATGTTCCGGCATGGGTCGGCCTCAGCCCCTTCATCGCCATGCTGCTCGGCTTCGTGACCGCTTGGTACATGTACATCCGGTCGCCCTCGACGCCGCGCAAGCTCGCTCAGCAGCACCGCGTTCTGTACCAGTTCCTGCTCAACAAGTGGTACTTCGACGAACTCTACGACTTCCTCTTCGTCCGCAGCGCCAAGGCACTCGGCAACTTCCTCTGGAAGAAGGGTGACGTCGGCGTCATCGATACCTACGGTCCGAACGGTATTGCTGCCCGTGTGGTCAATGTAACCGACCGCGTCGTGCGCTTGCAGACCGGCTACCTCTATCACTATGCCTTCGCGATGCTGATCGGCGTTGCGGCGCTCGTTACCTGGATGATGCTCGGGAGTTCCCTCTGATGACCGATTGGCCTATTCTTTCAACGGTCACATTCCTGCCGCTCGTCGGCGTGGTGCTCCTGTTGCTGATGAACGGCGAAACCGAGAACGGCCGCAAGAACGTGCTGTGGATCTCCTTGATCACCACGGTCTTCACCTTCATCCTCTCGCTCTTCATCTGGATCGGCTTCGACAACGCCAATCCGGGCTTCCAGATGATCGAGCAGCATAGCTGGCTCGGCACCGGCATCGGCTATCATGTCGGTGTCGACGGCATCTCCATGCTGTTCATCATCCTCACGACCTTCCTGATGCCTTTCTGCGTGCTCGCAAGCTGGCTCTCGATCGAGAAGCGCGTGAAGGAATACATGATTGCCTTCCTCATCCTCGAAGTGATGATGGTCGGTGTCTTCGTCTCGCTCGATATCGTTCTCTTCTACGTCTTCTTCGAAGGCGGCCTCATTCCGATGTTCCTCATCATCGGTGTCTGGGGTGGTGCGAGCCGCGTCTATGCGAGCTACAAGTTCTTCCTATATACGCTGCTCGGCTCGGTGCTGATGCTGCTCGCCATCATGGCCATGTACTGGCAGGCCGGGACGACTGATATCGCCCAGCTTCTGAACTACAAGTTCCCGCCAGCGATGCAGACCTGGCTGTGGCTGGCCTTCTTTGCCTCCTTCGCGGTGAAGATGCCGATGTGGCCGGTCCACACTTGGCTCCCGGATGCGCACGTCCAGGCGCCGACGGCCGGTTCCGTCATCCTGGCAGGCGTGCTCCTGAAGCTCGGCGGCTACGGTCTCATTCGTTTCTCGCTCGGCATGTTCCCGGTCGCATCGGACTATTTCGCGCCGCTGGTCTTCGCGATGTCCGTCATCGCCATCATCTACACCTCGTTGGTCGCGATGATGCAGGACGACATGAAGAAGCTGATCGCCTATTCCTCGGTCGCTCATATGGGCTACGTGACGATGGGCGTCTTCGCGGCCAATGCACAGGGTCTGCAGGGTTCGATCTTCCAGATGCTGTCGCACGGTATCGTCTCGGCCGCTCTCTTCCTCTGCGTCGGTGTTATCTATGATCGCACCCACACCCGCGAGATCGCGGCCTATGGCGGCCTGGTCAACAACATGCCGAAATATGCGGTTGCCTTCATGGTCTTCACCATGGCGAACGTCGGCCTGCCGGGCACTTCGGGCTTCATCGGCGAATTCCTGACGCTGATCGGCGTCTTCCGCGCCAATACCTGGGTTGCGCTCTTTGCCGCTACCGGCGTCATCCTCTCGGCCGCCTATGCGCTCTGGCTCTATCGCCGGGTGATCTTCGGCGCGCTGGAGAAGGAAAAGCTGAAGGCTTTGCTCGACCTTTCGCCGCGTGAACAGATCATCCTCTACCCGATGATCGCGCTCACCATCTTCTTCGGTGTCTATCCGGCTCCGGTCTTCGATGCGACCGCAGCTTCCGTAGACCATCTGATCAACAGCTATTCGGCCGCAGTGCAGGCAGCGCAGAATGTTGCGCTGTCGATGAAATGACGGGACTTTAGGACATGACTGCTGAAACAATCTCCCTGAGCCTGTACCTGTCCGCGCCGGAAATCATCCTCGCGATCGGTGCTCTCGTCCTGCTCATGATCGGCGTCTTTGCGGGTGAGCGGTCCGGTCCGCTCGTCAGCACGCTGGCGATGATCGTGATTGCCGTCTCCGGCCTCTGGCTGATCTTCGTCCCTGGCGACGGGCTTGCCTATGGCGGTGTTTATCTTGCAGACGGCTTCGCACGCTTCATGAAGGTTCTCGCGTTGATCGGCTCCTTCGTTGCGTTGTTCATGTCGGTGGGGCTCGCCAGAGAAAACCAGCTCGACAAGTTCGAGTTCCCGGTTCTTCTGGTGCTGTGCACGCTCGGCATCATGCTGATGATCTCGGCAAACGACCTGATCGCGCTCTATCTCGGCCTCGAGTTGCAGTCTCTGGCGATCTACGTCATCGCTGCGATCAACCGCGACAGCCTTAAGTCGACGGAAGCCGGCTTGAAGTATTTTGTACTCGGCGCGCTCTCCTCAGGCATGCTGCTCTACGGCATGTCGCTGGTCTACGGCTTTACCGGCCATACGCACTTTGCCGATGTCGCCCAGGCGCTGACGGTCGAAGGCGCGCGTTCGCTCGGTCTGATCTTCGGCCTCGTCTTCATCCTCGCCGGCATCGCCTTCAAGATCTCGGCCGTTCCGTTCCATATGTGGACGCCGGACGTTTATGAAGGCGCGCCGACCCCGGTCACTGCCTTCCTGGCGAGCGCACCGAAGGTCGCTGCCATGGCGATGATGACCCGTATTGTCATCACCGCCTTCGAGCCAGTGCTGACGGACTGGCAGCAGGTCATCGTCTTCATTTCGATCGCCTCCATGCTGCTCGGTTCGTTTGCGGCCATCGGCCAGAAGAACATCAAGCGACTGATGGCCTATTCCTCGATCGGTCACATGGGCTACGCGCTGGTCGGCCTCGCAGCCGGCAACCAGACGGGCGTCACCGGCGTCATGCTTTACATGGCGATCTACATGGTCATGACCCTCGGCTCCTTCGCGATCATCATGTCGATGCGCCGCAAGGATGGCACGGTTGTCGAAAACGTCAGCGATCTCGCCGGCCTGTCGACGACGAACCCCTTCATGGCCGTGGTGCTGACCGCACTGATGTTCTCGCTTGCCGGTATCCCACCGCTTGCAGGCTTCTTCGCGAAGTACTTCGTCTTCGTCGCCGCCATTGAGGCCAAGCTCTATGCGCTTGCTGTCATCGGTGTTCTCGCCTCGGTGGTTGGTGCTTACTACTACCTGCGCGTTATCAAGCTGATGTGGTTCGATGAGGCGACCGGCGAATTCGCCCGTGTCTCCGGCTCGCTGCGCCTCGTCTTCGGTCTCTCCGGCCTCTTTGTAGCCGCCTATGTTCTCATCGGCGGTCCGATCGGCGGCGCGGCTGAGCTCGCTGCGGCAACGCTGTTCTGATGGCTTCCGACAAGCGGCGCCGGATATCGCTCGGCGATATCAGGCACGAGGCCTTGTCGGATACATCGTCGACCAACACGGAATGCCTTGCCCGGGCTCGGGCAGGGGACAGCGGTCTACTCTGGGTGACTGCCGAACGACAGACCGGCGGCCGGGGCCGCCGGGGTCGTCCCTGGGCTTCAGAGCGCGGCAATCTCTATGCCTCGCTTCTCCTCATCGATCCGGCGCCGATGGAGCGCCTTGCCTCCCTGCCGCTGGCAATCGCGGTTGCCGTGCACCAGGCGATCCGCAGCGTCTTGCCGCTAGGTGCGGAGCCGCTGGAGGTGAAGTGGCCGAATGATATCCTCATCGGACGCAAGAAGACCTGCGGCATCCTCGTGGAAGGCGAACGATTGGCTGATGGCCGCCATGCTGTCGTGATCGGCATCGGCATCAATGTATCCGTGATGCCCGACAATCCCATCTATCCTGTCACCTGCCTGCGCGATCAGGGAAGTGCGGCTTCGCCTGAGGAGCTCTTCGCCCATCTCTTTGCATCGATGGCCGAGACGCTTGACATCTGGGACGAAGGGCAAGGTATTGCCGAGGTCACGACGCGATGGCGCGCTGTCGCCTGTGGTATTGGCGAAAAGATAACCGTGAATCTGCCCGACAGGTCGATTTCAGGATATTTCGCCGGAATAGATGATAATGGCCTGTTGATGCTCGATACCGGCACAGGCAGGATAATGCCGATTGCGGCCGGCGATGTATTCTTTGGATAGTGGAAAAAACAAACATTATGGCGAAACAGGACGAACTGGTATTTCTGCCCCTGGGCGGCGTCGGCGAGATCGGCATGAATCTCGCGCTATACGGTTACGGCCCGGCGGATCATCGCCAGTGGATCATGGTAGATTGCGGTGTCACCTTTCCGGGACCGGATCTGCCGGGTGTTGATCTCGTCCTTCCGGATATCCGGTTTCTCGCCAATGAGCGCAAGAACCTCAAGGCGATCATCATCACGCACGCCCATGAGGATCACTACGGCGCGCTCGCCGATCTCTGGCCGGGGCTCAACGTGCCGGTCTACGCGTCTCCCTTCACGGCCGGCCTGCTGGAAGCCAAGCGCAATTTCGAGAAGGACGCGATCGGCGAAGTGCCGGTGACGATCTTCAAGGCCGGCGACAGGATCAATGTCGGTCCCTTCAGCATCGAGGGTATTGCCGTCAATCACTCGATCCCCGAGCCCATGTCGCTGGTGATCCGCACGCCGCTCGGCAACGTCATCCACACCGGCGACTGGAAGATCGACCACGAGCCGTCGCTCGGGCCTCTGACCGACGAGGCGCGCTTCCGTCAGCTCGGCGATGAGGGCGTGCTGGCATTGCTCTGCGATTCCACCAATGCGCTGCGCGATGGCGTTTCGCCCTCCGAGAAGGATGTCTCGGAGAGCCTGCGCAAGATCATCGAGAATGCCGAGGGACGTGTGGCGATCACCACCTTCTCTTCGAATGTCGGCCGTATCCGCACCGTCGCCGAAGCTGCTGAAGCTGCGGGCCGCGAGGTGCTGCTGCTGGGAAGTTCGCTCAAGCGTGTGTGCGATGTTGCCCAGGATATAGGCCTGATGGAGGGTATAAAGCCGTTCATCTCCGAGGAGGATTACGGCTTCATCCCGCGTGACAAGGTCGTCGTCATCCTCACAGGCAGCCAGGGTGAGCCGCGCGCTGCCCTTGCCAAGCTTTCCCGCGACGAGATGCGCAATGTGGCCTTTGCCGCCGGCGATATCGTCGTCTTCTCCTCGCGCGCCATCCCCGGCAATGAGAAGGCGATCCAGGACATCAAGAACGGTCTCGTCGAGCAGGGGGTCCATATCATCACCGACACAGAAGCGCTGGTGCATGTGTCCGGCCATCCGCGCCGCAACGAGTTGCAGAAGATGTACGAGTGGACGCGGCCGAAGATCGTCGTGCCCGTGCATGGCGAGGCGACGCATCTGACGGCGCATAAGGAGCTTGCAGAACAGTCGGGCATTCCGACAGTGCCGCGCGTGCGCAACGGCGATTTGCTGCGGCTTGCGCCGGGACCGGTCGAGGTGATCGACGAAGCGCCGCATGGCCGCATCTACAAGGATGGGTCACTGATCGGCGACTTCGACGAAATGGGCATAGGCGAGCGCAAGAAGCTTGCTTATGTCGGCCATGTCGCCGTCAGCATTGTGCTCGACAGTCGCTACGACATCATCGGCGAGCCCGATCTCGTGGCAATCGGCCTGCCTGCCTATGACGACGAGGGCGAGGATATGGAGGATACTCTGTTCGATGCCGCAATCAGCGCGATCGAGAGTATTCCACGCGCCCGCCGCAAGGATATCGACATGATGCAGGAGGCTGCGCGCCGCGCCGTGCGCGCCGCCGCCAACAATGCCTGGGGCAAGAAGCCTGTCGTCACCGTCTTCATCACCAGGGTCTGAGTGATGCTCGGCCGGGTGAACCATATCGCCATCGCCGTGCCAGACCTGAAGGCTGCCTCTGCGAGCTATCGTGACACGCTGGGCGCCGTGGTCTCCGAGCCACAGTCCCTGCCGGAGCATGGCGTCACGGTCGTTTTCGTGGAGCTGCCGAACACCAAGGTGGAACTGCTGCAGCCGCTCGGTGAAGCCTCGCCCATTGCGGCCTTCCTCGAGAAGAACCCGTCCGGCGGCATGCATCACATCTGCTACGAGGTCGACGATATCCTGGCCGCGCGCGACCAGCTGACGGCATCGGGGGCGAGGGTGCTTGGCAATGGCGAGCCGAAGATCGGCGCTCATGGCAAGCCGGTGCTTTTCCTCCACCCGAAGGACTTTTTCGGTACATTGATCGAGCTGGAACAGGTCTGACGCTCTGCGTCAGAGTGACCTAAACACTCTGCTCCCTTTGAACTGGCCGCCATTCCGGCTTATAAGCAGCCAAAACCTGCCGCCAAGGCACCATATCGACGGGAACCAAGATGTTTCAGGCCTTCCTCCAGGGATTCGCAGTTTATTTCATCATCTGGTGGATCACGCTTTTCGCCGTGCTGCCGATCGGCCTGCGCACCCAGGCGGATGATAATGATGTTGTGCTGGGCACCGTGCCGAGCGCGCCGACCCGTTTCCGCCCGGTCTTCGTCTTTTCGCTGACGACGCTCGTTTCAGGTGCAATTTACGGCTTCTGGTATATCTGTTCGACCTATTTCGGGCTTGGCTTCGACGCACTTCCACAAATAGGGCCTAGCTTCTATTAGGAGTAGCTTTTGCTCAATCTTTGAGCAGATGTAAATGCAACCGCGAAAAACCTGTCATACGCACGTCATGCAAGTGAGGCAAAGAGCTTGCGTAACGGAAGGGGAGCTTACCTAACGAAAGGCAGGCTTGATTTTCCTGGAGTGCGGGAAGTCGAAAAAGCAAAAAAAACAAGGCTAAAAGCCTTGTTTTAATTATCGCGTGATCCTTAACCGTTACCGGGGCAGCGACAAGCGCGCCTAAGATCTGATCCTCCCAAGACTTGACCGCGAGTTCGGCAAGAATTTAACCTTCCTGCCTGTTTTGTGAGCTAAAGCTAGCTCAAAGATTGTGCTTTGTCATTAGCTTTTTTTGCATTTTTGCTACACTCACGCAAAATTTTTCTGTTGACAAGATTTACCTTCAAACCCTTATAAATACGCGCTTTTTCACGCCTGCTGAATTTGTGGGCGCTAACATGTGTCTGCGGGAGGCAGCTCGCGTCGGTCGCGGGTTTCTTTCCTGCCGCGAAGCGGCTATGAACGCTCCCATCTTTAACAAAGACCGTCGATTCCGCTTGGCTAAGCGGCGTCTCAACTGTACCGGAATCCGCCATGCGTCTGTCCCGCTTCTTCGTACCCATCCTCAAGGAAAATCCCAAGGAGGCGGAAATCGTCTCCCATCGGCTGATGTTGCGCGCCGGCATGATCCGCCAGCAGTCGCAGGGCATCTATTCTTGGCTGCCGCTGGGCAAGAAGGTGCTGGACAAGGTCAACAACATCATCCGCGAAGAGCAGAACCGCGCCGGCGCCATCGAGCTTTCAATGCCGACGCTGCAGTCGGCCGAGCTCTGGCAGGAAAGCGGCCGTTACGACGCCTATGGCAAGGAGATGCTGCGCATCAAGGACCGTCAGGATCGTCCCATGCTCTACGGGCCGACCAACGAAGAAATGGTCACGGATATCTTCCGTTCCTCGGTCAAGTCCTACAAGGATCTGCCGCTCAATCTCTATCACATCCAGCTGAAATTCCGTGACGAGATCCGTCCGCGCTTCGGCACCATGCGCTCGCGCGAATTTATGATGAAGGACGCCTATTCCTTCGACCTGACGCGCGAAGGTGCGGAACATTCCTACAACAAGATGTTCACCGCCTACCTGCGGACCTTCGATCGTCTCGGCCTGCGCGCCATTCCGATGCGCGCCGATACCGGCCCGATCGGCGGCAATCTCAGCCACGAGTTCATCATCCTGGCCGATACGGGCGAGTCCGAAGTCTTCTGCCACAAGGATTTCGTCAATTTCGACATCCCTGTCGAAAACACGGATTTCGATAGTGTCGACGGCCTGAAGGGGATTTTCGACAAGTGGACGTCGCTCTATGCCGCGACTTCGGAAATGCACGACGAGGCGGCCTTCAACGCCATTCCGGAAGGCGAGCGTCTTTCTGCGCGCGGTATCGAAGTCGGTCATATTTTCTACTTCGGTACCAAGTATTCCGAGCCGATGGGTGCAAAGGTGCAGGGTCCTGACGGCAAGGAACATTTCGTTCACATGGGTTCCTACGGCATTGGCCCGACACGCCTTGTTCCCGCCATCATCGAAGCATCGCATGATGAGAACGGGATCATCTGGCCGGAGTCGGTCGCGCCCTTCGATGTCGTGGTCATCAACATGAAGGCCGGCGACGAGGCCTGCGACGGTACCTGCGAGCTGATCTATGCAGCGCTGACCAAGGCAGGCAAGGACGTGCTTTATGACGACACGGACGATCGTGCCGGCACCAAGTTTGCGACCGCCGACCTGATCGGCGTGCCGTACCAGATTATTGCCGGCCCGCGCGCGGTCGCGAACGGCGAAGTGGAAGTGAAGGACCGCAAGACCGGCGCCCGCGAAACGATGACCATCGAAGCGGCGATCAACAGGTTCGTGGCTTAGGAAAGACGGAGGCGAAATGGCAGAGGCAGCAGTGGACCGGAGTTCCAAATCCGGCTTGGGTCCGGCTGGCAAGCCATTCTCCACCTTCGAACGCCTTGTGGCGTGGCGCTATCTGCGCGCCCGCCGCAAGGAGGCGTTCATCTCGGTCATTGCCGGCTTCTCCTTCGTCGGCATCATGCTGGGCGTTGCGACGCTGATCATCGTCATGGCCGTCATGAACGGGTTCCGCACGGAACTGGTCTCCCGCATTCTCGGCATTAACGGCCATATGATCATCCAGCCTGTCGATGGTCCCTTCACCGACTACGCCGATCTCGTCAAGAAATTCGAAGCCGTACCCGGCGTCAAGATGGCACTGCCATTGGTGGAAGGCCAGGTGCTGGCCTCCTCGCAGACCGGCGGCAGCACAGGCGCGCTGGTGCGTGGCACGCGGGCTGAAGACCTGAGCAAGCTGAAGACGGTTTCTGACAACATCAAGTCCGGCGACATGGTCGGATTTGCCGCTGGCGATGGCGTTCTCGTCGGAAGCCGTATGGCCGATCAGCTCGGACTGCGCGTCGGAGACCTGATTACGCTCACGTCACCGGAAGGTGACGTGACGCCGATGGGCGTCAATCCGCGCATCAAATCCTACAAGATTTCCGGGCTCTTCGAGATCGGCATGTCGGAGTACGATGCTTCGATCATCTACATGCCGCTCGAGGAATCGCAGCTTTATTTCAATGCCGACGGGCTGGTGCAGTCGATCGAGCTCTTCGTCAACAACCCCGATGATATCGACAATCTGAGGCCGAAAGTCGAGGAGGCAGCCGGCCGGCAGATCGCCATCACCGACTGGCGCCAGCGCAACCAGACCTTCTTCTCCGCCTTGCAGGTGGAGCGAAACGTCATGTTCATGATCCTGACGCTGATCGTGCTCGTCGCTGCGCTCAACATCATCTCCGGTCTCATCATGCTGGTGAAGGACAAGGGCAGCGATATCGCGATCCTGCGCACCATGGGCGCAAGTTCAGGCGCCATCATGCGCATCTTCTTCATGACGGGGGCTGCGATCGGCATTGTCGGCACGATCGCCGGCGTGCTGCTCGGCGTGTTCGTCTGCATCAACATCGAGTCCATCCGTCAGTTCTTCTCCTGGGTGTCAGGCACGGTGCTCTTCGATCCGCAGCTCTATTTCCTCAGCCAGCTGCCGGCGGAAATGGATCTGAGCGAAACGGTTTCTGTCGTGATCATGGCACTGACACTCTCCTTCATCGCGACGATCTTCCCCGCCTGGCGCGCCTCCCGCCTCGACCCCGTCCAGGCCCTCCGTTACGAATAGGCCGGGACCCAAGGTCATGCATGATCCAAGGCCAAATCCAAGGAATGCCGCATTCATGAAACGCAACGTCGTTCTCAAGCTTTCGGGCGTCGAGCGCCATTACGGGCAGGGCGAAACGCTGCTGACCATCCTCAAGGGGGCGGATTTCTCGCTGACGAGCGGTGAAATGGTGGCGCTGGTTGCACCTTCAGGCACAGGCAAATCGACGCTTTTGCATGTGGCGGGCTTGCTGGAACATCCCGATGGCGGCGAGGTAACGGTCAACGGCCGCCCCTGTGATGGCCTTTCCGATGACAAGCGCACGGCGATCCGTCGCGGCGAGATCGGCTTTGTGTATCAGTTCCATCACCTGTTGCCGGAGTTCTCGGCGCAGGAGAACATCATGATGCCGCAACTTATCGCCGGCCTCTCGTGGAAGGAAGCGAGCGAGCGGGCAAAGATGCTTCTGGATTACATGCGCATCGGCCACCGCGGTGCGCATCGCCCGGGCGAGCTTTCCGGCGGCGAGCAGCAGCGTGTGGCGATCGCGCGCGCCGTTGCCAATGCACCGAGCCTGCTTCTGGCCGACGAGCCGACCGGCAATCTCGACCCGGAAACCGCCAGCTACGTCTTCGACGCTCTGGAGGCCCTGGTGCGCCAGTCCGGCCTTGCCGCGCTGATCGCCACGCACAATCACGAGCTTGCCCGGCGCATGGACCGGCGCGTAACGATCTCCGACGGCAAGGTCGTGGATTTCTGATTATCAGGGGATAATCAGCCCGCCGCGATAATCGAGCTCATAGGCTTTTTGACCATCTACGAGAATGAATTCGTGACCACGGAAATGCGTGCAGTCGCCTTCGCTCGTATCGACATAGCGCCCCAGCGAATGATCGAAGACCATGCCGCCGAGGAAGCGGCCCTGCTTGTAGAGCTGTGACAGCGCGGCGCTAATGATCGTGCCGGCGACAGTTCCGTCGATGATCCCGGGCTCGATGATCCGCCCGAAATAATTCATCGCCCAGACCGGCTTTTCCTCCAGCCACACCACTTCCTGACCGGCAAAATCCGTACCGCCGAAATAGCTGTCGAGATAGCGCCAGATGCCGCGCTTGTAGCCGAGGTCATGGGCACCGATCCGGTAGGAGGGCTGCGCCTGGGCGCCGGCAACATATGTCTGCGATTTGGCTTCGACAATGAAGCCGTTGAGTTCCTGCGTGTCCATCGTCCCACTGCTCCGATGTTAACCATGTCCCGCAGAAGCGGGGGGTAAACCTGTTGACAACGGAACATACATGGAACAAATTAAAAACATAAGAGCAAAGGAGAGCCAAATGACTGACATGATCCGTGATATCGCAGCATTCACCTCCATCGCAATGTTCATTGCCAGCTTCTCGCTGATCGTCATAGCAATGTAAGAATTCAGGGATCGCATGGCAGCCATGCGATCCCGAAGCGGGACTTTTTCTGGACAGAATCGCCTTCAATGCCGACAATGCGCGCTCTTCATTGAGGTGGTTGGAAGGGCATATCATGGCGGATGCGGAACAGAGTGCGATCGGCGGAAAGCCGGGTTTCGTCCATCTGAGGGTTCACTCCGCCTATTCGCTGCTCGAAGGCGCGCTGCCGCTCAAGAAGATCCTCTACAAGGCAGCGGGCGACAGCCAGCCTGCCATTGCGATCACCGATACCAACAATCTCTTCGTCGCTCTGGAATTTTCCCAGAAGGCGCTGGACGACGGTCTGCAGCCGATCATCGGCTGCCAGGTGTCGATCGATATGGAAGACGGCCTCGAAACAGAAAAGCGGGGCGGTCAGCAGGCGCTGGTCAAGCTGCCGTCCATCGTGCTTCTGTCCGCTACCGATGCGGGTTATGAGCGGCTGGTTGATCTTGTCAGCCGCGCCTATCTCGGCGGCGAAGGTAACTCGACCGTCCATATCCGTTCCTCCTGGCTGGAGGAGATCGGCACGGAGGGGCTGATCGCCCTGACAGGTGCTGCGACCGGCCCGATCGACATGCCGCTCAAGGACGGCCATGCCGCCCCGGCAGAGACGCGGCTGCTGACGCTGAAGCGCATCTTCGGCGACCGGCTCTATGTTGAGTTGCAGCGCCACGGTACCTATGACAAGCGCCATGAGCAGAAGGTCATCGGCCTTGCCTACAAGCACGATCTGCCGCTGGTTGCGACCAACGAGGCCTTTTTCCCGACGCGCGACGACTACGATGCCCACGACGCGCTGATGGCGGTCGCCCACAATGCCATCGTCTCCGATGACAGCCGCTTCCGCCTCTCGCCGGATCATTATCTGAAGAGCCGTGCGGAGATGGAAAAGCTCTTTGCCGATTTGCCTGAAGCGCTCGATAATACCATCGAGATCGCACGGCGCTGCTCTTTCATTCTGAAGACCCGCAAGCCGATCCTGCCGCGTTTCACCGGCGCGACCGACGATCCCGAGGAAGCAGAACGCGCAGAATCGCTCGAACTTCGCCGACAGGCGGAGGAAGGGTTGGACATGCGCCTTGCCGAGCTTGGAATGTCGGCAGGTTACGAAGAGAAGGATTACCGCGAGCGGCTGGAATTCGAACTCAGCGTCATCGAGCGCATGAAGTTCCCCGGCTACTTCCTGATCGTTGCCGATTTCATCAAATGGGCCAAGCAGCATGACATTCCCGTCGGCCCGGGCCGTGGCTCGGGTGCAGGCTCGCTGGTCGCCTATGCGCTGACGATCACCGACGTCGATCCGCTGCGTTTCTCGCTGCTCTTCGAACGCTTCCTTAATCCGGAACGCGTGTCGATGCCGGACTTCGATATCGACTTCTGCCAGGATCGCCGCGAAGAGGTGATCCGTTACGTGCAGCAGAAATATGGTCGCGAACAGGTGGCGCAGATCATCACCTTTGGTTCGCTGCAGGCGCGCGCCGCACTGCGCGACGTCGGCCGCGTCTTGGAAATGCCCTACGGTCAGGTCGACAAGATCTGCAAGCTGGTACCGAACAACCCGGCAAACCCGACACCGCTTTCCAAGGCGATCGAGGAAGAGCCGAAGCTGCAGGAAGAGGCCGCCAAGGAGCCGGTCGTCGCCCGCCTTCTGGATATTGCTCAGAAGATCGAGGGCCTTTATCGCCACGCCTCGACCCACGCCGCCGGTATCGTCATCGGCGACCGTCCGCTGTCGAAGCTCGTGCCGATGTATCGCGATCCGCGCTCCGACATGCCGGTCACCCAGTTCAACATGAAGTGGGTCGAGCAGGCCGGTCTCGTGAAGTTCGACTTCCTCGGCCTGAAGACACTGACCGTGCTCAAGGTCGCCGTCGACTTCTGCAGGAAGCGCGGCATCGAGGTCGATCTTCCGAAGATCCCGCTCGACGACAAAAAGACCTACGAGATGCTTTCACGCGGCGAAACGGTCGGCGTGTTCCAGGTTGAAAGTGCCGGCATGCGCAAGGCGCTGATCGGCATGAAGCCGGACTGCATCGAAGACATCATCGCGCTGGTCGCCCTCTATCGCCCGGGTCCGATGGAAAACATCCCGACCTACAACGCCCGCAAGCATGGCGATGAGGAGCTGGAATCGATCCATCCGATGATCGACCATCTGCTCAAGGAAACGCAGGGCGTTATCGTCTACCAGGAGCAGGTAATGCAGATCGCCCAGGTCCTGTCGGGCTATTCGCTTGGCGAAGCCGATCTTCTGCGCCGCGCCATGGGCAAGAAGATCAAGGCGGAAATGGACCAGCAGCGCGAGCGCTTCGTCGTTGGCGCGGTCAAGAACGGCGTGTCGAAGCCGCAGGCCGACAACATCTTCGAACTCTTGGCAAAGTTCGCAAACTACGGCTTCAACAAGTCGCATGCTGCCGCCTACGCCATCGTCTCCTACCAGACGGCCTATATGAAGGCGCATTATCCGGTCGAGTTTCTGGCCGCCTCGATGACGCTCGATATGTCCAACACCGAAAAGGTCAACGATTTCCGCCAGGATGCCAAGCGTCTCGGCATCGAGGTCATCGCGCCCTCAGTCCAGACCTCTTTCCGCCATTTCCAAACTGGCGAGAACAGGATCTATTACGCGCTTGCGGCTCTGAAGGGTGTCGGCGAATCCGCTGTCGATCACATCGTCGAGATGCGCGGCGACAAGCCCTTTGCCAGTATCGAGGATTTCTGCCTGCGCATCGATCCGCGTCAGGTGAACCGCCGCGTGCTGGAAAGTCTGATCTATGCCGGCGCCTTCGATTGCTTCAACTTGGATCGCGCCCAGCTTTCCGCCGGTCTCGACCGCGTGCTCGGCTATGCGCAGCGCGCCCAGGAAAACAAGCTCAGCGGCCAGTCGGATATTTTTGGCGGCGCGCTGTCCTCAGGTCCAGAAAAGATCGCCCTGCCGCCATTCTCGCCCTGGCTTGCCTCCGAGCGGCTGCTCAAGGAATTCCAGGTCCTCGGCTTCTACCTGACCGCCCATCCGCTCGACAGCTACAACAACATCCTCCAGAAGATGCGCGTCCAGACCTTCGCCGATTTCTCCACCGCGGTGAAGCAGGGTGCCGCGAACGGGCGACTGGCAGGCACGGTCATTTCCAAGCAGGAGCGCAAGACGCGCACCGGCAACAAGATGGGTATCATCGTCTTCTCGGATTCCTCCGGCCAATACGAGGCCGTGCTCTTCTCCGAAATGCTGAACCAGTATCGTGACATACTGGAGCCCGGAAAATCCTTCGTCATCACCGCTATCGGCGAAGAGCGGCCGGAAGGTGTCAGCCTGCGTCTGCAGACCATCCAGTCGCTGGAGGAAAAGTCGCTGCAGATGCAGAAGGCGCTGCGCGTCTATGTGCGCGACTCCGGCCCGCTACGCGCCGTTGCCGCACATCTGAACGCCAAGGGCGACGGCCTCGTCTCCTTCATCGTCATCAAGGAGGAGGGCAAACGCGAGGTCGAAGTGGTGCTTTCTGACAAGTATCGTATCACGCCGGAAATCGCAGCCGCTTTGCGGGCAGCTCCTGGTGTCGTGGACGTCGAACTCGTCTGAACGAAGAGAGCGACCGGCAGTGCGCCGATCGCCTGTTTTTCAGCTGGCCTGCAGTCGGCAGGATGCATCCGCACAGCGGCCTCTGCTAAAGCCCATGATGGCCATGCCGATCACCGTTGCTGCGACCGGTACCAGCAAGGCGGCGCGCAGCGCTTCCAGGCGTTCGGACGGGCTGTCTCCATCGCCGAGAGCAAGTGTGCCGACGGCGCTGACGGCGGAGAGACCGAGTGCTGCGCCGAACTGGAACGATGTATTCACCAGCCCGCTTGCCAGTCCCTGTTCGTTTTCGGCAATACCTTCAGTCGCAATGATCGTCAGCGGGCCGTAGCCGAGCGAGAAGGCCAGGCCGAGCAGGATCGTCGACGGCAGCATTGCCGCATAGGTCCAGTCGAGCCCCATACCAAGGAAGAACGCGTAGCCCGCGACGGCAAAAGCAAAGCCGCCAAGCACCACGCGTCCATTGCCGAAGCGCTCAACAAGCAGGGGCGTCAGCAGCGGCGCCAGAATGGCGTCCATGCCGATGACGATGAGGGCTAGGCTGGTTTCGAAGGAGGACCAGCCGAGCAGTTCCTGCAGGTAGAGCGAGACGATGAACTGGAAGCCGAAGAAGGCGCCGGTGAAGAGCATCGCTCCGAGGTTGGATCGCACCAGGGAAGCAGACCGGAAGATCCCGAGCCGCACCAGCGGCGCCCGTGAATAGCGTTCGATGAGGATGAAGGCGAGCCAGAGCACTGCGCTCGCGCCCGCTATCGCAATTGTCCAGATTAGTTCACTGGTCGCATGTTCCAGCCGCGTCAGCGTATAGGCGGCAAGCAGCATGGCGCCGGTCAGGGTTACCGCACCGGCAATGTCGAATCTCTGGCGTGGGCCGGTCTCTTGCCTGTCTTCCACGATCAGCTTCATACCGGCAACGAGCAGGATGGCGGAGAAGATGACCGGTGCGAAGAACACCCACCGCCAGCCGACGGCGGACAGAAGTCCGCCAATGACGAGGCCGAGGGAGAAGCCGGCCGATGCCGTGCCGGCATAGATCAGCACCGCCCGGTTGCGCTGCGGTCCCACGGGAAAGCTGCCATTGATAAGCGCAAGCCCGGCGGGCGTCATGAAGGCGGCCGCTGCACCCGTCACGAAGCGAGCCGTCAGCAGCATCCAGCCCTCGGTCGCAAAGCCGCCGAGGCCGGAGAACAGCAGGAAAACGGTCAGCGCCGTCAGGAAGACCTTGCGCTTGCCGTACATGTCGGCGACGCGCCCGCCAAGCAGCATCAGCCCGGCATAGGCAAGCACATAGGCCGAAACCACAGCGCTCAGCGTGGTGGTCGAAAGACCGAGTTCGGCCCGGATCGAGGGAAGCGCGATATTGAGCATGGCCGCATCGACGCCTTCGAGAAAGATTGCGCCGCAGAGCACGGCGAGCATGCCGGCGGCACCGGCGCTCATTCTTCCACTCTCCGCTGTCAGGTGAGGACTTGTAGACATCATGATTTCCTTGTCCGTGAAGCAGGGAAGAGCGAGAATGGTTACATATTGATCCTCGGTTCCCTATTGTAACCAAGGCTGACATAAGGCATAAGTTCGAACCCATGGAAGAAGGCACTTCAAACTCACCGAGTGACTGCTGCAGCACCGGCCGCGATTACGACGTCCATCAATGGGATGCGAGGTGCGCCAGATTCTGGATCGCATTGCCGATAAATGGTCGCTGCTGGTTATCGCCCTGTTGGAAAAGCGCACTTTGCGCTTTACCGAATTGCGCAAGAGCATCGACGGAATCAGCCAGCGCATGTTGACAACGACATTGCGTCAGCTCGAGCGTGACGGGCTGATCGAGCGGACAGTTTATCCCGTCGTTCCGCCAAGGGTTGATTACGCGCTCACGGAGCTCGGCTGCACGCTGCACGACACGATCAAGGCGCTTGTCGTCTGGACGGAGACAAACCAGGCTAAGATCATCGCTGCCCGCCGAAGCTACGACGAACGCGCCAATGAGAAGCTTTGGTAGGCCTTAGCTCTCGCGGGTGATGGTGATGAATCCCGTGCCTTTTCCGGTTTCGGATCCGAGGCCGGTATCTGATATTGTCAGCGTCGAGCCGGGCGAGATCAGTGCATCGATCCGGTGACGGGTTTCTTCAGACATTGAGATGCGGCTGAGTGCTCTGGCGATTGGCCGGCCGCTGATGATGGAACTTTCCTGATTGACGATGCCGAGCCGCTTCACCGTCTCGCGGGACAGGTTGTTTTCCAGCGTTACGCCCAGCCAATCCGCCGTGCCGGCCGCATCATCGACCGAGTGCAGTGAGAAAAAGTGCGTGCCGAGAGCAAGGCCCGGATCGGCAATGCTAATGGGCGCCTCGAAGAGCGGCTTGAAATCCTGCCGCACCATGATGACGCCATTCGGAGGTTCGCCTTTGCCTGCCGCAGCGTAAACTTCCCTGAGGAGAGTATCCGTGATCAGGCCCTTGTCACGGGCAAATTCCGTTGGCCGCAGCGCCTTGAACGCATTGATGGCCTGAACGGTTGCAGGGCCGGCGAGCCCGTCAGGTTCGCCCGCGGCAAAGCCGAGCTGGTTCAGCAGGGTTTGGATATCGATGACGTTTTCACGCAGCGTCCGGCGCGTCATCAGCATGCTGATCGGCGCGGTATCCGCAGCGGGCGCCTGCAGCTGGAACTGCGGCATCGGCAGGGCAGCCGTCGTCTCGTTCATGGCGACCTGCACCTGCGTCTTCGTGTCACCTATGGCGGGCCGCAGTTCCACGTCCGATAGTAGTGGTGCCGGCTCGGGCCGATCGGGGCGGAATAGGGTCGGATGATCTATCGGCTCAGGCGTCAGCTCACTATCCGTGATGATGACGGGCACGCCCATCTCGGTCATCTTGTAGAGCGATTTGGCAAATTCGCCCGGCATGCGCACGCAGCCATGCGAGGCCGGATAGCGCGGCACGGAATTAGACTCGTGCAGCGCGATGCCGGACCATGTCAGCCGCTGCATGAAGGGCATCGGCGCGTTCGAATAGATGTTGGATTCGTGGTACTTCTGCTTCTCGATGACGGAGAAGATGCCGCTCGGCGTCGTGTGCCCGTCCTTGCCGCTCGAGATCTTGGAGGTCGCCACGACCTCCGCACCGTCATAGACGGCCAGCGACTGCTTATCCTTGGACACGAAAATCTGCAGCGTGCGCGAGTCTGCTGCAAAAGCCGGATGGACAAGAGCGGTTGCCGACAGCAACCCGATAAGAACGCTCACACGCACAGACATGACGCAATACACCACATGCACAAAAAACGACGCGAGTTAAGCACGCGAAGTTTAACGAAGGCTTGAATACACGGCGGCGCTTTGATCACGAGATTGTGGGATATTCAATTTTATGCAAATCTAAAATACTGGAAGTCTTGGGGGAGACTTGGAAATGCATGTCGATATTGTTTCTGCGTTCGATGATCTGCATGCCCTGAAAGATAATTGGAACGAGGTATACGCTGCCGATCCGGAGGGGAACTACTTCCTCTCCTGGCACTGGATCGCCAAGTGGCTGGAGCGACGCGCCTCGTGGTTCGTTCTCGCAGTCAAGCGGCAGGAGGAGGATGAGCGATATGTCGCCTTTCTGTCTGTCCAGCTGCATGTCGAATTCGAGGAAGGGCAGGGCCTCGTCAATATCCTGCGGCTCGGCGGCACGCCCTATGCCGGCTATAACGGTCTCCTGACACGTCTGGAAGATGCCGAAGCGGCGCTCAGCGCCTTTGCCGATTGCCTGCAGACCTTCAACTGGAAACATCTCGATCTCGACGATGTCTACATCTCCAAGGAGAGGCTGAAAGCGCTCCTCGAAGCCTTTCCTGTTTCCGAATTTTCAAAGAGAAAGGTCGCTCGCCGGCCGCATATCACCTCGGTCGGTGAAAACATTGACCACGACGTCTATGTCTATGTCCCGCTCGGCGACGATTTCGAAACCTTTGTCGATGAGCGTTTCGGCTCGAAGACCCGGCGCAATGCGCGAAAGGCACTGCGCGATCTCGTCGCACCGCAAAACGAGCTGCGCATCACTCACGTCACGCCCGAGACGATGGAGCGCGATCTGGGGCTCTTTTACGAGATGTGGAACCTGCAATGGGGCGAGCGCCAGCCGCGCTACGGAAAGTTCATTCTCGACAGCAGCCGTCATATGCTGCCGGCCTGCATCGAGCATGGCACGGTCTTCATGCCGATCCTCTGGCATCAGGACAAGCCGGTCGGTACCTTCATCATCTTCCTGGATCCCTACCGCAAGTCGATGATGTGTTTCCTCGGAAGCCGCGACCTGACCTTCCGCCACTCGATCAGCCCCGGCTTCATGCTCCACTGCTACAATCTGCGCTGGGCGATCGAGAATGGCTACCGCATCTACGACATGGGCACCGGCAATTACAGCTATAAGGATCTACTCGGGTCGGAGCATCATATCGTCGAGAAGCTGCAGATCTCCACGCTCACCGGCCGCAATATCGGCGACCGTCTCGATCCGCACTCGCTTGGTATCGCCATGCATCAGGCGATGCATTTCTTCGGGAATGGAAACCCGACCGCCGCTGAACTCTGCTGCCGGCAAATCCTGGCCGTCGACGAGAAACATGCACAAGCCACCTCATTGCTCGCGAAAATCGAGGCGGAGCAGCGGCCGAGGCTGACCGGTGATCCCGAAGCCCATTTCAGTGCCGCCGCCGGCCGTCATCGGGCCGGCGATCTTGCTGCTGCGGAAGCTGGCTATCGCGACGTGATCTCAGTCGTGCCAGATCATTTCGATGCTCTGCAGCATCTGGCATTGCTGCTCTTGCAGAAGGGCGATCTGCGTGGCGCAGCAGTCTGCGTCGACAAGGCGATCGAGGCGAAACCAACATCTGCCTCGGCCTATTGCAATCGCGGCAATATCCAAGCGCGGCTTTCGAATTTCGATCAGGCGCTTGCAAGCTACGATCGGGCAATCGCTCTCGATGCCCGCCACGCCATCGCCCTCAACAATCGCGGCAATGTCTTACGGCGATTGGGGCGCCACGATGAGGCGTTGGAAAGCTATGATCGTGCCATCGCGATCGAACCCGGTTATGCGCAGGCTGCGAAGAACAGGGAGGCGGCGCTGCAGGAAATGGTAACGGTGCCGGCCTAGAGCACCATGTGTCCATTCGGACGCACAAAGGACGCTCTAACTCTTTGAATCTACGCATCAGGCTTTTCGAAAATCGATTCTGATTTTCGGGCCGATGCTGTAGGCTAGCGGCTCCCCTTGCCGCCAAAAGTATAGCCGGTTTCGACCGTGCCCTTGCCGAACTTGTCGCGCAACTTGTCCATGGCAGCTTCCGCCGCCGCGCGCCTGCCGGATTGCTGGTCGATGAGATCGGGCGGGTCGGCGCGGCCGGCATCGCCGAGATCGGTAACGCCAATGCCGATCAGGCGGAATTTCGTGCCGTCCGTTTCCTTCTCCAGAAGGTCGAGCCCTGTGCGGAAGATCTTGTCGGCCAGTTGTGTCGGGTCTTCAAGGCGCCGGTTGCGGGTGCGTGATTTGAAATCGGCCGTCTTCATCTTCAGCACGACCGTCTGGCCGGCGATGCCGCTCTTCTTCAGCCGCCAGGAGACCTTTTCCGAGAGATTGCGCAGGATCGGCACCAGATCGTCATGACGCGAAATATCTTCGAAAAAGGTGGTTTCGGCCGAAACGCTCTTGGCGGCATCGTTGATATGCACCTCGCGGTCGTCGATGCCGCGTGATAGGCGGGAAAGCCGCTGGCCGATGCTGCCATACCGGCGCATCAGGTCGTTCTCCTCCATTTGCTGCAACTGGCCGATCGTGCGGATGCCGTCTGCCTCAAGCGTCGCGGCAAGAGCCTTGCCGACGCCCCAGATGGTCGTCACCGGGCGAGGGGCCAGAAACTCGACTGCTTCCTCTTGCCCGATGACGGAAAAACCACGCGGCTTCTGCAGGTCGGAGGCGACCTTGGCGAGGAATTTGCAATAGGAAAGACCAACCGAGACGGTAATGCCGATTTCCTTCTCGACGCGGCGGGCAAACTTCGCCAGCGTGCGGGCCGGCGGATCGTGATGCAGCCGTTCCGTGCCGCCGAGTTCCAGGAAGGCCTCATCGATGGAGAGCGGCTGCACAAGCGGCGTCAGCTCTTGCATCAACGCACGGACCTGCCGCCCGACCTTAACATATTTCTCCATGTCCGGGCGGATAACGACCGCCTGCGGGCAGGCTTCCAGCGCCTTGAACATCGGCATGGCCGAGCGTACGCCGTGGATGCGGGCGATATAACAGGCAGTTGAGACGACACCACGCTTGCCGCCGCCGATGATCACGGGCTTGTCGGCAAGCTCAGGATTGTCGCGTTTTTCCACAGCGGCATAAAAAGCGTCGCAGTCGATATGCGCGAGTGTCAGATCATAGAGTTCTTTGTGGCGCACAAGGCGCGGGCTGCCGCAGGCATGGCAGCGGCGCGCGTCTCCCCTCTGCTCGGCAAGGCAGTCGCGACAGAAGCCGGGTGTCTTGTCAGATGCAGGCGCCATGGTGAGAACAAAGGTTGAACATTGCAACATTACGCCCTAAGCTTTCGAGTCTCAAGAGAGGGAGGAGAGCTTGGCCGTGGATATCGATCTTCGTTTCGAGCCTGTCACGGCCGAGCGCTGGGGCGATTTCGAAAAGCTGTTCGGCCCGCAGGGCGCCTTCTATCATTGCTGGTGCGTGGCGCTGCGTCTTCCGCATGCCGTCCGCACGAAGATGGAGCCTTCGGAGCGCAAAGCCCATATACAGGACCGCATTGCGTCGGGACCGCCGCCGGGCATTCTCTGTTATATCGAGGGCGAGCCTGTGGCCTGGGTTCAGGTGGGGCCGCGCCACGACGTGCCGCAGTTCAATTCGCCGCGAACGGTCTCGCGGCCGCTCGAGGAGGGTGACGCTCATGATCCCGCGATCTGGGCAGTCAGTTGCTTCTTCCTGTTGCCGAAGCTGCGCGGAAAAGGCTTGAGCCACAGATTGCTTGCTGGCGCCATCGATTATGCCCGCGGCCAGGGCGCGCGGCTGCTGGAAGCCTGTCCTATCGACTATGTGAAGCAGTCGAAATCTGTCACGCTTTGCATCGGCTCGACGGCGATTTTCGATACGGCCGGTTTCGAGACGATCGCGCGGCGCAAGGATGGCCGGCCGCTCATGCGGCTGGATTTGCACGCCTGATCGCGTGTGCCGCAAGATGTTGGTCGATGAGCTCGGCGGCATGAGACCAGTCTCTTGCCCGCGCGATATCCTCGGCGGCGGCTGGCGCGAAACGGTGAACGGGTGTGTCAGGCATGAGATGGATGAGCAGGCAATCTGCCACATGCTCCTTCACGGAATGCAGGTTGCGCGCCATATCATCGATAAAGATGACTGGAAGATCGCGACCGCCATGCAGCGCCTGCACGATCGGTCCCTTTGGCTGTTCGCTGGCAAGCAACGGGAAGGTGAGGCCCGCGCTGTCGAGAAGGCGACGACGATGGGCGGAAAACTGCGGTGGCATCGCGGTGAGGAACAGGACGTCGGCATCATCAGACAAGCGTTCGAGCGTCGAAACGACGGGATCGATAGGCGTCTGCCAGCTTTCCTGGGCCTCGAAGAATTCCAGGATCAGCCGACTGACATGCTGATCCTCAAGCGCAAGCCCGTCGGCCAGGGAGACGATGTTGCCGTGAAGGCGGAAGGAGCGCGGCAGAAATTCGTGGCCGAGACTTTTGAGATACAGCTGAAAAGGATCGATGAATTGCAGCACCACATCATCGACATCGCAGACGATGAGCGGCCTGTCGCCAAGACGGATATGCGAAATGTCGAATTCGGCGCTGTTGCTCACGATCAGTATTCCCCGGAGTCGAGGCCGGGCGGCGAGAAGTGGCGCCACGCCGCGGTCAGCGCTTCCGGTGTCGTGTTCGTCGCCTCGCAGAAGGCGATCGCCGTCGGCTCATGGTTCATAAGGAAATCCAGCATACCGGCGAGAAAGCCGGGATCGTTGATGGCATTGCGCACTTGCTGCGGTTCCACCCCTGTCAATGCCAGGAAGCGACCGAAGAGATCCGGGTCGTTCGCAAGCCAGCCAAGGACGGCGATGGCCGTTTCTTGCGGATCTGCTGTCGCCGCAAGTTGTTTCGAAGTCTTGAAATTGCTTTGCATTGCGGTGGTCGAGTTACCTTTTCTTCAACCAAATACCGGTAGCTTGCACTATCGGTTTCATGGAGCCATTTGTCAGCTAATGTCTTTATCATGGACATTTGGCTTCAAGAGCGGACGTAGGGACAGCTGATCATGCCCAAACAGGTGATGATTGTAGAAGATAACGAGCTCAACATGAAGCTCTTTCGCGACCTCATCGAGGCCTCAGGCTATACCACGATCCAGACCCGCAATGGCATGGAAGCGCTTGATCTTGCGCGCAAACATCGTCCCGATCTTATTCTTATGGATATTCAGCTTCCGGAAGTTTCAGGCCTCGAAGTCACCAAGTGGCTGAAGGAAGATGATGAACTGCATGTGATCCCGGTCATCGCCGTCACGGCCTTTGCCATGAAGGGCGACGAGGAGCGGATCAGACAGGGTGGCTGCGAGGCCTATGTCTCGAAGCCGATCTCCGTTCCGAAATTCATTGAGACGATCAAGACTTATTTGGGCGACGCCTGAGGCATCGGAAAAAAGATTCATGACTGCGCGAATATTGGTTGTTGATGATATTCCGGCAAATGTGAAGCTGCTCGAAGCGCGGCTGCTGGCCGAATATTTCGACGTGCTGACTGCGGCCGACGGCTACGAGGCACTGGCGATCTGCGACCGCAACCAGGTCGATCTCATCCTGCTAGACATCATGATGCCCGGCATTGACGGTTTCGAAGTCTGCGAGCGGCTGAAGGCCAATCCGAAGACCGCCCATATTCCCGTCGTCATGGTCACCGCGCTCGACCAGTCGGCCGACCGCGTGCGTGGCCTGAAGGCCGGTGCCGACGACTTCCTGACGAAGCCCGTCAACGACCTGCAGCTCATCTCCCGCGTAAAAAGCCTGCTGCGCCTGAAGACACTGAGTGACGAACTGCGCGTGCGCGCCGAGACCGCCCATACGATGGGTATGGACGAGTTGATGCGCACCGGCGACGGACGCGCCGACGAGACGGGACAAGTGTTGCTGGTCGACGGCCGTGCCAACTCGCAGGAACGCATCATCAAAACGCTGAAGCCTGTTGCAGACGTGGTCGCCATCTCCGATCCACAGGCCGCTCTTTTCGAAGCTGCCGAGAGCGCCTTCGAACTCGTCATCGTCAACGCCAATTTCGATGAATACGATCCGCTGCGTCTCTGCTCGCAATTCCGCTCGCTGGAGCGGACCCGTTTCCTGCCGATCCTGATCGTCACGGAGCAGGGCGCCGACGAGATGGTCATCCGTGCGCTCGATCTCGGCGTCAATGACTATATCGTGCGCCCTGTCGATCCGAACGAGCTGGTCGCCCGCAGCCTGACGCAGATCCGCCGCAAGCGCTATAACGACCGCCTGCGCGCCAGCGTCAAGCAGACGATCGAACTCGCTGTCACCGATCCGCTGACCGGTCTCAATAACCGCCGTTATCTCGACAACCATCTCAACGTGCTCTTCAATCGTTCGATGGCTCGCGGCCGGCCGCTCTCGGTACTGATCACCGATATCGACCGCTTCAAGCAGGTCAACGACACCTATGGCCATGATGGCGGCGACCAGGTGCTGAAGGAATTCGCAAATCGCGTGCGTTCGACCGTCCGCGGCGCTGATCTTGCCTGCCGTTACGGCGGGGAGGAGTTCGTCGTCGTGATGCCGGACACCTCGCCGGAAGTTGCCGCAGCCGTTGCCGAACGCCTGCGCGCAGCCATCGAAAGCACGCCGTTCCTGCTGAAGTCGTCGGGTGAAACGCTGAATATTACGGCCTCCTTCGGCATATCCTCGCGCATATCCTCGGTCATAACGCCCGGCCAGCTCATGAAGCAGGCAGACCTTGCGCTCTATGAGGCCAAGAATACCGGGCGCAATCGCGTCGTGGCCTCGGCCGCCTGACAACATGGCGTTCCGTAACGCGCCGCTTTCGGTTATCCACTGGGAGCAGCTGTACCTTACGAATATTTAATATTGTTGGCTGCAACGAAGGAGCCGGTTTTTCAACCCGATAGCCCAAAAATGGACTTTAAAGCGTGTTTCTTCCGATAACACGTATCGCCTGCTCCCGGAAGCTAGAGGTGGCGAACGCGACAAGAAGAGCGGACTATAGTTGCATCCGGATTGTCTGGCCTGTGTAAATCGTATTTCGCAAAACGTAACGCCGGTACCTTACGTAAGGGAAGGATCTGAGGTATTATTGTAATATATTTCTGAAATTCTTGCTGATATCAAATATTGTCCTTTTGGTAAAAGAGACTTGGTTGCGTCTTTACACGTGCCAAAACTGGACTTTTAACCATAGAATCATACTCGAAAATTTTACCATTAAGAATTTGTTGATTTTCTTTCATTTTTGCGCAAATTATCGGCTCAGAACAGAAAACGCTCCCATGGAGGAGCTGTCGATACCCCATGATGCTCAGGTCCGCCGCATCTCCTGGGTCGTGGGGTCGGTCGGCTGGTACGCAATCTTAAACGGTTCCTCGTGCCGTTTTGCATGCTGGCCGACCCCCTTTTCGTAAAAACGCCGTCACTTCCCGAAGATGGAAGGGCGGCGTTTTTCTTTGTTTGCGCTAACATTGTGGTTAGCTCCAGTGCAAACAAAAAGCGCGCAACCCGGAGGCGCGCGCTTTTTGAAAGAGCCATGAGATCAGGTAATTACTTGATCTTGGTTTCCTTGAACTCGACGTGCTTCTTGGCAATCGGGTCGTACTTGGTCTTCGTCATCTTGTCCGTCATCGTACGGCTGTTCTTCGTCGTGACGTAGAAGAAACCGGTGTCGGCCGTCGACAGAAGCTTGATCTTGATAGTGGTAGCCTTGGCCATGGTCGTCCTGCCTTTAAGAAAATGAAAGCCGTGGAAAGCCGGATAGGCTCCACGGCAAATTCTGGCGCGAAACTACGAATCTAGCCCGAAAAGTCAAGCCCGCTTTCCGAGGAAAAGCAGTCTTATGCCGGCGAGCAAGGCATAAAGCCCGAAGAAACCGGCAATTGCATAGGCAAAACCGTTATTTCCGGCAACATCGATGGCAGCACCGATCACCTGGGGGCCCGCAACGGTGCCGACGGCATAACAGAAAACGAAGGCCGCATTGGCCGCCGCAAGGTCCGAGCCTGTCAGTCGCGAGCCAAGATGGCTGAGGCCGACCGTGTAGAGGCCGGAGACGCAGCCGCCCCAGAAAAGCAGAAGTCCGGCCATGAGAATCCAGTTATTGACGAGGACCGGGAGCATCATCGTTCCGACGAAACCGGTCAGTGCCATCAGCGCCAGCAGGGGACGTTTGTCCTTGATGCGATCCGAAAGCAATCCGAGCGGGATCTGGAAGATGACGTTACCGACACCCATCATGGTGAGCAGCAGGGCTGCCTGCGATTCGGTGAAATGCGCGCGCACCGCAAAGATCGGAAAGAGCGAGAGACCGCCGGCTTCCACCGCGCCGAAGATGAACACGGCAGCCGTGGCGGTCGGCACCAGGAAGACGTAACGCATGAAGTGCAGTTCCGGCTTTTCATCCAGAACAGGGCTTTCATAGCGGGCGATGAAGATGGGGATGGCGGCAAGCAGGATCGCGCCGGCGCCGACCAGGAAGGGCAGGATCCCGTCGCTGCCGAGGAGGGAGAAGATCAGCGGGCCGGCAGCAAAGCCGAGTGAGAGGACCGTCGCGTAGATGCCGAGCACGAAGCCGCGTTTGGCCGGCGGTGAGGCCGCATTGATCCAGAATTCAGAGAGGATGAAGAGTGTGGTCGTCGCGCCGTGGAAGGCGAAACGCAGCGGAAACCACATCCAGAAGTCCTGCGCATAGTAGAAGCCGAGCGCGCTGAGCGCCGAGATCAGCACCGCCCACATCATCGTAGGCGCCACACCGTATTTATGCGCGAGCTTGGTGGTGATCGGCGCTGCCACCATCGCCGCGATACCGGCCATCGCGGTATTGAGGCCGATGAGGGTGGAGGAAATGCCGCGCTTTTCGAGGATAATGCTGAGCAGAGGAAGTCCCAGGCCAATCGCGATACCGACGGCGGAGATCGACGAGACGGCTGCCACCAGAGAAGGCCAATGGATTTCCTCGACATCGCCCGGTGTGCCGTTCCTCGGCTGAGACATTTATCCATCCTTAGAGAAGTATGCGGACGAATCGTCCGTCTGGAGCCACATAGAAAGACATAGGCATGCCAAATCCTAGTGACGGGCAGGGTTTCACAATAGTTCTGGCATCCGCCGGCGATTTCTTGAGTATAAGCTTTCCCCGTACAAGAAATGATGAGCGTATCGTTCCTCTGCAGATAGTCGGCTATCGGCCATGGCGCTCTGGCCGCTGCCACTACACGCGAAATATGTCTGGAAGGTGAAGGTGTTCAAGCTTGCCGACCGGGTACGTCGTAATCATCAGGTTCGTCATCATGGCCGCCGAAACCATGCATCTTCAGCGCCCACTGCAAGCCTATGACGCCGCCCTTGATCGGCTGGATCGAGACGAGCGCCGTGATGATGGTGATCGGTGTCCAGATGGCGAGATGCACCCAGACCGGCAGCACGAAGGTCATGTCTGTCAGCATGAACCCACCGACGACGACATGGCCGAGTACGAGGATGACGAGATAGGGCGGCAGGTCGTCGGCGCGCTGGTGATACATCGCCTCGCCACAGGCGGCGCAATGATCGACCGGCTTTAGAAAAGCGCGAAACAGTTTGCCGCTGCCGCAGGCCGGGCACCGGTTCAGCATGCCGCGCATGATGGAGCGTCCGAGCGGGCGCTCGACATCGGGCGTATCCCCGTAGCGGACGACCTCGTCTGTCGGTGTGCTCATCGATCTTCCTCTTCCCGGAACCGGAGCCTTTCCATTTTTCTTCGAAATATGGAAAGGCTCCGTCTCTTTCTCTTCACGCAATTCCGAACGCAAAACCGCTGCGCACTTTTGCTGGAATTGCTTCAGCGCCGCCCGCGCGGCGGCCTCGTTCCGATCTTCTTGCGGGCGCGGCTTGCATCGCGTCGCCCCGCCTTGTGGAAGGAGCGCACAGCCGTCGGCATCTTGCGTCCCTCGCTCAGCATCTCGAAGCGCAGTGCGCCGGCAAGCGGGATCGCCTCTGCCAGCCGCACCGTCACATCGTCGCCGAGGCGATAGCCGAGACCCGTCTTTTCGCCCGATAGCGCCTGATGCGCTTCGTCATAGATGAAATAGTCAGTGCCGAGCGTAGATATAGGGATGAAACCGTCTGCGCCATAGTCCGGCAGCAGGATAAACAGGCCGGATTTGGTAACGCCTGAAACGCGTCCTTCAAATTCCTGGCCGACACGACCGGCAAGGTGATGAGCGATGAGGCGATCGACGGTCTCGCGCTCTGCGGCCATCGCCCGGCGCTCGAAAGTGGAGATTTCGGCGGCGATATCGTCGAGCGTCGCTTCCTCGTCCGGCGTGATGCCGCCTTCGCCGAAGCCGAGCGAGCTTACCAGCGCACGATGCACGATAAGGTCGGCATAACGGCGGATCGGCGAAGTGAAGTGCGCATACTTCATGAGGTTCAGGCCGAAATGGCCGATATTTTCAGGACTGTAGATCGCCTGGCTCTGCGAGCGCAGTACCATCTCGTTGACCATTGTCTGGTGTGGCGTGTTGTCAGCCTTGGCGAGGATACCGTTGAAGCTATTGGCGCGCATGTTGCCGCCTTTGGCAAGCGAGATGCCGAGGGTAGCGAGGAACTCGCGCAGCACCTCCTGTTTGGCAAGCGTTGGCGTATCGTGGATACGGTAAATCAGCGGCTGGCGCTTTTTCTCCAGCGTCTCGGCAGCCGCGACGTTCGCCTGGATCATCATTTCTTCGATCAGCTTATGCGCATCGAGACGTGGCGGCACGAAGACCCGGTCGACTGTGCCATCGGGCTTCAGCAGGATCTTGCGCTCGGGCATGTCGAGCTCGAGCGGCTGGCGCCGGTCGCGGCCGCGTTTCATCGTCTCGTAGGCGTGCCAGAGCGGCTTGAGGATCGGCCCCAGCATCGGCCCGGTCTTGTCGTCGGGCTTGCCGTCGATTGCCGCCTGTGCCTGCTGGTAGGAGAGCTTGGCCGCGCTCTTCATCATGATGCGATGGAAGGTATGCCCGATCTTGCGGCCGTCCTTCGAGAAGACCATGCGCACCGCAAGGGCAGGGCGGTCCACGCCTTCCTTCAGCGAGCAGAGATCGTTGGAAATCCGTTCCGGCAGCATCGGCACGACCCGATCCGGGAAATAGACCGAGTTGCCACGCTTTAACGCTTCCCGGTCGAGCGGCGAATTCGGCCGCACATACCAGGAAACGTCGGCGATTGCGACAGTGACGATCACGCCGCCCGCATTGTCCTCGGACGGATCCTCCTCGGCATAGACGGCGTCGTCATGGTCTTTGGCGTCGGCAGGATCGATGGTGATCAGCGGCATGTCGCGCCAGTCTTCCCGATGAGACATGGTGGCAGGCTTGGCGTCATCGGCTTCTGCGACTGCGGCCGGTAAGAAGACATGCGGAATGCCATGCGCATGGATGGCGATCATCGAGATCGCCTTTTCCGAAGCGACGGAGCCGATGACCGAAAGCACCTTGGCACGAGCCAGGCCGAAACGGCCGAGACGCGCAATTTCCACCTCGACCAGATCGCCATCCTTGGCATCGCCCTTGTAGTCGGGGTCGATCAGCATTTCCTCGCCGCGCCTGTCGATGGGCAGCAGGCGTCCGGCGCCACCCGGCGCATCCTTGAAGACGCCCATGCTGGCGCCACGGCGCTTGTCGATCACCTTGATGATGCGGGCGGTATAGGCCGGGCCGCCGCGGTCGACAGCCGGGAATATCTTGGCAAGGATACGGTCACCCATGCCAGCAACCGGCGCCTTGCCCTTGCCCTGACGGCCCGCTGGCGATTGCTGGCGAATGGCAACGGCAGGGGCCACACCCTGATCCTCCGGCCATTCGGCCGGGCGGCCGATCAACTCGCCATCCTTGTCGCGCGTGGTGATGTCGAGCACGGTGACGGGCGGCAGCGCACCAGGCCGGATCAGCGACTTGCGGGTCTTCTGCAACATGCCTTCCTGCTCCAATTCTTGCAGCAGGCGCTTGAGCTCGACGCGGCTTTCGCCTTTCAGCCCGAAGGCCTTGGCGAGCTCGCGCTTGGAGGCTTTCTGCGGATGTTCTGCGATGAAGCGCAGAATGACTTCGCGCGGCGGCAGTATGCCGTGCACGATGTTCAGCGGCTCAGGCGCAGGTTCCCTGCTCGCGCGTCCGAATTTTCCCGGGCGCTTGCCCATGGCTCTCGTAGTCTCGCGCGGTTCTCTCGCCACTCTCAGCTCTTTTTCGTTTTCGCCGGCGCTTTTGCCTTGGTTGCCTTCGGCTTTGCGGCGGTCTTCGTCGTCTTGGCCTCGGCTGCGGCAGTTTTCGGCTTCGCTGCCGACTTCGGCTTTGCTGCCGACTTGGCCTTGGTCTTGCCGGCCGGAGCCTTGCCTGCCTTTTCCGCAATCAGCACCAGCGCCTCTTCGACGGTGATGGCCTGCGGATCCTTGCCCTTCGGCAGCGTCGCATTGACCTTGCCCCAGTTGACATAGGGGCCATAGCGGCCATCGCGAACGGTGATCGCACCACCGTCAGGATGATCGCCGAGTTCCTTGAGGGCTGCTGGCGTGCCGCGGCCTCCGCCCGGCGCCTTGGCCTGTTTTTCGGCAATCAGCGTCACAGCGCGGTTGAGGCCGACCGAGAAGACGTCCTCGATGCTTTCCAGATTGGCATAGGTGCCGTCATGCAGCAGGAACGGCCCGTAGCGACCGAGCCCGGATGAGATCATCTTGCCGCTTTCCGGATGTTTGCCGATATCGCGCGGCAAAGAGATCAGCGCCATCGCCTTCTCGTAGTCGATATCTTCCGGCTTCCAGCCCTTGGGGAGCGACGAGCGCTTGGCATCCTTGCCGTCGCCACGCTGGATATAAGGTCCGAAACGGCCCGAACGCAGCGTCAGTTCCTCGCCGGTGGTCGGGTCGGTGCCGAGGCTCTTCGGCTCGTTCAGCGCCGCGCCTTCAGCCTCGCCGCCGTTTTCGGAGGAGAGCTGGCGGGTATAGTTGCATTCCGGGTAGTTCGAGCAACCGACGAAGGCGCCGTACTTGCCGAGCTTCAGCGACAGGTTGCCGGTGCCACAGACCTGGCAGATGCGCGGATCACTGCCGTCTTCGCGTTTGGGGAAGACGAGCGGAGCCAGCGCCTCGTTGAGCGAATCCAGAACGTTGGTGACGCGCAGTTCCTTGGTGTCTTCGATCTGCGAGAAGAAATCCTTCCAGAAGTCACGAAGAACTTGCTTCCAGTTCAGTTCGCCGGCCGAAATCCGGTCGAGCTTCTCTTCGAGGTCGGCCGTGAAATCATATTCGACATACTTGGTGAAGAAGCTTTCGAGGAAGGCGGTAACGAGACGCCCCTTCGCCTGCGGGATCAGCTTGCGCTTGTCGATCGTCACATAGTCGCGGTCGCGCAGCGTCGCCAGCGTCGCGGCATAGGTGGATGGGCGACCGATGCCGAGCTCTTCCATTTTCTTGATGAGCGAGGCTTCAGAATAACGCGGCGGCGGCTCGGTGAAGTGCTGCGTGGAATTGATCTTCTGCTTGGCGAGGTTCTCGCGCGCATTGATCTCCGGCAAGCGGCCATCCTCGTCATCAGCGTCGTCGCTCTGCTCGCCATCCTCCTTCTGGTCGGTGTAGGCGGCGATGAAGCCGTCGAAGCGGATGACGGAGCCGACGGCGCGCAGGCCAGCCTTCTGGCCGTTGTTGTCGGCAATGATTTCAGCCGTCGTACGCTCGATTTCGGCCGATGCCATCTGGCTGGCGATACCGCGCTTCCAGATCAGGTCATAAAGACGGATCTGGTCGGCATCCAGGAACTTGCGCACACGATCGGGCGAGCGGTTAAAATCGGTTGGGCGGATCGCTTCGTGTGCTTCCTGAGCGTTCTTCGCCTTGGTGGAGTAGAAGCGTGCCTTTTCCGGCAGGTAGCGGTCACCGAACTGCTCGCCGATGGCGCGTCGTGCCGCATCGATCGCTTCAGGTGCCATCTGAACGCCGTCCGTACGCATATAGGTGATGAGACCAACGGTCTCGCCGCCGATATCCACACCCTCATAAAGCTTCTGCGCAATCTGCATGGTGCGCGATGCCGAGAAGCCGAGCTTGGAGGAGGCGGCCTGCTGCAAAGTTGAAGTCGTAAACGGCGGGGCCGGGTTGCGCTTGACCGGCTTTGCCTCGACGCTTTCGACGACATAGCTTGCGCCTTCCAGCAGCGCCTTCAGCTTGCCGGCTTCCTCGCCATTGCCGATCGAGCGCGGCTGCAGCCGCTTGCCATTGGCGGCAACGAGCCTTGCTTCGAACTCGTCTCCGCGCGGTGTCTTCAAGAGCGCCGAAAGATTCCAGTATTCCTCGGAGATGAAACGTTCGATCTCGGATTCACGGTCGCAGACGAGGCGCAGCGCAACCGACTGCACGCGGCCGGCCGAACGTGCGCCGGGCAGCTTGCGCCAGAGAACTGGCGAGAGATTGAAGCCGACGAGATAATCGAGTGCGCGGCGTGCCAGATAGGCATCGACCAGCGGGACATCGATATCGCGCGGATCGGCCATCGCGTCGAGCACGGCCTTCTTGGTAATGGCGTTGAAGACGACGCGCTTGACCGGCTTGCCGTTAATGACCCGCTTCTTGTTCAGAAGATCGAGCACATGCCAGGAGATCGCTTCACCTTCGCGATCAGGGTCGGTCGCAAGGAACAGGGCATCGGAAGATTTCACCGCGTCGGCAATATCCTTCATGCGCTTGGAAGAGGCGCCATCCACTTCCCACAGCATTTCGAAATCCTGATCCGGAAGAACTGATCCATCCTTGGCAGGCAGATCGCGCACATGGCCGAAGGAGGCGAGCACTTTGTATCCTGGACCCAGATACTTATTGATCGTCTTGGCCTTGGCAGGCGATTCCACCACTACAACATTCATGATGATTCTCTAAAAAAGATGCCGATCCGGCGAAGAAGCAGGCGCAACACGCACTGCAACATGAATGCCGGCCCTCCGACATGGACAGGGAATTCGCTCCGGTCAAGAGGTTTGCTTTAATTTTACCTCTTTGGCGCATGTCGCAACCATTGCGAGATTTTGAATCTATTGCAATTCAGGATGATTAAGCTATCGTTTTTGAAGTGTGGTCCGGGCTCCCTGGTAAAGCAGCCCTCTCCAATTTCATAGAGACAATTATGGCCCCCAAGGTTGCAGAAAAGAACACCGATCTCAAAGCATCGCGTGAGAACGTTGCCTTCATCCGGCAGATGCTCGGAGAACTGCACCAGATGGCGGAACGCGAAAATGCGGAGATGCTCTGTTATCTCATCGAAATGGCCTGTGTCGAAGCCGGAGACCTGCAGTCACGCATCGATGGCGGCTCAGTCGGCCATGGAAATTGAAACCTGTCCGCCGGCATGGCGGTGGAGACGCCCGGCCATATCCAGCTCCAGAAGAACGAGATAGACGGCGGAAGCCGAGAGACCGGTATGACGAATGATGTCGTCGATCTCCGCCGGCGTCGGACCCAGCGCATCGATGACGAGCGTGCGATCCGTTTCGTCGGGCGGAAGCGACATCCTGCCACCTTCGCGCTTCGGTTCTTCGGCTGATGGCAGCGAGAAGAGATCGGGCTGGGAGAGCGGCGCAAGCGCTTCCACGACATCCTCCGGTGAAGTGACGATCATCGCTCCGTCCTTCAGAAGGCCGTTCGTGCCGTGGCAGCGTGGATCGAGCGGCGAACCTGGCACGGCAAAGACCAGCCGCCCGAATTCGCCGGCCATCCGCGCCGTGATAAGCGAACCGGAGCGAACGGCTGCCTCCACGACCGCGACGCCGAGCGAAATGCCCGCAATCAGCCGGTTGCGGCGGGGGAAATCGCGTGCACGCGGCTCCCAGCCGAAAGGCATCTCGCTGACGGCAAGCCCGTTGCCATTCCATATCTCCTCCAGCAGTCCGACGTTTTCAGGCGGGTAGGGCTGGTCCAGCCCTCCGGCCATTGCGGCAATGGTGCCGGTATCAAGGCTCGCCCTATGGGCGGCCGTATCGATGCCGCGGGCAAGACCGGAGACGACCGCATAGCCGGCCCGGCCGCAGTCTCGGGCGATCATCGCCGCGAACTTCGCGCCGCTGATGGAAGCATTGCGCGAACCGACGATGCCGACCGCCGGTCTATTCAGCACGGAAAGATCGCCCTTGACCATCAGCAGCGGCGGCGCGGCGTCGATCTGGCGCAGCGCCTGCGGATAATCGGGCTCGCCGATGCCGACGAAGCGGGCGCCGAAGCGTTGCGCCGCCTCAAGCTCGCGATATGCTTCAGCCTCGGAGGCAATACGGATCGAGCGCGTCGCGCCGCCACGTGCCGACAGTTCCGGCAACATGGAAAGCGCGGCTTCCGCCGAACCAAAATGATTGATGAGATCGCGAAAGGTCGCAGGCCCGACATTGTCGGAACGGATCAGCCGCAGCCAGGCGATCCTCTGTCTCTCCGTCAGCGCAATTCCTTTTGGCTTTGCGCTGAGCGCGTCCATTACCCCTTAGCCCCGATCTTGCTTTCCGTCCCGCTCATCAGACGGGAGATATTGGCCTTGTGTTTCCAGTAGGAGATGACGCTCATGATGGCCATGATTGCCGCAACCTTTTCGTCGCCCAATATCCACAATGCAACCGGAATGACAAGCATCGCAACGAGAGCGGAAAGCGAGGAATAGCGACTGATAAAGGCAGTCCCCAGCCAAACGGCTGCAAAGAGCAGAACCATGAGCGGTGCGACGCCGAGCAGCGTGCCGATATAGGTGGCAACACCCTTGCCGCCCTTGAAGCCGATCCAGACCGGGAACAGGTGGCCGATGAAGGCGAAGAAACCGGCGATGATGCCCGCTTCCTCACCCGCGAAATAGGCCATGATCCAGGCGGCGGCAGCGGCTTTCAGCGCATCGAGCAGCAGGGTTGCGGCAGCGAGCTTCTTGTTGCCAGTGCGTAGGACGTTGGTCGCGCCGATATTGCCGGAGCCGATGCTGCGCACGTCGCCAAGGCCGGCGGCGCGTGTCAGGATGAGACCGAACGGGATAGAGCCGAGCAGGTAGCCGACCACGACGGCGGCAAGGGCCAGAGGCAGAGTAATCTGCCAGGTGACAAGATCAGATATCATTTTTGTTCCCCAAGTCTTTTGCCGAGAGAAGGCCCGAAGGGCAGGGCAGTCCTCCTCAGTCCTGCAATGCGTGAACCAGCTTGCCCCCGACATAGGTCGCAACGGCTCGCCCGCTGAAGCGCGCATCCTCGAACGGCGTGTTCTTCGAGCGGGAGAGAAGCATGTCCTTGGAGACAAGCCAAGGTTCTTCGAGATCGATCAGCGCGATATCGGCCTTGGCGCCGGGCTTCAACGTGCCGGCATCGAGGCCGAAGATCTGCGCCGGCCGCGTGGACATGGCATCGATCAGCCGCATCAGGCTGACCTGCTCGCTGTGATAAAGCCGTAGCGCTGCCGCAAGCATCGTCTCCAGTCCGACCGCACCATCTTCGGCCTCGGCGAACGGCAAGCGCTTCGTATCGACATCCTGCGGGTCATGCGAGGAGACGATGATATCGATCGCGCCTTTTGCCAGCGCATCCACCATTGCAACCCGGTCGTCTTCGGAGCGCAATGGCGGATAGAGCTTGAAGAAAGTGCGGTATTCGCCGATGTCGTTCTCGTTCAGCGCCAGATTGTTGATCGAGACGCCACAGGTGACCTTCACGCCGCGCGAGCGGGCAAGCTCGATCGCCTCGACCGATTCCGGCACCGAGATCATCGCCGCATGGTAATTGCCGTGCGTCAGCTGGGCGATGCGCAGATCGCGTTCGAGCGGGATCAGTTCCGCTTCCTTCGGAATGCCGGAGAGGCCGAGCCAGCTTGCAAGCAGGCCTTCATGCATGACGCCATTGGCGCCAAGATATTTGTCACGCGTGGCACAGGAAATGACGGCGCCGAATTCGCGTGCATAGGTCATCACTCGGCGCAGCACTTGCGTATCGGAGATGCTGGAATGCGCGTCGGTGAAGGCGACGGAGCCCGCCTGCATCAAGAGGCCGATTTCTGTCATCTCCTCGCCGGCAAGGCCCTTGGTAATGGCCGCTGCCGGGTAGACGTTGACGACGGCCGTATCTCGTGCCGTCTTCTTGACGAACTCGACGAGCGCGATGTCGTCGATGACGGGATGCGTATCCGGCATCATGATGATGGAGGTCACGCCGCCCGCTGCCGCAGCCCGGCTTGCCGAAGCGATGGTTTCGCGGTGCTCGCCGCCCGGTTCGCCGATATGGACGCGGGCGTCGACGAGGCCAGGCGTTGCGATGAGGCCGGTGCAATCACGCACGGCAGCCCCTGCGGGGGTACCCTGGTTCTGCGCTTCCTTGCCGGCCGCGACAATCAGGCCGTCCTTGACGATGATGGTGCCGACTTCATCGAGATTGCGGGAAGGATCGATGATGCGAACGTTCTTGAGGACGAGATTGCTCATGCGCCCACTCCATCGGTGCGGGGTCCCTGATTCTGGGAAACGAGCAGCGTCTCCATGACAGCCATGCGCACCGCGACCCCCATTTCCACCTGTTCCGCAATCACGCTCTGCGGGCCGTCAGCAACTTCGGAGGCAATTTCCACGCCGCGGTTCATTGGCCCCGGATGCATGACGAGCGCATCTTCCTTCGCCGCCTTCAGCGTTTCCGCATCGAGGCCGTAGAAATGGTAATATTCGCGCACCGACGGCACGAAGGCGCCGGACATGCGTTCACGCTGCAGCCGTAGCATCATCACCACATCCGCGTCCTTCAGCCCTTCCTTCATCGAATGGAAGACCTCGACGCCCATTTCGGCAATGCCGGCCGGCAGCAGCGTGGCAGGAGCGACGACGCGCACCCTGGCGCCCATGGCGTTCAGAAGAAGGATGTTGGAGCGCGCGACGCGCGAATGCAGGACGTCGCCGCAGATCGCCACGATGATGCGCGACAGCCGACCCTTGGCGCGGCGGATCGTCAGCGCGTCGAGCAGCGCCTGCGTCGGGTGTTCATGCTGGCCGTCGCCGGCATTGACGACGGAGCAGGAGACCTTCTGGGCTAGAAGTGCCGCGGCGCCGGCGCTGGAGTGGCGGATGATCAAGACGTCGGGCCGCATCGCGTTCAGCGTCATCGCCGTGTCGATCAGCGTCTCGCCCTTCTTTACCGAGGAATTGCCGACCGACATGTTCATCACGTCGGCGCCGAGACGCTTGCCGGCAAGTTCGAAGGAGGCTTGCGTCCGTGTCGATGCCTCGAAGAAGAGGTTGATCTGTGTCAGTCCCCGAAGGGTCGACGTCTTCTTCTCTCTCTGTCGGCTGATCTTGACGGCTTCGTCAGCCTTGTCGAGAAGATAGGTAATATCCTGCTCGGTGAGGCCCTTGATGCCAATGAGGTGGCGGTGGGGGAAAAAGACCATGACCCTGCCTCTTATTGTCTTCGCGGGGTCTATAAAGAGTGTAGGGGGAAGGGGCAAGCTTGCACTGTGAGCAAATCCCTATGTCCCCATGCATTTTCCGTCGAATCCCGCTAGAGCAGAAATCTGCGAATCACGAACTTCCGGTTTACCTTTGCCGGGTCCATGAAATAGAAGCGAACTATGACCTCCGCAAACCGGACTGAAGACAAACTCGCCGAACTCAACCAGCCGAGCCTCTGGTCGGGAATCAATGCCTATCGATCCGATCCGCTGATCGTCGATCTGACTGCCACGCTGCCGCGCACCATCCGTGAAGACCTTGAAAACATGGGCCGCTTCGTCACCTCGCCGGAAGCGCAGGAACTGGCGCGCATGGCAAACCAAGGCACGCCGCAGCTGCGCACCCATGGCCCGCGCGGCGAACGTCTTGATATCGTCGAATTCCACCCCGCCTGGCACGCGCTTATGCGCCGTTCCATGGCGTCCGGCTTGCATTCCTCCGTCTGGGATCCGCAGGCCGATACGGAGGCCAAGGATCAGGCCCACCATGTTCGCGCGGCCCGCTTCTATCTGACGGCGCAACTGGAATCCGGCCATCTTTGCCCGTTGACGATGACGAGCGCATCCGTTGCCGCTCTCTCGGCCTCGCCGGCCGTGCAGAAGGACTGGGCGCCGAAGATCCTGTCGCGCAAATATGATTCATCCAATCGTCCGGCCATGCAGAAGTCGGCCGTGACGATCGGCATGGGCATGACGGAAAAACAGGGCGGCACCGATGTCCGCGCCAACAAGACCGCTGCCGAAAAGGTCAGCGAAGGCATTTACCGGCTGTCCGGCCACAAGTGGTTCATGTCCGCGCCGATGAGCGACGCCTTCATCATGCTGGCACAGACCAAGGAGGGCATGGGCTGCTTCCTGGTGCCGCGCCTGCTCGAGGATGGTTCTGCCAATGGCCTGCAATTCCAGCGCCTGAAGGACAAAGTCGGCAACCGATCGAATGCTTCGTCCGAAGTGGAATTCACCGATACGTTCGGCTTCTTGCTCGGCGGTCCCGATGCCGGCATCCGCACCATTCTCGATATGGTGACGCTGACGCGGCTCGATTGTGCGCTCGCCTCTTCGGGCATTATGCGCGCATCGCTCGCCGAGGCCGTGCACCACACCCGCGGTCGCAGCGTTTTCGGAAAGATGCTGGTCAACCAGCCAATCATGACGCGCGTGCTCGCCGACATGGCGCTCGATGTTGCCGCCGCCACGGCTCTCTCCTTCCGCCTGGCCGATGCCTTCGACAAGGCGCGTGGCAATGCCGAAGACGCCGCCTATGCCCGCGTCATGACGCCGGTCGCCAAATACTGGTGCTGCAAGATCGCCCCGTCGCTGATCTACGAGGCGATGGAATGTATCGGCGGCAGCGGTTACATCGAAGAGCGCCCGATCGCCCGCCACTATCGCGAGGCGCCGGTCAATGCGATCTGGGAAGGGTCGGGCAACGTCATGGCGCTCGATGTGCTGCGTGTGCTGAACCGCGGCAAGGATCTGTTCGAGACGGTGTTTGCAGGTTTTGCGCGCGATCTGGGGCCGGCCGGAAAGAAGACGATCGACGTGCTGCGCGCCGCGATCGCGCTTTGCGAACAGGATGAGGGCGCTGCCCGCCTGCTCGTCGAGCAACTGGCGCTCGTTGCCGGTGCCGCCGAGCTCTACCGGCTCGGGGCAGGGCGCATTGCCGATGCTTTCATCGAGACCCGTCTGGCGGGCGGCTGGCGCTCGACTTACGGCATGCTCGATTCCCGTTTCGATGCGAGCTACATCGTCGATCTGCTTTACCCGCCAGCTGCCTGATGCAGGTGTTTCGGAACGCACGGCGGGACGATCTCGATCAGATCTACGGCATTTCGCTTGCGACCGGCGATGGCGGTCAGAATGCGAGCCACCTCTACAGTGATGGCCGCCTGGTCGGCCATATCTATTCCGCGCCCTATGTCGTGCTCAACCCGGAAACGACCTTTGTGGCGGAGGATGAGCTGGGCATCGCCGGCTACATCGTCGGCGCCTACGATACCGTCGCCTTCGAAACGCGGCTTGAACGCGAATGGTGGCCCGCTCTGCGCGATCAATATGCCGATCCGTCCGGCGATCCCTCTGGATGGACGGCCGACGAGCGCCGCAGCTTTGCGATCCATCATCCGCACACCATGTGGGCCGAGATCGTCGAGGCTTATCCGGCCCATATCCACATGAACCTGATGCCACGCCTGCAGGGGCAGGGTGTTGGAAGCCGTCTTCTGGAGCATTGGATATCTGAAGCGCGTCAGGCAGGTGTGCCCGGCATTCACCTCGGCGTCAATGCCGACAACCAGGGTGGCCTGCGCTTCTGGTCTTCCCGTGGTTTCGAGCGCCTGCTCCCGCCACTCGTCCCGGCATCGGAAGCCTCCGTCTGGTTCGGCCGCACGCTCTAACCGAGCTCTGTTTGCCACAGGGTAAGCATTCCATCATTTGATGGCGCAAAAAAATCCGGCCGCGTTGCCGCAGCCGGATCATGTCATTTATCGCCGAAAATCAGCTTTCAGAAGAAGCCACGACGCTGCCACCAGCCAGCCTTCTTCGGCTTGCCTTCGCCCTCGGCTTCCGCGCCCTCGGTGCGGGTGGAGGTGACCGTCGGTTCAGAGGACGAGATATTGGAGCCGCGGTTGGCGCGAACAGGCTTTGCCTCTTCCTGTGCCGGCGTCGCGAGATCCGCAGAAGCTTCCGCCGCTTCCGGTTCTGCCTCGACGACAGGCGCCTCAGCGACGGGCACTTCAATCACGGGCTCTTCGACGGGCGAGGGTGCTGCGGCCTTGCGGCGACCACGGCCGCGGGCCGGTTTGACCTCCTCGGCTACGCTTTCGCTGCCTTCGATCGCAGCCATCGCAGACTGGCTCTCGACGGTTTCAGCCGCGATGACTTCGATCACGTCTGCTTCCGTTTCGGGCGCTTCGTCGCCGGCTCTATCATCGCCTTCATCCGCCTCACCGTCTTCCGCGGCTGCACTGGTCTCAGCGCCTTCATCACCACGGTTGCGGCGACCGCCACGCTTGCCACGACGGCGGCGCTTACGGCGCTGGGAGTCATCGCTGTCGGCACGGGCTTCGGCCGGTGCCTCGGCGGCATCGCTATCACCTTCGCTTCCGTCGTCCTCGACCTCATCGCCGTCATCGGCCTCGCCGGAAACGGCGTCGGCAGCAACCTGCTGCTCGGCGCCACCGTTGCGACCGCGACGACGGCGACGGCGCTTGCGCTTGCGTCCACCTTCGCCTTCACCCTCTGCACGGGCAGCAGGACGCTCGGCGGCAACAGGCTTTTCTTCCAGCTCTTCGTCTTCCTCCTCGTCATGCTCGATGACGACATCGTCGTCATCGTCATCGGGGATGGCTGCGAAGTTGAAGAGGCTTTCGATCTTGACCGGGTTTTCGACCGGCTCGCCGCGATCGATCGCGAAATGCTGCGCGCCGACCGAGCCATCCGCATCGATGATGATCGCCACGCCGAAGCGGGCTTCATAATCGACGATCGTCTGGCGCTTATGGTTGAGCAGGTAGAGCGCGATATCGGGCGTCGTGCGCACGGTGATATTGTGCGTGGTGTTCTTGAGCAGATATTCCTCGACGCCGCGCAGCACATGCAGGGCGACGGAGGACTGCGAACGGACATGGCCGGTGCCGCCGCAATGCGAGCAGACCTGCGTCGTCGATTCGAGAACGGAAGCGCGGATGCGCTGGCGCGACATTTCCAGAAGGCCGAAATGCGAGATGCGGCCAACCTGGATGCGGGCGCGGTCGTTCTTCAGGCATTCCTTCAGCTTCTTCTCGACAGCGCGGTTGTTGCGCTTCTCTTCCATGTCGATGAAGTCGATGACGATAAGGCCGGCAAGGTCGCGCAGGCGAAGCTGGCGGGCGATTTCTTCCGCCGCCTCGAGGTTCGTCTGGAGCGCCGTATCCTCGATCGAGTGCTCGCGGGTCGAACGGCCGGAGTTGACGTCGATCGAAACCAGCGCTTCCGTCTGGTTCATGATCAGATAGCCGCCGGACTTCAGCGTCACCTGCGGCTGAAGCATGCGGTCGAGCTGTGCTTCGATGCCGGAACGCGAGAAGATCGGGTGGATGTCGCGATAGGGCTGAACCACCTTGGCATGGCTCGGCATCAGCATCTTCATGAAGTCTTTCGCTTCACGATAGCCTTCTTCGCCGGCAACGATGATCTCGCCGATATCCTTGTTGTAGAGGTCGCGGATCGAACGCTTGATGAGCGAGCCTTCTTCGTAGACGAGGCAGGGAGCGGTGGAAGCGAGCGTCAGCGTGCGGACGTTTTCCCACAGGCGCATCAGATATTCGAAGTCGCGCTTAACCTCGACCTTGGTGCGGTTTGCGCCAGCCGTGCGCAGGATCACGCCCATGCCTTGCGGCACCTCGAGCATGCGGGCGATTTCCTTCAGCCGCTTGCGGTCCTGCGGGTTGGTGATCTTGCGGGAAATGCCGCCACCGCGCGCCGTGTTCGGCATCAGAACCGAGTAGCGACCTGCGAGCGAGAGATAGGTGGTGAGAGCAGCGCCCTTGTTGCCGCGCTCTTCCTTGGCGACCTGTACCAGCAGGATCTGGCGGCGCTTGATGACTTCCTGGATGCGGTACTGCTTGCGCGGCTTGCGCTGCACGCGGTCCGGAACCTCTTCCATCGCGTCTTCGGCGCCGACGGATTCGATAACCTCCTCTTCGCCGTGGTCGTCGTCATCATCGTCGTCGTCCTGACGGCGCTTTGAAACGTCGACATCCTCGGAAATGGAGTCCGTTTCGACCATCGCGGCCATCTCGCCGCCGGTCGAACCTTCGTCATCGTTGTCGGCGACCGATGCTTCCGGTGCGGCGGTCTCTTCGGCAACCGGCTCGGCTGCCTTCTTGCGGCTGCGGCGGGCGCGGGGCTTCTTGGCTGGCGCTTCTTCAGCGACGGGTGCGGCCTCTTCGGCGGGTGCTGCTACTTCTTCTGCAGCAATTGCCTCCGGCTGTTCCACCGGAACGATGCCGATATCGGGCTGATCCTGCGTGGAGAGATCGACGAGCGGCGCGGTCTCGACATGCTCGACGTCCTCGTCGCGGCGATGCTCCTCGGCTTCGGCGCGAAGCAGAGCCTGACGGTCGGCAAGCGGAATCTGGTAATAGTCGGGATGGATTTCGGCAAAGGCCAGGAAGCCGTGCCGGTTGCCGCCGTAATCGACGAAGGCGGCCTGCAGCGAGGGTTCGACCCTCGTTACTTTTGCAAGATAGATGTTGCCGCGAATCTGCTTCTTGTGCTGCGACTCGAAGTCAAATTCTTCTATGCGGTTCCCGCGAACGACAACGACGCGCGTCTCTTCCTCGTGAGACGCATCGATAAGCATTTTGTCTGCCATGTAAGCTGAGCTCCTCGGCGAGGCCGCGAGAGCGCATTCCCGACTGCTGTTGACACAGAAAGAATGCGGTCCGCCGTGGCCGCGCCGGATAATAAAAGTCGCGATTGGTGCGAGGGAGAAGGCAGCAGCCAGACCGCAGCCGGAACCATTTCGTTCCGGGGCCTGTACACTTCAGATAAAACCTGCTGCGAAACCATCAACAACCAAGCGTGATCGACAATGACGAAGACCCGTTTCGGGTCCGATGAGTTTGCTCCCTGAGAGCGTGGTGGCTGATCCACCAATGAAATCCCAGCATGAAGCCGGAAAATCAGGATCCAGTTCTCGGGTGGAAATGCATTAGACGGCGGACGATTACCGGTTGTAGCGCCAGGTCCGGGGGTCGGCTGGCTGCCTCGCGGCGACTCTATCCCGTCAACACTTCTACCCTAAAATTCGTTGTATGTTTTCTCTGTCACAATAGCAAGGGAAAAGCCAAATGTGCCATAATATTGATGGATTTCGCATCGCATAAACTTCTCGGGGATAAGCGATCCTGATTCGAGGGTCGGTGCGTATGCGCTCGCCTCTAGCGGGCGACAGCAGGGGCGATGTAGGGTCCATCGCAGAAAAAATAGGGTGTGGCGGGCTATTGTTTAAGAGGTTTCGGATCGCGGCGGAGTTGTCCGCAGGGCGAAAACTGGGTTTTGCGGCGTGGCTTTTCGCCTTCGCAGCGCTTTGCGCGGTTCCGGGCAGCGCAGCCGGTGCAAAGAACCCCTTGTTGGCTTACGGAGCGCGTATCGTCGGCGACGACGCCAGAACCCGTATCGTCATCGATTTCGACCGTGAGCCTCGTTTTTCCGTCCACTACATCGCCAATCCCGAGCGCATCGTCGTCGACCTGCCGGCAACGGCTTTCGGCTTTCCGGCCAAAGACCTTGAGGCGCGGGGCCTCTTCAAGGACATCCGTTATGGCGCCATGGACGAAGGAAGCGCCCGCATCGTGTTGACGGCGGCGCGCCCGGTTCAGCTCGCCCTTGCCAAGGTGCAGACGGATGAGAGCGGTAATGGCCACCGGCTGGTGCTCGATGCCGAGATGATCGACAAGCAGAAGTTCGCCGAACTTGTGAAGACCCAGTCTTGGACCGACAAGACGGATGCGGCTGAGATGACGAGTGCCATTCCCCAGCCGGAAAAGGCAGCACCCGGAGATTTCGTCATTGCCATCGATGCCGGCCATGGCGGTATCGACACAGGCGCCATCGGCGTCGATACGAAGACCGAGGAAAAGCAGGTGACGCTCGCCTTCGCCAAGGCGCTGGCCGATCGCCTGAACAAGGAGCCGGGCATCAAGGCCTTCCTGACGCGCGACGACGACGAATTCCTGTCGCTCTCGCAGCGGGTGCTGATCGCCCGGCAGAACCATGCCGGCCTCTTCATTTCCCTGCATGCCGATACGCTGAAGCAGAAAGATATTCGCGGCGCGACGGTTTACACGATTTCCGACAAAGCCTCGGACAAGCTCGCCGCCGATCTTGCCGAACGCGAAAACCTGTCGGACCAGATCGCCGGCAAGGAAACGGTCGCCGAGCCGCCTGAGGTCGCCGATATCCTTCTTGACCTGACGCGGCGAGAGACGCAGGCCTTTTCGATCTCGCTTGCCGAAAGCGTACTCGCTTCGTTCAAGGATCAGGTCGGCACGATCAACAATCCGCACCGTCACGCGGGCTTCCGTGTGCTGCAGGCGCCGGACGTCCCGTCTATCCTGCTCGAGCTCGGCTTCCTCTCCAATGTCGAGGACGAAAAGCGTCTGCTTGACGATGTCTGGCGGTTGAAGATGGCGGATCTCCTGACCGATGCGGTGAAACGGTACCGCACGAGCCTGATGGCAAACGGCGGCTAGCCTGGGCGTTGCCCGGAAGTGACACCCGCGCCTAAACCGGGACCTCTTGCCGACTGGGAAGGAGAAAGTAGCGGGACGGGCCCTATTTTGCTCACATTCGCGCCGTTACTCCGATCTATATGTTTCGAACATGTAAGACGGAATCGGCTTGTGGCGCCAACGCGCATGGAGTAAGCCGCGCAACGTGCAAAGAGACATGATCTGTGCGATTGTGGCGGCTGCGCCGATCTAATGATTAGAAATACCGGTAGCTGAAAAATATGGTTAGACTTCTTGGATATTTCTTCGGGATAGCATGCGTCCTGTTCCTGGGCGCTGCGGCTGTTATTGCCGTCTATCTTGCTAATGTCGCGAAGGATCTTCCTGACTATGCGGTGCTCAACAGCTATGCGCCGCCGGTTACCACCCGCGTTCACGCCGGTAACGGTGCGCTCATGGCCGAGTACGCCAAGGAAAAGCGCCTGTTCCTGCCGATCCAGGCTATCCCGGACCGCGTCAAGGCTGCTTTCCTTTCGGCCGAGGACAAGAATTTCTACAACCATCCCGGCGTCGATCTGACCGGCCTTGGCCGCGCCATCCTCGTCAATCTTCAGAATTTCGGCTCCGGCCGCCGCCCTGTCGGTGCATCGACGATCACCCAGCAGGTGGCGAAGAATTTTCTTCTGACCTCCGACCAGACGATCGACCGCAAGATCAAGGAAGCAATCCTGTCCTTCCGCATCGAGCAGGCCTACAGCAAGGACAAGATCCTCGAGCTTTATCTCAACGAGATCTTTTTCGGCCTGAACTCCTACGGCATCGGCAGCGCCTCGCTGACCTATTTCAACAAGTCGGTTACCGAGCTGACGATTGCTGAATCTGCTTATCTCGCATCGCTGCCGAAGGGCCCGGCCAACTACCATCCCTTCCGCCATCCGGACGCCGCGCTCGAACGCCGCAACTGGGTCATCGACCGCATGGTCGAGAACGGATACGTGAGCCAGAGCGACGGCGAGGATGCCAAGAAGCAGCCGCTCGGCGTCACCGCCCGCAACAGCGGACCGTCTCTTTTTGCTTCCGATTACTTCGCCGAGGCCGTCCGTCGCCAGCTCATCGATCAGTATGGTGAGAAGTCACTTTATGAAGGCGGCCTTTCGGTGCGCACCTCGCTCGATCCGCAGATGCAGCTCTTTGCGCGCAAGGCGCTGCAGGATGGCCTGACCAATTACGACGAGCGCCGTGGTTTCCACGGACCGATCAAGCAGATCAGCACGTCTGGCGACTGGGGTCCGTCGCTCGCCGAAGTACCCGCTCTCTCGGACGTGCCGGAATGGCGACTGGCGGTCGTGCTCGCCGTTTCCAGTGACAGCGTCGATATCGGCCTCCAGCCGCCCAAGGATGGAGGCGGCAAGGTCGCAGCCGAACGCGAGCGTGGTTCGATTGCAGCCAAGGACATGCAGTGGGCATTCCGCTCCGCCGCCGGCGACCGCAAGACGACGAAGTCGCCGGTCGGCGCCGTCTCGGCCGGAGATGTCGTCTACGTCGAGCGTCTCGGCGGCGACAATTCGACCTCCTATCGCTTGCGTCAGCCGCCGAAGGTACAGGGTGGTCTCGTCGCCATGGACCCGAAGACGGGCCGCGTTCTCGCCATGGTCGGGGGCTTCTCCTATGCCCAGTCGGAATTCAATCGCGCCACGCAGGCCATGCGCCAGCCGGGTTCCTCCTTCAAGCCCTTCGTTTACGCCGCTGCCATGGACAACGGCTATACGCCCGCCTCGGTCATCATGGACGCGCCGATCGAGATCGTTTCGGGCGGTCAGGTCTGGAAGCCGGAAAACTACGGCGGCGAAGTCGGCGGCCCCTCGACGCTGCGCTCCGGTATCGAGAATTCGCGCAACCTGATGACGGTGCGCCTCGCCAATGACCTCGGCATGAATATTGTTGCCGAATACGCTGAACGCTTCGGCGTCTACGACAAGATGCCGCCGCTGCTCGCCATGTCGCTCGGTTCGGGCGAAACGACGGTGCTGCGCATGGTTTCGGCATATTCAGTCATCGCTAACGGCGGCAAGCAGATCAAGCCGACGCTGGTTGACCGCATCCAGGACCGTTACGGCAAGACGATTTTCAGGCATGAGGAACGTCTCTGCGAAGGCTGCAATGCCGGCGACTGGCAGAACCAGGAAGAACCCAACATCGTCGACAACCGCGAGCAGGTTCTCGATCCGATGACCTCCTACCAGATCACCTCGATGATGCAGGGCGTCATCCAGCGCGGTACGGCTGCCGGCAAGGTCGATCTTTCGGGCCGTGACGTTGCTGGCAAGACCGGTACGACCAACGATGAAAAGGACGCCTGGTTCGTCGGCTTCACGCCGGACCTGGTTGCCGGCCTCTACCTGGGCTTCGATACGCCGGCCCCGCTTGGCCGCGGCGGTACAGGTGGCGTTCTCTCAGCGCCAATCTTCAATGAATTCATGCAGGCGGCCGTCAAGGACATGCCAGAATCCAAATTCGTGGTCCCGGCCGGCATGAACATGATCGCGATCAACCGCAAGACCGGCATGGCTGCTGTAGACGGCGAGCCGGGCACCATCATCGAAGCCTTCAAACCGGGCACTGGCCCGGCTGACAGTTTCTCCGTCATCGGCATGGACGGCACGATGGCGCCGGAAGAAATCCTGCGCACGTCGCCGCAAGCAAACCAGGCGGTCCAGACCAACACGCCCGGCCTGTTCTGATCGAGACCGATTTCCTTTGCACCCGCCACGGCTCTTTACATCCGCGGCGGGCGTCTCTATGTCACGAGCTTTGCAGAATACCCCGGCACTCACAGAATACCGAAGCAAAGAAGCAGGAAAATGCGAGCGGAAATCCAGAACGTAGTCGATGAAACCAAGCAGGCTATCACCCTGCTGAGGAGGCATCTTTGACTGGGACCAGGCGGTAAGACGACTGGACTGGTTGAACAACAAGGCAGAGGACCCCAACCTCTGGAACGATGCGCAGGAAGCCCAGAAGCTGATGCGCGAGCGCCAGCAGCTCGATGACGGCATCAACGGCGTCAAGGCACTGGAGCAGCAGCTTTCCGACAATATCGAGCTTGTCGAACTCGGCGAGGAAGAAGGCGACGAGGGCATCGTCAAGGAAGCCGAAGACGCGCTGAAAGGCCTGCAGGCCGAGGCTGCCCGCAGGCAGGTCGAAGCCATGCTGTCGGGTGAAGCCGACGGCAACGACACCTATCTGGAAGTTCATTCCGGTGCCGGCGGTACGGAGAGCCAGGACTGGGCGAACATGCTTCTGCGCATGTACACCCGCTGGGCCGAGCGCCAGCGCTTCAAGGTCGAACTGATGGAAGTGCATGACGGCGAAGAAGCCGGCATCAAGTCCGCGACCCTGCTGGTCAAGGGCCACAATGCCTATGGCTGGCTGAAGACGGAATCAGGCGTGCATCGCCTCGTGCGCATCTCGCCCTATGACAGCAACGCGCGCCGCCATACATCCTTCTCGTCGATCTGGGTCTATCCGGTTGTTGACGACTCGATCAACATCGAGATCAACGAAAGCGATTGCCGCATCGATACCTACCGTTCGTCGGGCGCCGGCGGTCAGCACGTCAACACGACGGACTCGGCCGTGCGTATCACCCATATCCCGACCGGCATCGTCGTCGCCTGCCAGCAGGAACGCTCGCAGCACAAGAACCGCGCTAAGGCGTGGGAAATGTTGCGTGCCCGCATGTATGAAGCCGAGTTGAAGAAGCGCGAAGAGGCGGCCAACGCCGAAGCCGCTTCCAAGACGGATATCGGCTGGGGCCACCAGATCCGCTCCTACGTTCTGCAGCCCTACCAGCTCGTGAAGGACCTGCGTACCGGCGTTGCGAGCACTGCTCCCGATGACGTACTCGATGGCGACCTGAACGAGTTCATGGAAGCGGCACTTGCTCACCGCATCAGTGGCGCAGCCGATGCTGTCGTCGACGACGTCGACTGAGCGGTAAGGACAGATTGAGACAGAAAGCCCTGGAAACGGGGCTTTTTCTTTTTCAAACGTCCGCTGGAATGTCTATTCCGTGAAAGAATACACCCGATCGCTCGGCGATCTCATCGTGGACAGCCGCACGCTCGATGCCGGCAGGATCGACAAAGAGATGCTCTGCAAAGGCAAGGCCCAACGGACTGCCCTCGGGCAGAAAGACATAGTGCCCAAGCCCGCCCGGAAGCATTCGGAAGGTGCTTCGATCGAGCCGCGCATGCAGCCATTTCGAACATTCTTCGACCGGGGCGGTGTTGTCGGCATCGCCGACCAGAATGAGGGCAGGCTTATTGATGGCTTCCAGGCTCTCTTCGCTGAAGCCGCGGATAGATCGACCTGGCGCGCAGACCAGCGCGGCCCTGATCCTGTCGTCGCGATAGGATTGCGACATCCGCGACCATGAATCGCGAAATGCCGTGCTCGTGCCAAGCAGCGACCGAATATGATCGGCGAGGTCAGGAAATTCCCTCGGGCCGCGCGGCCCCCCAGGCTTCAATCTGGATTGTTCGAACTGCGAAAATTGCGCGACCGCGCCGAGAAGCAGCATTACCGTATAGGCTCCTGCTGAAAAGCCGGCGGCGAATACGCTCTTGATATCGATATGCCCGGCAAGATCACCCTGCCAGTCTTTTCGGCGATCGAGCATGAGGCTCAGATCGGGCGCGCGCTCCCAAAGGCAGGCAAAGCCCTCGGCGCGATAGGCTTCGCCGCCGGTATTGCCGTGGTGGTCGACGCCGAGCGCGATAAATCCACGATCGACCAGGCGGCGGGCGAGCCATTCCAGCCCTGCAGCCGAGCCACCGGTGCCATGCGACAGCAGTACCAGCGGGTAGGGCTTCGTCGCCGGCTGAACGGGCGCATCGCTGGCGACAGCGGCCCTTCTGAACCAGCTTCGTCCCGGGATTTCGGATTCGATCGATTCGTCGATTGCCGGATACCATAGGGACCAGCGGACAGGTCTTGGACCGGTCTCGTCCCAGTCCGGCCGCGTCTCGTCGTGGAGAACGCCTTCGCGAAAGCCGAGTTTCATGGCTTAGTCCCGATGAATAGCCTGCGACGCTCAGTTGGTCGCTTTCTCCACGGTAATGTCCCCAAACTCGTCTATCAGCACCGTCCAGCCATCGGATTCGGCGGCTGGATCGGTCTTCAGATAGACCGTGGCGAAAAGGCCCGGTTCCTTGATGAAACCGGTAGAGTTTTCGGGTCGGATGTCGGTAACATAGGGCTTGAGATCGCTGATTTCCTGCAGTTCGACCGTTGAAATGATGGCAGGTCCGGCGTCTCTCTGCGCGATCTGTTGCAGAAAGACCTTGGAGGTCTTGTCCGGCTGGCGCACGGCGAAAAGCTTGTAATAGCCGTGCCGCTGCTTGGCATCCCCCTCGCTCACATTTTGGGTGCTGACGCTTTGCGTGGTTGTCGGGGCACGCTCGACCGGCAGCGAATTGCCGTCGTCTTCCCAATAGCCGGTGCTGGTCGCGAAGATGACCGAGGCCGGCAGGATATCGTCATGAACGGTCTGCGCCTCGGCGGCGATCGCCCAGCCGGAAACGAGGAGCGCCGTCATGAATGCTTGCCGCATCGCCATCATTTCAATCCTCGAACTGTTCTGCCAGAATCCTGTCCGACCAGGAGCGGTCGGGATCGGAAAGAATGCGTGCGGTCATGTCCTCGGACTGGGCGATGCGCACATGCAGTATGGATTTGATCTCAGTATTGTCGGCGACCGCATTCACGGGCCGCTTCTCGGCTTCCAATATATGGATGTCGACGGTCACCCGGTTGGGAAGCAGCGCTCCGCGCCAGCGCCGCGGCCGGAAGGCGCTGACCGGCGTCATGGCGAGGAGGGGCGCGTCAAGCGGCAGGATCGGGCCGTGGGCCGAAAGATTGTAGGCGGTCGAGCCTGCAGGTGTTGCCACCATCAAGCCATCGCAGATCAATTCCTCCAGCCGCACGTGTCCGTCGATTTCCACCCTGAGTTTCGCTGCCTGATAGGATTGCCGGAAAAGATAGACCTCGTTGATCGCAAGCGCCGAGGAACTGCTGCCGTCGGCATTGGATGTCGTCATCTTCAGTGGATGAAACGCGTTCTCGACGGCGGCACAGATGCGGTCCTGCAGGTCGGCGGTCTTGTAATCGTTCATCAGAAAGCCGACCGAGCCGCAATTCATCCCGTAGACGAGCTTGCCGCTGTTCATCGTGCTGTGCAGCGTCTGAAGCATGAATCCGTCGCCGCCGAGCGCGACGATGACATCGGCCTCATTTGCAGGCACATCGCCGTAAAGGCGAATCAGTTCATCCCGCGCGGCGAGTGCCTCGGTGGTCGGCGAGGCGATAAAAGAAAGCGTCTGAAATGACCGGCCCATGCAATGCCCTTTGTTATGCTGCTCTAGCTAAAGGATAAAGGGCCTGTACGACAAGACGTTTTGCGTTGCGGGTGAAGTTCCAATCATAGCGTTGATCGACATCCCGCTGTGGATAGCGTTGCCGAGCTGCCGAAAAGGGCAAATTTTCTTTACAAAAGATCAGAATCTGCTACTTCGCAGCCATTGCCCTTGTAGCTCAGTTGGTAGAGCACCTGATTTGTAATCAGGGGGTCGCGGGTTCGAACCCTGCCGGGGGCACCAGTTTTCCGCGCCATTCCATTACATGAACAGAGACTGAAGGGTCGATTCAGCGGCGATTCAGGAGCATCAGGTCATTTTCGCTTCATCAGAAACGAGGAAGTGAGCCATGAGGATCTCCAGTTTTCTCCTAGCAGCCGCCCTTTCGGCCGGTACTTTGTTTTCCGCCGTTGCTCCGGCTGCGGCCATCCCTCTCGACCGTCCGGCAGCCTCACAACAGAGCGATGTGATCCAGGTCCGCGGCGGTGATCGAGATTGGGGTGATCGAGATCGGGGCGACCGTGATTGGGGTGATCGCCGCGACTGGCGCGAGCGTCGCCATTGGCGCGAACGTCGCTACTGGCGTCCGGCCTGGGGTTATGAACGCCGCTGGAGCCCGTGGCAGGAAGAGCGTTGGCGTGAGCGTCATTATTGGCGTCGCCATCATGACGGACCCTATTGGCGCTACCGCAGCTGATTGCTGACCGAGGCAAGCTATTTTCCAACTCCTAATAAAAACCCGTCGCAACCTTCGAGTTTGCGGCGGGATTTTTATTTGATCCATATTCACACACTTGAAGCCTTATTGACTGACCGACAGTCAATAATTTAAGAGATTATCATCAGTTACCGCGATGGAGTTCGCCATGTCTGCAAAAACACTCCTGACCTCTCTCTTTCAATATAAGGCCAGCGTCGATGAGGAACTTCTGACCGCGCTTGCTGCTTTTCCCGAAAACAATCCATCGGAAAACCTCCAGTCCGCTTTTCGTGTTCTCAATCACGCTCAACTTGTAGACAGGATTTTCGCTGCCAACCTGCAGAAGGAGCCGCATGGCTATACGGCGAGTTGGACCGGCGAGCCGCCAGCTTTTGGGGATCTCGCTTCCGCGATCAGGAAAACCGACAGGTGGTATCTGGACTATATGGTGCAGGTGACGCCTGAGGAGCTCGAAGAGACGATCGACTTCACTTTTACCGATGGCGGGCAGGGCCACATGTCGCGGGAGGAGATGCTGGCCCATGTCATCACCCATAGCGGTTATCATCGCGGGGAGATCGGCCGTCTTTTGCCCGACATTGAAAACACTGCTATGCGTGACGTATTCGCAGGCTACCTGCACCGGGCGGAGCCTCAGCGGCGCGGGCATTGACGGACTTTCCGATGACATCACGCGTCGCCGGCAGGCCAAGAACCAAACCAGCCGAGGAAAGGCGGGACGATCTTATGCTCGTGGCCGAACGCCTATTCCTCGACAAGGGGGTGGAGCATACGACGATCGAGGAGATCACCCAGGGCGCTGCCGTCTCGAAGGGCGCCTTTTACCTTCATTTCTCCTCGAAGGCGGATGTCATCGAAGCATTGCGGACCCGCTTCGTTCAGAAGCTTCTGAACGGCATCGTGGAAGAAGTAGGTAAACAGCATAAGGGCGACTGGAACGGCAAGTTGACGGCTTGGGCAAAAGCCTGTGCCGTGGGCTATTTGGACGCGGCGCGCCTGCACAATCTCGTCTTTGCTGCTGCTCCGCCTCCCAGCCGCGAGGGCCTGACGAGCAACATCCTGATCGATAGTCTCCAGCAATTGCTTGCAGCAGGATGCCGTGAGGGAGCTTGGTCACTAAGGGAGCCGGCATTCACCGCCATATTCCTATTCAACGCTTTGCACGGTGTCGTAAATCAGAATGCCATCGGCGACGATGCTGCCGAGCGAACAAAACTGCTTCGCAATATCGAGGAAAGTGTTCTGCGCTTCGTCCGGTGAGACGATTTGCAGTCACTTCCAGGTCGGCTCGTTCACGCTCGATCGGCTATTGCACGGATGGAGGTGGATTTGATGGGGTCGTCGACGGTGCCAGGGGATCCGGCTGGCGGATCGGGTGAGACTTGTCCACCCAGGTGATGCTCAAAATGACCATGACGAGGACCGCGATGAACAGCACGCCGAAGATCAGCGGTCGAAATGCCATAATGCGGATTTCCTTTTGCCGGCGCCCCAAAGATGAGTGCATTGCCGATGATAGTGACCGGCAAGCTCTTTCCAAGTTGGAATATGGACCAGGGGCGAGGGGGGTCAACCGCGACGGCGGTCATCATTCCCACTCTCCGCGACATATCAATAGTGATCTGCCGACTGTGGCCTACGCCTTCAGGTGCAGCCCTGCTGCATAAAGGGCAATCGCCGCAGCATTCGATACGTTCAGCGATTTGATGGCGCCTGGCATATCGAGCCGGGCGAGCGCGCTGACGGTCTCCCGCGTCTTCTGGCGCAGACCCTTGCCTTCGGAGCCGAGCACCAGCGCGATTCGACCGCCTGAGAACGTGCCTTCCAGCGGCGCCGGTCCTTCCGAATCGAGCCCGATTGTGAAGAAGCCGAGCTTGTGTAATTCGCCGAGCGCATCCGAGAGATTGGTGATCTGTATATAAGGTATGAGTTCCAACGCGCCGGAAGCCGATTTGGCAAGCACGCCCGATTCGGTCGGGCTATGTCTCTGCGTGGTGATAACGGCGCCCGCGTTGAAGGCGACGGCCGATCGCATGATGGCGCCGACATTGTGCGGATCGGTTACCTGGTCGAGCACGAGAAGCAATGGGCTATCCTTCAGTGCTTCCAGCCGCCGGACGGGCAGGGGGCGTGTTTCCAGCATCACGCCCTGATGGATCGCTTCCGGGCCGAGCACCTTGTCGATATCCTGCGGCGAAACCATATCGACAGGAATGCCGATCGTACCAGGATCGATCTCCAATCGCGCAAGCGCGTTCTGCGTCACCGATAGCCTGATGTTTTTGCGTTCAGGATTTTCAAGCGCGGCACGAACGGTATGAAGGCCGTAGAGGAAAACCTGGTCGGGGGCGAGTGCCGGCGGCTTCCAGTCGTCTCCGCCACGCTTGCGTTTCTGTGGCGCGGGTGTCGGGATTTCACCGCGTTCGCGCTTGGCGTCGCGGTGCGCGCGCCTCAACGTTGCGTAATGCGTGTCCTTCGCGGACTTGTCGGTAACGGGCGTGCCGCCGGATTTCTTATCTTTGCTCATGCGGCTTTATAACGATGGCGCCTGTTGCCGCATAGGCTTTCTTTCATGTGCCGGCTTTCAACAGGCGATGAAATTTTTCCTGTCTTTTCCATTGTCATCGTGTTGACAGACTGAAATCGTCCGGTCATATACGCGGCGCAGACGACGGGGCGGCAACGCTTCAAAGTCTGACGAACTTGGTCTTTACGATCCGGACGAAAACTGGAGAGATGCCCGAGTGGTTAAAGGGGACGGACTGTAAATCCGTTGGCTCAGCCTACGTTGGTTCAAATCCAACTCTCTCCACCATTCGTCATTGGATCGGACCAACCCCGCGGGTATAGCTCAATGGTAGAGCAGCAGCCTTCCAAGCTGAATACGCGGGTTCGATTCCCGCTACCCGCTCCATCTCCCTTTCGCCATCGACAATATGCGGCAGTTTCAGAGCACGGAAACGAAGCTCATGATATTGCCGATCAGCCAATAGCCGAGCACCCCGACGGCTATACCTGCGATGAACAGCGAAGATCTGCCTTTGATCTTGCCGGCGCTCTCATCCGCCTCATCATCGCTGCGATAGCCGAATGTGCGGTGGTCTTCTGCAAAAGCCGAATAGTAGTTGTTGTAATCTGATTGCATCGAGTGCTCCTCCCTATATTAGATATCTATCATGCAAACTTTCCTCATCCGTGAAATCAATTAGTAAAATGTAATGTAATCCGATCGGAAGGTTTTGCGCCGATACCATGGTGCGGCGATCTGCGGATAACCGCAAAAATTGCAGCCGCCACTGGCTCGCGGTTTGGCAATTGCCGGCCCTCTTCCGATTTTGACTTAGATTTCAAATGTTTTGGGGAGGGGAAGAGCGAATCACCTTGCGAGTTGCGAATCGTCCACCATATGCCGTGACACGCCAAGAATGGCGTCTGCAATTAAGTCTTGCGCAATTTCGCCGAAAGCCTTAAACGGCGGCACTAAACCGGTTCGCCGGGGTCACCCATTTACGTCCACAGGAAGCATTCAAATGGCAAAGAGTAAGTTTGAGCGCAACAAGCCGCACGTCAACATTGGCACGATCGGCCACGTTGACCACGGCAAGACGTCTCTGACGGCAGCGATCACGAAGTACTTCGGTGAGTTCAAGGCGTATGACCAGATCGACGCGGCGCCGGAAGAAAAGGCACGCGGTATCACCATTTCGACGGCCCACGTCGAGTATGAGACGCCGAACCGTCACTATGCGCACGTCGACTGCCCCGGCCACGCCGACTATGTGAAGAACATGATCACCGGTGCCGCGCAGATGGACGGCGCGATCCTGGTTTGCTCTGCAGCTGACGGCCCGATGCCGCAGACGCGCGAGCACATCCTGCTCGCCCGCCAGGTTGGCGTTCCGGCAATCGTGGTGTTCCTCAACAAGGTCGACCAGGTTGACGACGCCGAGCTTCTCGAGCTCGTCGAACTGGAAGTTCGCGAACTTCTGTCGTCCTACGACTTCCCGGGCGACGACATCCCGGTCGTCAAGGGTTCGGCGCTTGCTGCTCTTGAAGATTCTGACAAGAAGATCGGCGAAGACGCGATCCGCGAGCTGATGGCTCAGGTTGACGCCTATATCCCGACGCCTGAGCGTCCGATCGACCAGCCGTTCCTGATGCCGATCGAAGACGTGTTCTCGATCTCCGGCCGTGGTACGGTTGTGACGGGCCGCGTCGAGCGCGGTATCGTCAAGGTTGGTGAAGAAGTCGAAATCGTCGGCATTCGTCCGACCTCGAAGACGACGGTGACCGGCGTTGAAATGTTCCGCAAGCTGCTCGACCAGGGCCAGGCCGGCGACAACATCGGCGCTCTGGTTCGCGGTGTGAACCGTGACGGCGTCGAGCGTGGTCAGATCCTGTGCAAGCCGGGCTCTGTCAAGCCGCACAAGAAGTTCAAGGCAGAAGCCTACATCCTGACGAAGGAAGAGGGCGGCCGTCATACGCCGTTCTTCACGAACTACCGTCCGCAGTTCTACTTCCGCACGACGGATGTGACGGGCATCGTGACGCTTCCGGAAGGCACGGAAATGGTTATGCCTGGCGACAACGTCACCGTTGACGTCGAGCTGATCGTTCCGATCGCGATGGAAGAAAAGCTTCGCTTCGCGATCCGCGAAGGCGGCCGCACCGTCGGTGCAGGCATCGTCGCTTCCATCATCGAGTAATCGGATTTATGCCCGATTTTAGGAAGGACCCCGCTGGAAACGGCGGGGTTTTTTCGTTTCTAATAGCCCTCCGGCCGTTCATGAGATGTTGTAAAAATATCGTTAAGATTGGCTCATTCAGCATTTTATTCATCTCACGTTCAGAAAGCGTTTTGCGATCCGAGCTTTTTGGTTCAGACTCTCTTCTGTAGAAAGGAGAGTAGGATGATTCACAAAGCTACATTCGTTGCGACGATTTTCGCGATGTATGTTTTCACGATGTTTTTCATCGCTGCAATTCCGCAAGAAGTTGTTCAGGCAGCTGGCGTGCAGATCGACGAAGTAAGCGTCGTCAAATAATTGCGTAGCAAGCCGCCGGAGCGTCCGGCGGTGATTGAAAATGGCAGGGCAGGCGCTTCCAGTTGGAAGCCCCTGGCCGGAGTAGGTTTGAACCTGCTGATGAGACGCTCGCTTGCTCTTCGCGCGGAAGAGTTTATCTATGCCTCCGATTTCATGACGCGGAGGATTTTCCATGAAAAAGCGCATTCTCTTCACCGGCGGTTCGGGCAAGGCGGGGCGTCATGCCGTGCCGTGGCTCGTCAATGCTGGATATGAGGTCCATAATGTCGATCTCGTGCCGCTCGAAAGCCCAGGCGTCACCAATCTCATTGCCGACATCACCGATAGCGGCCAGATGTTCAACGTACTTTCCATGCATCGGGATTTTCCAGATCTGGATGCGGGCAAGGGCGTACAGCCTTTCGACGCCGTCGTGCATTTCGCGGCAGTGCCGCGTATCCTGATCAAGCCTGATAACGAGACCTTCCGAATCAACACGATGGGCACCTACAATGTCATCGAGGCGGCGGTGAAGCTCGGCATCCGGAAAATCATCGTCGCGTCGAGCGAGACGACCTACGGCGTCTGCTTCGCCGAAGGCCATCGCGATTTCCACCAGTTCCCGCTGGATGAGGACTACGATGTCAATCCGATGGATTCCTACGGCCTCTCCAAGGTCCTGAACGAGAAGACGGCGCGCGCTTTTGCCGAGCGCTCGGGCTTCGATATTTACGCGTTGCGCATCGGCAATGTCATCGAGCCTCATGAATACGAGAAGTTTCCGACCTATTTCGCCAATCCGGAAATGCGCAAGCGGATCGCCTGGAGCTATATCGATGCGCGCGATCTCGGCCAGATCGTCCACCGCTGCATTGAGAAGGACGGGTTGGGTTTCCAGGTCTTCAATGCCGCCAATGACACGGTCTCGGCCAATACGCCGTCTCGAGAGCTCGCCAAGCGTTTCTACCCGAACGTGCCGTTCACCCGTGAGATCGGCGAATATGAGGGCCTGCTTTCCAACAGGAAGATTCGCGAGGTGCTCGGCTTCAAGGAAGAGCACGACTGGCGGAAATACGTGAAAGTGTGAGATTCACTGTAGAAAACCCGCGGCCGGGTGCGTTCAATTTCGCGTCCGGCTGTCAAATGCCCCGCTGCTGGCGGCTTCTTTCGATTGCCTGCGGAGAATGATTCCGAAAATCGAAAATCGCTCTTGCATATCCCGAGCCGCCGCCTTAAAGGGAGCGCCATGCTTTTCATCGGCTCATGATCGCAAGGTCAACAGGCTGAATGCAAAGCGTAAAGGGGTATAGCTCAGTTGGTAGAGCGGCGGTCTCCAAAACCGCAGGTCGGGGGTTCGAGCCCCTCTGCCCCTGCCATTTTCCTTGAACGGACAGCGCGGACGTATCGCAGCGTTCCGGCGAGGATTGAGCGTGTGGCGACAAATTTCGTTAAACACCGGTTTCCCTCTTGTGTATTCGGAAATCGATGTTTATTTAGGGTTCAACAGACACGCGGTGCGTGGGGCTGATAGTTTCAGCTTTACGCGCCGTAATTGCGTGGGCAGTCGATGGCATCCAAATCCAATCCATTCGCGTTTCTGCAGCAGGTCCGCACGGAGACGTCTAAAGTTACCTGGCCGTCGCGCCGCGAGACGATGATCTCGACGGTCATGGTGCTGTTTATGGTTGTTTTTGCTGCGCTGTTTTTCTTTGCCGCCGACCAGCTCATTGGCTGGGCGCTGAGCTTTGTGCTCAATACCGGCAACTGATACGGGTGGAGATGAAAATGGCGGCACGTTGGTACATCGTCCACGCATATTCCAATTTTGAAAAGAAGGTGGCTGAGGACATCGAGAACAAGGCTCGCCAGAAGGGGCTTGAGCACCTGTTCGAGAAGATCCTCGTGCCGACCGAAAAGGTGGTGGAAGTGCGTCGCGGCCGCAAGGTCGATTCTGAGCGCAAGTTCTTCCCGGGCTATGTCATGGTTCGTGCCAACCTGACGGATGAGGCCTATCACCTGATCAAGAATACGCCGAAGGTCACGGGCTTCCTTGGCTCGGACAATAAGCCGGTTCCTATCCCGGATTCTGAGGCCGAGCGCATCCTCGGTCAGGTTCAGGAAGGTGTCGAACGGCCGAAGGCTTCCGTTACCTTCGAAATCGGCGAGCAGGTTCGTGTTTCCGATGGTCCGTTCGCCTCGTTCAACGGCACGGTGCAGGATGTGGATGAAGAGCGTTCGCGCCTGAAGGTGGAAGTGTCGATCTTCGGTCGCGCGACCCCGGTCGAACTGGAATACGCTCAGGTCGAGAAGGTCTGATTTTTGAGATCGAGGCTCAGTCGCTTGTGGCTGATCCTCGTGCGGCGAATGCCGCATCGCGTGGAAGGTGAGGGGTCTTAGCCGGGCCTCAAGGATCCGAACCACGCAACCGCAGCCGCCGGAGCAATCCGGCATCAGGGCCGGGTGACCGGCCGTCAGTGAAAGGCAGAGAGATATGGCTAAGAAAGTTGCAGGCCAGCTCAAGCTGCAGGTCAAGGCAGGATCGGCAAACCCGTCCCCGCCAATCGGCCCGGCGCTTGGTCAGCGTGGCATTAACATCATGGAATTCTGCAAGTCGTTCAACGCGGCTACGCAGGAAATGGAAAAGGGTATGCCGATTCCGGTCGTCATTACCTACTACCAGGACAAATCCTTCACCTTCGTCATGAAGCAGCCGCCGGTCAGCTACTTCCTGAAGAAGGAAGCCAAGATCCAGTCCGGTTCCAAGACCCCGGGCAAGGGCGCAAAGGCTGGCTCCCTCACCAAGGCTCAGATCAAGACGATCGCTGAAGCCAAGATGAAGGACCTGAACGCAGCAGATATCGAAGGTGCAATGGCGATGATCGAGGGCTCTGCCCGCGCCATGGGCCTGGAAGTGGTGGGTTAAGACCATGGCAGGCAAGCGCACTCAGAAGATCAACGAAGGTGTTGATCCGACCAAGCTCTACGCTCTGACGACCGCCATCGGCATGGTCAAGGAACGTGCCGTTGCGAAGTTCGACGAAACCGTCGAAATCTCGATGAACCTCGGTGTTGACCCGCGTCACGCAGACCAGATGGTCCGCGGCGTCGTCAACCTGCCGAACGGCACCGGCCGTACGGTTCGCGTTGCTGTTTTCGCCCGTGGCGCCAAGGCTGACGAAGCCAAGGCTGCAGGCGCAGACGTCGTTGGCGCAGAAGAGCTCGTTGAAATCGTCCAGGGCGGCAAGATCGATTTCGATCGTTGCATCGCAACCCCGGACATGATGCCGCTCGTCGGCCGCCTCGGTAAGGTTCTCGGCCCGCGTGGCATGATGCCGAACCCGAAGGTCGGTACGGTTACGATGGATGTCGCTGGTGCCGTCAAGGCTTCCAAGGGCGGCGCTGTCGAGTTCCGCGTCGAGAAGGCTGGTATCGTTCACGCCGGCATCGGCAAGGCATCCTTCGATGCCAAGGCTCTGGAAGAAAACATCCGTGCCTTCGCTGACGCCGTCATCAAGGCGAAGCCTGCTGGCGCCAAGGGCAACTACGTCAAGCGCGTAGCGCTCTCCTCGACCATGGGTCCGGGCGTCAAGATCGAAGTGGCCTCGGTCACCGCAGCTCCGGCTGCTTAAGTTTCATCGGGCTCCGGCCCGATAGCAAGAATTCCGGCCTCGCAAGGGGCCGGGATATTCCGGAGAAATCCGGAATCCTGTCCGAGATTGCAGGTGGTTTTCCCTTAATCACTGTTGCCTGCATGAGACGGGTAAGACCCGAATTGCATGAAGTTCTGCTTCTAGGAAATCGGTTCGAGCCTTGGATGCCTTGTGCCTCCTTTGCCTTTAGTGGCGCGGAGCGCGAGGGGACAGGATCCTCAAGCGTCGCTTGGGATCTCTTCTGATCCCAGGAGGCAAAGGCAACCCGGTGGGTCCGTTCTAACGGTCCCGCCAACTGGAGATAGGCAGTGGAAAGAGCGGAAAAGCGCGAATTCGTCACGGAACTGAACGATGTCTTCAAGGCATCGGGCTCGGTTGTCGTGGCCCACTATGCTGGTGCTACAGTCGCACAGATGAACGATTTTCGTTCGAAGATGCGCGCTGCTGGCGGCACCGTCAAAGTCGCGAAGAACCGCCTGGCCAAAATTGCCCTTCAGGGTACGGAAGCGGAAGGGATTTCCAATCTCTTCAAGGGTCAGACCCTCATTGCTTACAGCAATGATCCGATCACCGCTCCGAAGGTCGTCATGGATTTCGCCAAGACCAACGACAAGATCGTGGTCCTCGGCGGCGCCATGGGCACGACAACGCTGAACGCCGAAGGTGTCAAGTCGCTTGCGACCCTGCCTTCGCTGGACGAACTGCGTGCGAAGCTGCTGGGCATGATCCAGACTCCGGCTACCCGCATCGCAGGCGTTGTTGCAGCACCGGCAAGTCAGCTTGCTCGCGTGTTCTCGGCCTACGCCAAGAAGGACGAAGCCGCTTAAGGCGGTTTTTCGCTGTACATACTCAACAGTTCGAACCGAACAAAAGGAACTAGAAAAATGGCTGATCTCGCAAAGATCGTTGAAGACCTCTCCTCGCTGACCGTCCTGGAAGCCGCTGAGCTTTCCAAGCTGCTCGAAGAAAAGTGGGGCGTTTCCGCCGCTGCTCCGGTAGCTGTTGCTGCCGTTGCTGGTGGTGCAGGCGGTGCAGCTGCTCCGGCTGAAGAAGAAAAGACCGAGTTCGACGTCATCCTCACGGATGCCGGCGCAAACAAGATCAACGTCATCAAGGAAGTCCGCGCCATCACCGGTCTCGGCCTCAAGGAAGCCAAGGACCTCGTCGAAGGCGCTCCGAAGGCTGTCAAGGAAGGCGTTTCCAAGGCTGAAGCTGCTGACATCAAGAAGAAGCTTGAAGACGCTGGCGCAAAGGCCGACGTCAAGTAATCTTGAACTGCTTTTGGGAGGCGGTGTTTGCCGTCTCCCATTTGCCGTTTTTTTGAACGAATTACCCAAAAGCCGCGTGAAAACGGCTTTTGGGTAATGGGTTCTTCAAGAGCATGGTCTCGAACCGAGGCGCCAAGGCAATCCGGCCTGGCTGTTTCGGGAGGTGGGACGAGGTTGAACTACTCATTGGTTGACGGGATCGACTGGCCATCGGTTCCCGTCCGTTGCAGGCCCGGATGCAATTTTTGAAGGAGCGACGATGGCTCAGACCCTTTCGTTCAATGGTCGCAGGCGCGTACGCAAGTTTTTTGGTAAAATCCCCGAAGTCGCAGAAATGCCGAACCTCATCGAGGTTCAGAAGGCGTCCTACGACCAGTTTCTGATGGTTGAAGAGCCCAAGGGCGGTCGTCCCGACGAAGGCCTCCAGGCTGTCTTCAAGTCTGTTTTCCCGATCACCGATTTCTCCGGCGCTTCCATGCTGGAGTTCGTGTCCTATGAATTCGAGCCGCCGAAGTTCGACGTCGATGAATGCCGCCAGCGCGACCTGACCTATGCCGCGCCGCTGAAGGTTACTCTCCGTCTCATCGTGTTCGATATCGACGAGGATACCGGCGCGAAGTCGATCAAGGACATCAAGGAACAGTCCGTCTACATGGGCGACATGCCGCTCATGACGAACAACGGTACGTTCATCGTCAACGGTACCGAACGCGTGATCGTGTCCCAGATGCACCGCTCGCCGGGCGTCTTCTTCGACCACGACAAGGGCAAGAGCCATTCTTCCGGCAAGCTGCTCTTTGCTGCTCGCGTGATCCCGTATCGCGGTTCCTGGCTCGATATCGAATTCGACGCCAAGGACATCGTCTATGCCCGCATCGACCGCCGCCGCAAGATTCCGGTGACGTCGCTGCTGATGGCCCTCGGCATGGACGGCGAGGAAATCCTCGATACCTTCTACACGAAGTCGCTCTACAAGCGCGACGGCGAAGGCTGGCGCATTCCCTTCAAGCCGGAAACGCTGAAGGGTGCGAAGGCGATCACCGACATGATCGATGCCGATAGCGGCGAAGTCGTCGTCGAAGCCGGCAAGAAGCTGACTCCGCGTCTGCTCCGCCAGCTCTCCGACAAGGGCCTGAAGGCTCTCAAGGCGACGGATGACGACCTCTATGGCAACTATCTTGCCGAAGACATCGTCAACTACTCGACGGGTGAGATTTATCTCGAAGCCGGCGACGAAATCGACGAGAAGACGCTCGGCATCATCCTTGCCAACCACTTCGACGAGATCCCGGTTCTCGGCATCGACCACATCAATGTCGGCGCCTACATTCGCAACACGCTCTCAGCAGACAAGAACGAGAACCGTCAGGACGCTCTGTTCGACATCTACCGCGTCATGCGTCCGGGTGAACCGCCGACCATGGAATCGGCCGAAGCCATGTTCAACTCGCTGTTCTTCGATGCGGAGCGTTACGACCTCTCCGCCGTCGGCCGCGTGAAGATGAACATGCGTCTCGATTTGAGCGTCGAAGACACCGTCCGCATCCTGCGCAAGGACGACATCCTGGCCGTGGTCAAGATGCTTGTCGAGCTGCGCGACGGCAAGGGCGAGATCGACGATATCGACAACCTCGGTAACCGCCGCGTCCGCTCGGTCGGCGAGTTGATGGAGAACCAGTACCGTCTCGGCTTGCTGCGCATGGAGCGCGCGATCAAGGAACGCATGTCCTCGATCGAAATCGATACGGTCATGCCGCAGGATCTGATCAACGCAAAGCCGGCTGCTGCAGCCGTCCGCGAATTCTTCGGTTCCTCGCAGCTCTCGCAGTTCATGGACCAGGTCAACCCGCTGTCGGAAATCACCCACAAGCGCCGTCTCTCGGCACTTGGCCCTGGTGGTCTGACCCGCGAGCGCGCCGGCTTCGAAGTCCGCGACGTTCATCCGACGCACTACGGCCGTATTTGCCCGATCGAAACGCCGGAAGGCCCGAACATCGGTCTCATCAACTCGCTGGCAACCTTCGCTCGAGTCAATAAGTACGGCTTCATCGAAAGCCCGTATCGCCGCATCGTCGATGGCAAGGTGACCAATGACGTGCTTTACCTCTCCGCCATGGAAGAGGCGAAGTACTACGTCGCCCAGGCCAACGCCGAACTGACGTCGGACGGCTCCTTCGTCGATGAATTCGTCGTCTGCCGTCATGCCGGCGAAGTTATGCTCGCTCCGCGCGACAGCATGAACCTGATGGACGTCTCGCCGAAGCAGGTCGTTTCGGTCGCAGCTGCTCTCATCCCGTTCCTGGAAAACGACGACGCCAACCGCGCTCTCATGGGCTCGAACATGCAGCGTCAGGCCGTTCCGCTTCTGCGCGCTGAAGCGCCGTTCGTCGGCACCGGCATGGAACCGGTTGTCGCCCGCGACTCCGGTGCTGCCATCGGCGCACGCCGCGGTGGTGTGGTCGACCAGGTTGACGCGACGCGTATCGTTATCCGCGCCACGGAAGACCTCGAAGCCGGCAAGTCCGGCGTCGATATCTACCGCCTGCAGAAGTTCCAGCGTTCGAACCAGAACACCTGCGTCAACCAGCGCCCGCTGGTCACCGTCGGTGACGTGGTCAACCGCGGCGATATTCTCGCCGACGGCCCGTCGACCGATCTCGGCGATCTGGCTCTCGGCCGCAACGCGCTCGTCGCGTTTATGCCCTGGAACGGTTACAACTACGAAGACTCGATCCTGCTCTCCGAGCGTATCGTTGCCGACGACGTGTTCACCTCCATCCACATCGAAGAATTCGAAGTGATGGCGCGTGACACCAAGCTTGGTCCGGAAGAAATCACGCGCGACATTCCGAACGTTTCGGAAGAAGCGCTGAAGAACCTCGATGAAGCCGGTATCGTCTACATCGGTGCCGAAGTTCAGCCGGGCGATATCCTCGTCGGCAAGATCACGCCGAAGGGCGAAAGCCCGATGACGCCGGAAGAAAAGCTCCTGCGCGCCATCTTCGGTGAAAAGGCCTCCGACGTGCGCGACACGTCCATGCGCATGCCGCCCGGCACCTACGGCACGATCGTCGAAGTGCGCGTCTTCAATCGCCATGGCGTTGAGAAGGACGAGCGCGCGATGGCAATCGAGCGCGAAGAGATCGAGCGTCTGGCAAAGGACCGCGACGACGAGCAGGCGATCCTCGACCGTAACGTCTACGGCCGTCTGATCGACATGCTGCGCGGCCAGTCCTCCATTGCAGGCCCGAAGGGCTTCAAGAAGGGCACCGAGCTGTCGAACGCCGTCGTCTCCGAATATCCCCGCTCGCAGTGGTGGATGTTCGCCGTCGAAGACGAAAAGGTCCAGAGCGAGCTCGAAGCACTCCGCGGCCAGTACGATGAATCCAAGTCGCGCCTTGAACAGCGCTTCATGGACAAGGTCGAAAAGGTCCAGCGCGGCGACGAAATGCCTCCGGGTGTCATGAAGATGGTCAAGGTCTTCGTCGCTGTGAAGCGCAAGATCCAGCCGGGCGATAAAATGGCTGGCCGTCATGGCAACAAGGGTGTCGTCTCGCGCATCGTACCTGTCGAAGACATGCCGTTCCTCGAAGACGGCACGCATGTCGACGTCGTTCTGAACCCGCTTGGCGTGCCCTCGCGCATGAACGTCGGCCAGATCCTCGAGACGCACCTCGGCTGGGCTTGCGCCGGCATGGGTCGTCAGATCGGCGAGATGCTGGAGGCCTACAAGGCCGGCGGCAATATCGAGCCGCTCCGCAAGACGATCGGCGACGTTGTCGGTGACGGTCCGAAGGCCGAACAGGTCAAGGATTTCGACGATGACTCGGTGCTGCGTCTGGCCGATCAGTGGAAGCGTGGCGTGTCCATCGCGACCCCGGTCTTCGACGGTGCGAACGAAGAGAACGTCAACGAGATGCTGCGCCTGGCAGGTCTCAAGGACACTGGTCAGTCGACGCTGTATGACGGCCGTACCGGCGAGCAGTTCGACCGCCAGGTCACGGTTGGCTACATCTACATGCTGAAGCTCAATCACCTGGTCGACGACAAGATCCACGCTCGTTCGATCGGTCCGTACTCGCTCGTCACTCAGCAGCCGCTGGGCGGTAAGGCGCAGTTCGGCGGCCAGCGCTTCGGCGAAATGGAAGTCTGGGCTCTCGAAGCTTACGGCGCAGCCTATACGCTGCAGGAAATGCTGACGGTGAAGTCGGACGACGTTGCCGGCCGCACCAAGGTCTACGAAGCGATCGTCCGTGGCGACGACACTTTCGAGGCCGGTATTCCGGAAAGCTTCAACGTTCTCGTCAAGGAAATGCGCTCGCTGGGTCTCTCGGTCGAGCTCGAAAATTCCAAGGTCGAGGACCTGCAGGCTGCAAGCCAGCTGCCGGATGCTGCCGAGTAACCACTTGATAGGGTGTGCGCCTTAATAGGGCGCACACTGTTCCCGCCGAGGCCCCGTAACGTGTTGGCCGGGCAGGGACGCTTTCGCCGCATTCTGCGGTTATTGTCGTTTAAGCGCTGGTGCGGCTCCCGGGATTTGCCGCCAACCTCGCAAGCTAAGGGCGCTTTCGCCCATGAAGGAGACAGGCATGAACCAAGAGGTCATGAATCTTTTCAATCCGCAGGTGCCTGCACAGAACTTCGATTCCATCCGGATTTCGATCGCTTCTCCGGAGAAGATTCTTTCCTGGTCCTACGGCGAGATCAAGAAGCCGGAAACCATCAACTACCGCACGTTCAAGCCGGAACGCGACGGTCTCTTCTGCGCGCGCATCTTCGGGCCGATCAAGGACTACGAGTGCCTGTGCGGCAAGTACAAGCGCATGAAGTACAAGGGCATCATCTGCGAAAAGTGCGGCGTCGAAGTCACGCTGTCGCGCGTTCGCCGTGAGCGCATGGGCCATATCGAGCTCGCCGCTCCCGTCGCCCACATCTGGTTCCTGAAGTCGCTGCCGAGCCGCATTTCCACGCTGCTCGACATGACGCTGAAGGATGTCGAGCGCGTCCTCTACTTCGAAAACTACATCGTCACCGAGCCGGGCCTGACCGCGCTCAAGGAGCACCAGCTCCTGACGGAAGAAGAGTACATGCTCGCCGTCGACGAATACGGCGAAGACCAGTTCACGGCCATGATCGGTGCCGAAGCCATCTATGAGATGCTGGCATCGATGAACCTCGAAAAGATCGCTGGCGATCTGCGCTCCGAGCTTGCCGACACCACGTCGGACCTCAAGCAGAAGAAGCTGATGAAGCGCCTGAAGATCGTCGAGAACTTCATGGAATCCGGCAACCGTCCGGAATGGATGATCATGAAGGTCGTTCCGGTCATACCGCCGGACCTGCGCCCGCTGGTTCCGCTCGATGGCGGCCGTTTCGCAACGTCGGATCTGAACGATCTCTACCGTCGCGTCATCAACCGCAACAACCGTTTGAAGCGCCTTATCGAACTGCGCGCACCGGGCATTATCATCCGCAACGAAAAGCGCATGCTGCAGGAATCTGTTGACGCGCTCTTCGACAATGGCCGCCGTGGCCGCGTCATCACCGGCGCCAACAAGCGTCCGCTGAAGTCGCTGTCCGACATGCTCAAGGGCAAGCAGGGCCGCTTCCGCCAGAACCTGCTCGGCAAGCGCGTCGACTATTCCGGCCGTTCGGTCATCGTGACCGGTCCGGAACTGAAGCTGCATCAGTGCGGTCTTCCGAAGAAGATGGCGCTCGAGCTCTTCAAGCCGTTCATCTACGCCCGCCTCGACGCCAAGGGTTATTCTTCCACCGTCAAGCAGGCCAAGAAGCTGGTCGAAAAGGAAAAGCCGGAAGTTTGGGATATCCTCGACGAGGTCATCCGCGAGCATCCGGTTCTCTTGAACCGCGCACCGACGCTGCACCGCCTGGGCATCCAGGCCTTCGAACCTACCCTGGTCGAAGGCAAGGCCATCCAGCTGCACCCGCTCGTCTGCACGGCCTTCAACGCCGACTTCGACGGTGACCAGATGGCCGTTCACGTGCCGCTGTCGCTCGAAGCCCAGCTCGAAGCCCGTGTTCTGATGATGTCGACGAACAACATCCTGCATCCGGCAAACGGTGCACCGATCATCGTTCCGTCGCAGGACATGGTTCTCGGCCTCTACTACTTGTCGATCATGAACCAGAACGAGCCGGGCGAAGGCATGGCCTTCTCCGATCTCGGCGAGCTGCACCATGCTCTCGAAAACAAGGTCGTGACGCTCCACACCAAGATCCGTGGTCGCTTCAAGTCGATCGGCGAGGACGGCAAGCCGTACTCGAAGATCTATGAAACGACGCCGGGCCGCCTGCTAATCGGCGAACTCCTGCCGAAGAACGGCAAGGTGACCTTCGATATCTGCAACCAGGAAATGACCAAGAAGAACATCTCCAGGATGATCGATGCGGTCTACCGCCATTGCGGCCAGAAGGACACGGTCATTTTCTGCGACCGCATCATGCAGCTCGGCTTCAGCCATGCCTGCCGCGCCGGCATTTCGTTCGGCAAGGACGACATGGTCATCCCGAGCACGAAGGCGAAGATCGTCAACGACACGGAAAATCTGGTCAAGGAATACGAGCAGCAGTACAACGACGGTCTCATCACCCAGGGCGAAAAGTACAACAAGGTTGTCGACGCCTGGGGTAAGGCTACCGAAAAGGTCGCCGAAGAGATGATGGCCCGTATTAAGGCTGTCGAATTCGATCCGGCGACCGGCCGTCAGAAGCCGATGAATTCGATCTACATGATGTCCCACTCGGGCGCCCGCGGTTCTCCGAATCAGATGCGTCAGCTGGGCGGCATGCGCGGCCTCATGGCCAAGCCGTCGGGTGAAATCATCGAGACGCCGATCATCTCGAACTTCAAGGAAGGCCTGACCGTCAACGAGTACTTCAACTCGACGCACGGCGCCCGTAAGGGTCTGGCAGACACCGCTCTGAAGACTGCAAACTCCGGCTACCTGACCCGCCGTCTCGTCGACGTCGCGCAGGACTGCATCGTCACGCACGTCGATTGCGGCACCGAAACCGGCCTCACCATGACCGCCATCGTCGATGCCGGTCAGGTCGTTGCTTCGCTCGGCGCCCGCATCCTCGGCCGTACGGCGCTCGATCACATCGACCATCCGATCACCGGCGAGCGTATCGTCGATGCCGGCAAGATGATCCTCGAGCCAGACGTAGCCGAGATCGAGAAGGCTGGTATCCAGTCGATCCGTATCCGCTCGGCACTGACCTGCGAAATCCAGACGGGCGTCTGCTCGGTCTGCTACGGCCGAGATCTTGCTCGCGGTACGCCTGTTAACATGGGCGAAGCCGTCGGCGTTATCGCGGCTCAGTCGATCGGCGAGCCGGGCACGCAGCTCACCATGCGTACGTTCCACCTTGGTGGCACGGCAACGGTGGTCGACCAGTCGTTCCTGGAAGCCTCGTATGAAGGTACGGTGCAGATCAAGAACCGCAACATCCTGCGCAACTCCGATGGCAACCTCGTTGCCATGGGCCGCAACATGACCGTCCAGATCCTGGACGAGCGTGGCGTGGAGCGTTCCTCGCAGCGTGTCGCCTACGGTTCGAAGCTGCATGTCGACGAAGGCGACAAGGTCAAGCGCGGTCAGCGTCTGGCAGAGTGGGACCCCTACACCCGTCCGATGATGACGGAAGTAGCCGGTACGGTTCAGTTCGAAGATGTCGTCGACGGCCTCTCCGTTCTCGAAGCGACCGACGAATCCACTGGTATCACCAAGCGTCAGGTTATCGACTGGCGTTCGACCCCGCGCGGTTCGGACCTGAAGCCTGCCATCGTCATCAAGGATGCAAGCGGCAACGTCGCGAAGCTCTCCCGTGGTGGCGAAGCCCGCTTCCTGCTTTCGGTCGATGCGATCCTGTCGGTCGAGCCGGGCACGAAGGTCTCCCAGGGTGATGTTCTTGCCCGTTCGCCGCTGGAAAGCGCCAAGACCAAGGACATCACCGGTGGTCTGCCGCGCGTCGCAGAACTGTTCGAAGCCCGTCGTCCGAAGGACCACGCCATCATCGCAGAGATCGATGGTACGATCCGCCTCGGCCGCGACTATAAGAACAAGCGCCGCGTCATCATCGAGCCGGCGGAAGACGGTGTCGAGCCTGTCGAATACCTGATCCCGAAGGGCAAGCCCTTCCACCTTCAGGAAGGCGACTATATCGAAAAGGGTGACTACATCCTCGACGGTAACCCGGCTCCGCACGACATCCTGGCGATCAAGGGCGTGGAAGCCTTGGCTTCCTACCTCGTCAACGAAATCCAGGAAGTCTATCGTCTGCAGGGCGTTGTCATCAACGACAAGCACATCGAAGTGATTGTCCGTCAGATGCTGCAGAAGGTGGAAATCACCGATGCAGGCGACTCGACCTATATCGTCGGCGACAACGTCGACCGTATCGAGCTCGAAGACGTCAACGACCAGCTCATCGAGGAAGGTAAGAAGCCTGCCAGCGGTGATCCGGTTCTGCTCGGCATCACCAAGGCGTCGCTGCAGACCCCGTCCTTCATCTCAGCCGCTTCCTTCCAGGAAACGACCAAGGTGCTGACGGAAGCCGCGATCGCCGGCAAGACCGACGGCCTGCAGGGTCTGAAGGAAAACGTCATCGTCGGCCGCCTGATCCCGGCCGGTACGGGTGGCACCATGACCCAGATCCGCCGCATCGCGACGGCTCGCGACGACCTGATCCTGGAAGAGCGCCGCAAGGGCTCCGGGGCAGGGGCCGCAACGCCGATGCTGCAGGACCTGGCGAACGAAAGCGCTCCGGCTGCCGAGTAATCGGCAGTTTGAGACATCCAGAATGCAAAGCCGCCCGGAGAAATCCGGGCGGTTTTTCTTTGTCCAGAAGGTCACTGGAGATCATTGTCGCGCTGCTGTCCCAAGGCGGCGGGGCCGATGCCTCCATTATCCCCGCGTTGCTCAGCGGGGGGTGCTGACGATCGCAATGGGGTCGGAAATTCGGACCGTCGGAACTTTCGGTCTCGCAAATCAGGGCCGGGAAGATTGGTGCCGGCAAACGAAGCCGCCGGTATCTCAAGCAGCGGTAGATATCGATCTGCGATGCCCGAACGCCGACGAATTGCTGCTGCGGTGTGCAGTTTCAGGTGCGCAATAAGAGGGATGTCGGACTTGCCGGGCCGTTGGCGACGCTATCGCGGCACGCCGGTGCTCGCTGCTCTCGTTGATATCGGCCAAAATGGAAAAGGTGAGAGCGAGGAGGGCTGAGCCTGCATCGGCGCAGGCTCTATTCTTTGTATATAGGCTTAGCTGAAGCGGATGATCGAGACTTCGCCGTCGAGGGCTCCCTGATAGGCAGAGGCATGCGGCTCTTCGGAGGGCACTTCGGTCAACATGCCGATCTGGTCGAGATCAGCTTCGATGAAACCTTCCTCTGCAAGCGCGTTCAGGGCTTCGCGCACGGCGCTGTCGTCATCGGCGGCCTTCAGCATGACGTGCAGGTCCACGCCCTCGCTCGTGTCGGATTCGTAGCCCTTGCCGATGATGATGAAGATCATCGGTCCGTCGAAATTATTGTCATTGTCCGGTGTCCCGATCATCCTTTTTGTCCTTCGGCTCTATGAGAATCGCAATATGCAGACCCCATACAAGGGCTTGATGTCTGCAAATACTGATTCCTATCTGTTTTTGCTGCAATGCCCAAGTTTATCTTGCCGGGTATCCTTAATCGCCCTAAAGAGCCTGTAAACAGCGCGCGCACAGGGCTTTTCAAGCCGTTGGGACGGAGATTATTTCTTAACCGGCCTTGACGAACAGAGTGGAAACCAGTAGTACGCCCGCCATCAGATCCCATGTGAGGTTTGGCTGTTTGGGGCGACGCGCCCTGAAGATCGCCTCAAACAAGGTTCTATACGCACGTTGAAGTCATGATGCTGCACGCATGACGCATCTCTTTTGCGTCCTCTGCTCTATGTGGTCCATCTGCGGAAGCGGATCGGGCCATATTTTGCGCATTGAGGGAAATATGTGTGGCAATGCCGGAAACGGCGAAGTTCGAGCCCGCAAGGGTACTGAGACAAACGTAAGGGATGGTTGAATGCCTACCGTAAACCAGCTGATCCGCAAGCCTCGCCAGGCGAACGTAAAGCGTAACAAGGTTCCCGCTCTTCAGGAGAACCCGCAGAAGCGCGGCGTTTGCACCCGCGTCTACACCACGACGCCGAAGAAGCCGAACTCGGCTCTGCGTAAGGTCGCAAAGATCCGCCTCACCAACGGCTTCGAAGTCATTGGTTACATTCCCGGCGAAGGTCACAACCTTCAGGAACACTCTGTCGTCATGATCCGTGGCGGCCGCGTCAAGGACCTTCCGGGTGTCCGTTACCACATCATCCGCGGCGTTCTCGATACCCAGGGTGTCAAGAACCGCAAGCAGCGCCGTTCCAAGTACGGTGCGAAGCGTCCGAAGTAATTTCGCCCCGGGCGATACCGCCCGGAAAGGCTTGAAAGTGAAATCCCCGGCGCTGCGCGAAGTCCTCCGCGTGGTAGAGCGCCTTAACAGTTAAAGAGACGAGAAGTATGTCCAGACGCCATAAAGCAGAAAAGCGCGAGATCAATCCGGACCCGAAGTTCGGTGATCTCGTTGTTACGAAGTTCATGAATGCCATCATGCTGGACGGCAAGAAGTCCGTCGCTGAAAGCATCGTATACGGCGCATTTGACTCCGTGCAGAACAAGTCGAAGCAGGAGCCGCTGACGGTTTTCCATTCCGCGCTCGACAACATTGCTCCGCACGTTGAAGTCCGCTCGCGCCGCGTCGGTGGTGCGACCTACCAGGTTCCGGTCGATGTTCGTCCGGAGCGCCGCCAGGCTCTTGCCATCCGCTGGCTGATCGCTGCCGCTCGCAAGCGCAACGAGACCACCATGATCGATCGTCTTTCGGGCGAACTTCTCGATGCTTCCAACAACCGCGGTTCTGCAGTCAAGAAGCGCGAAGACACGCACAAGATGGCTGATGCCAACCGCGCGTTCTCGCATTATCGCTGGTAATCCCGAACGATATCGAAAGGCAGTCCATTATGGCTCGCGAATATAAGATCGAAGACTACCGCAATTTCGGTATCATGGCGCACATCGACGCCGGCAAGACCACGACGACCGAGCGTATTCTTTATTACACCGGCAAGTCGCATAAGATCGGCGAAGTCCACGATGGCGCAGCCACGATGGACTGGATGGAGCAGGAGCAGGAGCGTGGCATCACGATCACGTCCGCTGCTACCACGACCTTCTGGAAGGGCCGTGACGGCAAGATGCGCCGCTTCAATATCATCGACACTCCAGGCCACGTCGACTTCACCATCGAAGTCGAGCGTTCGCTTCGCGTTCTCGACGGCGCCATTGCGCTGCTCGACGCCAACGCCGGTGTTGAGCCGCAGACGGAAACCGTCTGGCGTCAGGCCGAGAAGTACAACGTTCCGCGTATGATCTTCTGCAACAAGATGGACAAGACCGGCGCGGACTTCTACCGCTCGGTCGAGATGATCAAGACCCGCCTGGGTGCGATCGCTGTCGTCATGCAGCTGCCGATCGGCGCTGAAAGCGACTTCAAGGGCGTTATCGACCTGGTCGAGATGAACGCTCTCATCTGGCGCGACGAATCGCTCGGCGCCCAGTGGGACGTCGTTGAGATCCCGGAAGACATGAAGGCCAAGGCTGAAGAATATCGCGAAAAGCTGATCGAGACCGTTGTCGAGATCGACGAAGCCGCGATGGAAGCCTACCTCGAAGGCAACATGCCCGACAACGACAAGATCCGCGAACTCGTTCGTCGCGGCACGATCGACGTCAAGTTCCACCCGATGTTCTGCGGCACTGCGTTCAAGAACAAGGGCGTTCAGCCGCTGCTCGACGCCGTTGTCGACTACCTCCCGTCGCCGCTCGACATTCCGGCGATCAAGGGTATCGACTTCAAGACGGAAGCCGAAATCGAGCGTCATGCAGACGATGCCGAGCCGCTTTCCATGCTCGCGTTCAAGATCATGAACGACCCCTTCGTCGGTTCGCTCACCTTCGCCCGTATCTATTCCGGCAAGCTGGAAAAGGGCTCGTCGGTCATGAACACGGTCAAGGACAAGCGCGAGCGCGTCGGCCGCATGCTGCAGATGCACTCCAACTCGCGTGAAGACATCGAAGAAGCCTTTGCCGGCGACATCGTTGCTCTCGCAGGTCTCAAGGAGACCACGACGGGTGACACGCTCTGCGACCCGCTGAAGCCGGTTATCCTCGAGCGCATGGAATTCCCTGAACCGGTCATCCAGATCGCCATCGAGCCGAAGTCCAAGGGCGACCAGGAAAAGATGGGCCTCGCGCTCAACCGCCTGGCAGCAGAAGATCCGTCCTTCCGCGTGAAGACGGACCAGGAATCTGGCCAGACGATTATTGCCGGCATGGGCGAACTGCATCTCGACATCATCGTCGACCGCATGCGCCGTGAGTTCAAGGTTGAAGCAAATGTCGGCGCGCCGCAGGTTGCTTACCGCGAAACCATCACGCGCCAGCACGAAGAAGACTACACGCACAAGAAGCAGTCGGGTGGTACCGGCCAGTTCGCGCGCGTCAAGATCGTCTTCGAACCGAACCCTGAAGGCGACGACTTCAAGTTCGAATCCAAGATCGTCGGCGGTGCTGTTCCGAAGGAATACATCCCGGGCGTTCAGAAGGGTATCGAAAGCGTTCTGTCTTCCGGCCCGCTGGCAGGCTTCCCGATGCTGGGCGTCAAGGCGACCCTCATCGACGGCGCCTTCCACGACGTCGACTCCTCGGTCCTGGCGTTCGAAATCGCTTCCCGCGCTTGCTTCCGTGAAGCAGCGAAGAAGGCCGGCGCTCAGCTCCTCGAGCCAATGATGAAGGTCGAAGTCGTTACTCCGGAAGATTACGTCGGCGACGTTATCGGCGATCTCAACTCTCGCCGTGGTCAGATCCAGGGTCAGGAGAGCCGTGGTGTGGCCGTTGTCATCAACGCCAACGTTCCGCTGGCCAACATGTTCAAGTACGTCGATAACCTGCGCTCCATGTCGCAGGGCCGTGCACAGTACACGATGACCTTCGATCACTACTCGCCGGTCCCGTCGAACGTCGCAACCGAAATCCAGGCAAAGTATTCCGGTCAGAAGTGACCGGAATACCAATTGACCGAGAACAAGAATTAGCGCCCCTCGGGGCCAAAGAATGGAGAGCCGAAAATGGCAAAGAGTAAGTTTGAGCGCAACAAGCCGCACGTCAACATTGGCACGATCGGCCACGTTGACCACGGCAAGACGTCTCTGACGGCAGCGATCACGAAGTACTTCGGTGAGTTCAAGGCGTATGACCAGATCGACGCAGCGCCGGAAGAAAAGGCACGCGGCATCACCATTTCGACGGCCCACGTCGAGTATGAGACGCCGAACCGTCACTATGCGCACGTCGACTGCCCCGGCCACGCCGACTATGTGAAGAACATGATCACGGGTGCCGCGCAGATGGACGGCGCGATCCTGGTCTGCTCTGCAGCCGACGGCCCGATGCCGCAGACGCGCGAGCACATCCTGCTCGCCCGCCAGGTTGGCGTTCCGGCAATCGTCGTGTTCCTCAACAAGGTCGACCAGGTTGACGACGCCGAGCTTCTCGAACTCGTCGAACTGGAAGTTCGCGAACTTCTGTCGTCCTACGACTTCCCGGGCGACGACATCCCGGTCGTCAAGGGTTCGGCGCTTGCTGCTCTTGAAGATTCTGACAAGAAGATCGGCGAAGACGCGATCCGCGAGCTGATGGCTCAGGTTGACGCCTATATCCCGACGCCTGAGCGTCCGATCGACCAGCCGTTCCTGATGCCGATCGAAGACGTGTTCTCGATCTCCGGCCGTGGTACGGTTGTGACCGGCCGCGTCGAGCGCGGTATCGTCAAGGTTGGTGAAGAAGTCGAAATCGTCGGCATTCGTCCGACCTCGAAGACGACGGTGACCGGCGTTGAAATGTTCCGCAAGCTGCTCGACCAGGGCCAGGCCGGCGACAACATCGGCGCTCTGGTTCGCGGTGTGAACCGTGACGGCGTCGAGCGTGGTCAGATCCTGTGCAAGCCGGGCTCTGTCAAGCCGCACAAGAAGTTCAAGGCAGAAGCCTACATCCTGACGAAGGAAGAGGGCGGCCGTCATACGCCGTTCTTCACGAACTACCGTCCGCAGTTCTACTTCCGCACGACGGATGTGACGGGCATCGTGACGCTTCCGGAAGGCACGGAAATGGTTATGCCTGGCGACAACGTCACCGTTGACGTCGAGCTGATCGTTCCGATCGCGATGGAAGAAAAGCTTCGCTTCGCGATCCGCGAAGGCGGCCGCACCGTCGGTGCAGGCATCGTCGCTTCCATCATCGAATAATTCCTTCGGCTGCTCCGGTGGGGCAGCCGATTCGATGACATTATTATGATGCAGGCGGCGCAAGCCGCTTGCTTATTACACAGAAATGTTGCAAATGGCGCGCGAGCGCGATTTGCGTAACGCTTTGGATGACGAAGCGGCGACTAAACAAACAATAAGGTGGGTCAAAAGGCCCTGAAGAGTGGATAGGGGTGCCGTAACAGGCGTCTCTCTCGATCTTTGAAACCGGTGGTCCGCCTTAGGAAGAAAGAACAACCCGTGTCTTGCCCAAAGACATGTGGAAAAACAAACACAAGGATAACGTCGAATGAACGGCCAAAATATCCGCATTCGCCTGAAGGCGTTCGATCACCGGATTCTCGATGCTTCCACGCGCGAGATCGTGTCGACGGCGAAGCGCACCGGTGCAAGCGTCCGGGGCCCCGTTCCGCTTCCGACCCGCATCGAGAAGTTTACGGTCAACCGGTCCCCGCACATCGACAAGAAGAGCCGCGAACAGTTCGAGATGCGCACGCATAAGCGCCTGCTCGACATCGTAGACCCGACCCCGCAGACGGTAGACGCGCTGATGAAGCTCGATCTCGCCGCCGGTGTCGATGTTGAGATCAAGCTCTGAGCTTGCTCGAGCTGAGTTGGAAGGATTGAACCGATGCGTTCAGGTGTGATTGCACAGAAGGTGGGAATGACCCGCGTCTACAACGACGCCGGCGAGCATGTCCCTGTAACGGTACTGCGTTTGGATGGCTGCCAGGTTGTGGCCCAGCGCACCGTAGAAAAGAATGGCTATACCGCGCTTCAGCTCGGTGCTGGCCAGGCCAAGGTAAAGAACACGTCCAAGGCCATGCGCGGCAATTTCGCCGTTGCTAACGTTGAGCCGAAGGCCAAGCTGCAGGAATTCCGGGTTTCGGAAGACAACCTGCTCGACATTGGCACCGAGCTCAAGGCTGGTCACTTTGCTGCTGGTCAGCTCGTCGATGTCACCGGCACGACGATTGGTAAGGGCTTTGCCGGCGCCATGAAGCGCCACGGCTTCGGCGGTCTTCGCGCTACGCACGGTGTGTCTGTTTCGCACCGTTCGCATGGCTCGACGGGTTCGCGTCAGGATCCGGGCAAGGTTTTCAAGAACAAGAAGATGGCTGGTCACATGGGCCAGACGCGCGTGACGACGCAGAACCTTGAAGTCGTTTCGACCGATGAAGATCGCGGTCTGATCCTGATCAAGGGTGCAGTACCCGGTTCCAAGGGTGCCTGGATCATCGTGCGCGACGCCGTCAAGTCGGCAGCGAAGTAAGGGAGCCAGACCAATGGAATTGAACGTCAAGACCCTCGAGGGCAAAGACGCTGGGAAGGTTTCCCTTTCTGATGCGATTTTCGGTCTCGAGCCCCGCGAAGACATCCTCGCCCGCGTCATCCGCTGGCAGCTTGCCAAGAAGCAGCAGGGCACTCACCAGGCAAAGGGCCGCGCGGACGTTTCGCGCACCGGCGCCAAGATGTACAAGCAGAAGGGTACGGGCCGCGCTCGTCACCATTCGGCTCGTGCTCCGCAGTTCCGCGGCGGTGGTAAGGCTCACGGCCCGGTCGCTCGCAGCCATGAGCACGACCTTCCCAAGAAGGTTCGCGCACTTGGCCTGCGTCACGCCCTGTCCGCCAAGATCAAGGCTGACGAGCTGATCGTCATCGACGATCTCGTTGCTACAGAAGCAAAGACCAAGGCTCTTGCCGGTGTATTCGCATCGCTCGGCCTGACCAACGCTCTCTTCATCGGCGGTGCCGAGCTCGACGGTAACTTCAAGCTCGCTGCCCAGAACATCCCGAACGTCGATGTTCTGCCGATCCAGGGCATCAATGTTTACGACATCGTCCGCCGCGGCAAGCTCGTGCTTTCCAAGGCTGCCGTTGAAGCGCTAGAGGAGCGATTCAAGTGACCGATCTTCGCCACTACGATGTGATCGTTTCTCCTGCGATCACCGAAAAGTCCACGCTGGTATCGGAAAACAACCAGGTTGTTTTCAATGTCGCCAAGAAGGCGACGAAGCCGGAAATCAAGGCTGCAGTCGAGGCGCTCTTCGGCGTCAAGGTTACGGCTGTCAACACTCTGCTGCGCAAGGGCAAGACCCGCCGTTTCCGCGGTTTTGTCGGCAAGCAGCAGGACGTGAAGAAGGCTGTCGTGACGTTGGCTGAAGGCCAGACGATCGACGTCTCCACCGGTCTCTGAGGAATAAAAAGATGGCATTGAAAACTTTCAATCCGACGACCCCGAGCCAGCGCCAGCTGGTCATCGTCGACCGTTCGGGCCTCTACAAGGGCAAGCCGGTCAAGGCGCTGACGGAAGGTCTGACCAAGAGCGGCGGTCGTAACAACCTCGGTCGCATCACTGCCCGCTTTATCGGCGGCGGTCACAAGCGCAGCTACCGTCTGGTGGACTTCAAGCGTCGTAAATTCGATGTCGAAGGCACCGTCGAGCGTATCGAATACGATCCGAACCGCACGGCTTTCATCGCGCTCGTCACCTACACCGACGGCGAACAGGCCTACATCATCGCTCCGCAGCGCCTTGCTGCCGGCGACAAGGTCATCGCTTCGGACAAGGCCGTTGACGTCAAACCCGGCAACACGATGCCGCTGCAGTACATCCCGGTCGGCTCCATCATCCACAACGTGGAAATGAAGCCGGGCAAGGGCGGTCAGATCGCCCGCTCCGCCGGTTCCTACGCACAGCTCGTTGGTCGCGACCAGGGCATGGCGATCCTGCGTCTGAACTCGGGTGAACAGCGCCTGGTGCACGGTACATGCCTTGCTTCGATCGGTGCTGTATCGAACCCTGACCATGCCAACATCAACGACGGCAAGGCCGGTCGTACCGTTTGGCGCGGCAAGCGTCCGCATAACCGCGGCGTCGTCATGAACCCGGTCGACCATCCGCACGGTGGTGGTGAAGGCCGCACCTCTGGTGGTCGCCATCCGGTGACGCCGTGGGGCAAGCCGACTAAAGGCAAGCGCACTCGCTCTAACAAGGCGACCGACAAGTTCATTATGCGCTCGCGTCATCAGCGCAAGAAGTAAGAGAGGAAGTCCTCAATGGCTCGTTCAGTATGGAAAGGTCCGTTTGTTGACGGCTATCTTCTCAAGAAGGCTGAGAAGGTTCGTGAAGGCGGACGTGCAGAAGTAATCAAGATCTGGAGCCGTCGCTCTACGATCCTGCCGCAGTTCGTTGGTCTCACCTTCGGCGTCTACAACGGCAGCAAGCATGTTCCGGTCAGCGTCAATGAAGACATGGTCGGTCACAAATTCGGTGAATTCTCTCCGACCCGTACCTATTACGGTCACGGCGCGGACAAGAAGGCAAAGAGGAAGTAACGATGGGTAAGGCTAAAGCCGAACGCCGGCTGAAGGACAACGAGGCGCAAGCAGTCGCCCGTACGCTCCGCGTCAGCCCACAGAAGCTCAACCTGGTTGCTGCGGCTATCCGCGGCAAGAAGGTCGAACGCGCACTCGCTGAGCTGGAATTCTCCCGCAAGCGTATCGCAGGCGCCGTCAAGAAGACGCTCGAATCTGCGATCGCCAACGCCGAGAACAACCATGACCTCGACGTCGACGCTCTCGTCGTCGCCGAGGCCTATGTCGGCAAGTCGATCGTCATGAAGCGCTTCCACGCTCGTGGCCGCGGCCGCGCATCGCGTATCGAACGTCCGTTCGCTCACCTGACGATCGTCGTTCGTGAAGTGCAGGCACAAGAGGAGGCCGCATAATGGGTCAGAAAATCAATCCGATTGGTTTCCGTCTTGGCATCAACCGTACTTGGGATAGCCGCTGGTTCGCGGACAATGCCGAATACGGTCAGCTCCTGCACGAAGACCTGAAGATGCGGAAGTTCGTCATGAGCGAACTGAAGCAGGCCGGTATCTCCAAGGTGGTCATCGAGCGTCCGCACAAGAAGTGCCGCGTCACGATCCACTCGGCCCGTCCGGGCCTGATCATCGGCCGCAAGGGCGCCGATATCGACAAGCTCCGCAAGAAGCTGTCGGACATGACGAACTCCGAAACGCACCTCAACATCGTTGAAGTGCGCAAGCCGGAAATCGACGCAACGCTCGTTGCTCAGTCGATCGCCCAGCAGCTCGAGCGCCGCGTGGCTTTCCGCCGCGCCATGAAGCGCGCCGTTCAGTCTGCGATGCGTCTCGGTGCCGAAGGCATCAAGATCACCTGCGCCGGCCGTCTCGGCGGTGCAGAAATCGCTCGTACGGAATGGTACCGCGAAGGCCGCGTTCCGCTGCACACCCTGCGCGCCGACATCGATTACGGTACGGCTGAAGCCGAAACCGCATTCGGCATCTGCGGCATCAAGGTCTGGATCTTCAAGGGCGAAATCCTTGAGCACGATCCGATGGCTTCCGAACGCCGCGCGCTGGAAGGCGACGCACAGGGCCCGGCAAGCCGCGAACGCGACCGTGGCGATCGTCGCCGCGAACGCGACAACGCGTAATTAGCGCTGGCGAAAGATAAGCTCGGAGAAGTAAGAAAATGTTGCAGCCAAAGCGTACTAAGTACCGCAAGCAGTTCAAGGGCCGCATCAAGGGCGTTGCCAAGGGCGGTTCCGACCTTGCCTTCGGCGAATTCGGCCTGAAGGCCCAGGAGCCGAACCGCGTTAACGCACGTGAGATCGAAGCGGCCCGCCGCGCGATCACGCGTTACATGAAGCGCGCCGGCCGTGTTTGGATCCGCGTGTTCCCGGACGTTCCGGTAACTGCAAAGCCTACCGAAGTCCGTATGGGTAAGGGTAAGGGTTCCGTGGAATACTGGGCATGCAAGGTCAAGCCCGGTCGTATGATGTTCGAGATCGACGGTGTCTCCGAGGAAATCGCGCGTGAAGCGCTTCGCCTCGGCTCGGCCAAGCTCTCGGTCAAGACGCGCTTCGTACAGCGCATCGCAGAGTAAGGAGAAGGCACGATGAAAGCCGAAGAAGTACGCGGCCTCACGGCCGACCAGCTCAAGGACAAGCTTGCCGACCTGAAGAAGGAGCAGTTCAACCTGCGCTTCCAGAAGGCGACCGGCCAGCTCGAGAAGTCCTCGCGCATCAACGAAGTCCGCAAGGACATCGCCCGCGTCAAAACCATTGCCCGCCAGAAGGCGGCAGAAGCAAAGGCGTAAAGGAAGAAAAACATGCCGAAGCGCATTCTGCAGGGCGTCGTCGTTGGCGACAAGAACGAGAAGACTGTCGTAGTTCGCGTTGAGCGTCGTTTCGCTCACCCGCTGCTCCAGAAGACCGTTCGTCGTTCCAAGAAGTACAAGGCCCACGACGAAAACAACCAGTACAAGATCGGCGATATCGTCTCCATCGAGGAGTGCGCACCGATCTCCAAGGACAAGCGCTGGACGGTCGTAGCCGCCCAGGCCAAGTAAGAATTTCACGCGGGGCCTTGCGTCCCGCGGAAATTTCTGTATGAAGCAGCGTCGGAACGCTCGAATGCCGGGCGTTCTTTTGCTTTAAGCGCACGGAAGGTCCCATCTGGGAAACCACCCTGGCAACGATCTATTCCGCGCTATTCAAGCTATTGCCGTGTTTTCGCCGTCTTCGTGACGGGCGGCCGGCAGACATTTTTCATAAGCCGGAAGAGGGGGTTTTGCCCAACCATTCCGGTAAGAACAAGAAGGCGACCTGATATGATTCAGATGCAAACAAACCTCGACGTCGCGGATAATTCCGGCGCCCGTCGTGTCATGTGCATCAAGGTGCTGGGCGGCTCGAAGCGCAAGTATGCCTCGATCGGCGACGTCATCGTCGTTTCGATCAAGGAAGCTATTCCGCGCGGCCGTGTGAAGAAGGGTGACGTGATGAAGGCGGTTGTCGTTCGCACCGCCAAGGATATCCGTCGTCCGGATGGCTCTGTCATCCGCTTCGACACCAACGCAGCAGTCCTCATCGACAACAAAAAAGAGCCGATCGGCACCCGTATCTTCGGACCGGTTCCGCGCGAACTCCGCGCCAAGAACCACATGAAGATCATCTCGCTGGCTCCCGAAGTACTGTAAGGAGCGGGAACGATGCAGAAGATTCGTAAGGGCGACAAGGTCGTCATGCTCGCAGGTAAGGACAAGGGCCGCACTGGCGAAGTCATCCAGGTCCTGCCGAAGGAAGATCGCGCCGTGGTTCGCGGCGTTAACGTCGTAAAGCGCCACCAGCGTCAGACGCAGACCCAGGAAGCCGGGATCATTTCCAAGGAAGCTTCGGTCCACCTGTCCAACGTCGCCATCGTCGACAAGGACGGCAAGCCGACCCGCGTCGGCTTCAAGGTTGTTGACGGCAAGAAGGTCCGCGTGGCTAAGCGTTCGGGAGAAGTAATCGATGGCTGAGGCAAAGTACGAGCCGCGGCTCAAGAAGGAATATGTCGAGCGGATCCGTAAGGCGATGCAGGAGAAGTTCTCCTACGCCAACGAGATGATGATCCCGAAGCTCGACAAGATCGTTATCAACATGGGTGTGGGCGAAGCCACGGCTGATTCCAAGAAGCCGACCGTTGCTGCTGCCGACCTGGCTGCCATCGCCGGTCAGAAGCCGGTCATCACCCGCGCACGTAACTCTATCGCTGGCTTCAAGGTCCGCGAAAACATGCCGATCGGCGCGAAGGTCACCCTGCGCGGCGCCCGCATGTACGAGTTCCTGGATCGTCTGGTCAACATCGCGCTTCCGCGCGTTCGCGACTTCCGCGGCCTGAACCCGAAGAGCTTTGACGGCCGTGGCAACTTCGCCATGGGCATCAAGGAGCACATTGTGTTCCCAGAAATCAACTACGACAAGGTTGATCAGATGTGGGGCATGGACATCATCGTTTGCACGACGGCAACGACCGACGACGAAGCTCGCGCGCTCCTCACGGAGTTCAGCTTCCCGTTCCGTCAGTAACCGTAACGACGAGCGTAGAAAAGGAACCTGACATGGCGAAGACAAGCGCAGTTGAAAAGAACAAGCGCCGCCGTAATACGGTCGCAAACCAGGCTGGCAAGCGTGCTGCCCTGAAGGCGATCATCATGAACCAGGCTCTTCCGATCGAAGAGCGGTTCAAGGCCTCGATCAAGCTGGCATCCCTGCCGCGCGACGGATCGAAGACCCGCATTCGCAATCGTTGCGAAGTGTCCGGTCGTCCGCGCGCTTATTACCGTAAACTGCGTATGTCGCGTATCGCGCTGCGCGAACTGGGCAATCTCGGCAAGGTGCCGGGCATCGTCAAGTCGAGCTGGTAAGGAGCAGGTTAGATGACAATGACTGATCCGTTGGGCGATATGCTCACCCGTATCCGCAACGGCGCTTCGCGTCGCAAGTCGTCGGTTTCGACGCCTGCTTCCAAGCTCCGTGCACGTGTTCTCGATGTCCTCCAGTCTGAAGGCTACATCCGTGGCTATTCCGTCGTCGATTTCGGCAACGGCAAGTCCGAACTGAACATCGAACTGAAGTACTATGAAGGCGCATCGGTGATCCGTGAGATCGGCCGTGTGTCCAAGCCGGGCCGCCGGGTTTATGTCTCGGTCAAGTCCATTCCGCAGGTCGCGAACGGCCTCGGCATCACCATCCTTTCGACCCCGAAGGGCGTGATGGCCGATCACCAGGCTCGCGAACAGAACGTTGGTGGCGAGGTTCTCTGCTCGGTCTTCTAAGACTGCGCAGGGTCTCCATAGCGAACAGACAGGATAGAAACATGTCTCGTATCGGTAAGAAGCCCGTTCAGGTGCCTGCTGGGATCACGGCTACGGTCGATGGCCAGAAGGTTTCCGCTAAGGGCCCGAAGGGCGAGCTGTTTTTCGTCGCGAATGATGAAATCAGCGTCAAGCTCGAAAACAATGCGGTCGTCGTAACACCGCTTTCCCAGACGAAGGACGCTCGGTCGAAGTGGGGTATGTCCCGCACGATGATCGAGAACATCTTCAAGGGCGTTAAGGACGGCTTCGAGCGCAAGCTCGAAATCAACGGCGTTGGTTACCGTGCATCCCTGCAGGGCAAGAACCTGCAGCTGGCGCTCGGTTTCAGCCACGACGTGGTCTACGAACCGCCGCAGGGCATCACGATCGCTGTACCGAAGCCGACGGAAATCGTCGTCACCGGCATCAACAAGCAGCAGGTCGGCCAGGTCGCCGCCGAGATCCGCGAATACCGCGGTCCGGAGCCCTACAAGGGCAAGGGCGTCAAGTATGCCGAAGAGCGGATTGTCCGCAAAGAAGGCAAGAAGAAGTAAGGATCACGCGAAATGGCTAGCAGGAAAGAAGCACTTGCACGTCGTGCCAACCGCGTGCGCCGTCACCTCAAGTCGGTGGCCAATGGCCGTCCGCGCCTGTCGGTTCATCGCTCGTCGAAGAACATCTACGCACAGATCATCGACGATGTCGCTGGCAAGACGCTTGCCGCTGCATCGACCCTCGATAAGGATCTGCGCGGTTCTCTGAAGACCGGTGCCGATACTGCAGCAGCTGCCCTCGTCGGCAAGCTCGTTGCTGAGCGCGCCTCGAAGGCAGGCGTCACTGAGGTCGTATTCGACCGTGGCGCCTTCATCTATCACGGCCGCATTAAGGCCCTGGCAGATGCAGCCCGCGAAGGCGGTCTGACCTTCTAATCAGTTTCCGGCCGAAGGCTTTCGAGCTTCGGCCGGATTTCACCGGACCGCAGATCGTTCCCTACGGAAGCTGATGCGGTCCTCGTTTTGTTTGCCGATTGCACCCGGAAAAGAAAAAGGAAGAGGACAATGGCACAGGAAAGAAGGCCGCAGCGGGAAGACCGCCAGAGCCGCGAAGAGCGCGATAGCGAATTCGTCGACAAGCTTGTCGCGATCAACCGCGTCGCCAAGGTCGTCAAGGGCGGCCGTCGTTTTGGTTTCGCAGCACTCGTCGTCGTCGGCGACCAGAAGGGCCGCGTTGGCTTTGGCCATGGCAAGGCACGCGAAGTGCCGGAAGCCATCCGCAAGGCAACCGAAGCAGCCAAGCGCGAACTGATCTTCGTACCGCTGCGTGACGGCCGTACGCTGCATCATGACGTCCATGGCCGTCACGGCGCCGGCAAGGTTCTGCTGCGCTCGGCCAAGGTCGGTACCGGTATCATCGCCGGTGGTCCGATGCGCGCCGTTTTCGAAACGCTCGGCGTCCACGACGTCGTCGCCAAGTCGACCGGTTCCTCGAACCCCTACAACATGGTTCGCGCCACCTTCGACGCTCTGAAGCACCAGGTTCACCCGAAGGACATCGCAGCTCAGCGCGGCATCAAGTATGCTACGCTCCAGGCTCGCCGTGCCGCTTCTGGCAACGCCTCTGAAGAATAAGAGGAGCTGACCAATGGCCAAGGCTACCAAGAAGGCTGAAGCGAAGACTGTTACGATCGAACAGATCGGCAGCCCGATTCGCCGTCCGGACGTCCAGCAGCGCACGCTGATCGGTCTCGGACTGAACAAGATGCACCGTCGCCGCACGCTGGAAGACACTCCAGCCGTTCGTGGCATGATCCGTGCAGTCCAGCATCTCGTTCGCGTTGTCGACGAGAAGTGAGTCCGGAGTAACGCTCATGAAACTCAATGAAATCAAGGATAACGAAGGCTCTACCCATAGCCGCAAGCGTCTCGGCCGCGGTATCGGCTCGGGCTCCGGCAAGACCGGTGGTCGCGGTGTAAAGGGTCAGAAGTCCCGTTCGGGCGTTGCCATCAACGGCTTCGAAGGCGGTCAGATGCCCATCTACCGTCGCCTGCCGAAGCGCGGCTTCAACAACATCTTCGCAGCCGACTACGTCGTCGTATCGCTGGCACGCATCCAGGCTGCCGTCGATGCCGGCAAGCTCGACGCGAAGGCAACCGTTGATGCAGCTGCTCTCAAGGCTGCCGGCGTCATCCGCCGCGCCAAGGACGGCGTTCGCGTTCTCGCCGACGGCGAGCTCAAGGCCAAGATCACGCTCGAAGTTGCAGGCGCTTCCAAGTCTGCCGTCGAGAAGATCGAAAAGGCTGGCGGCAAGGTAACGCTTCTTTCTGCCGCAGCGGCAGAATAATAAACTGATGATATATCGCCCGGGGTGCTTCACACCGGGCGATTTTGCTCCCATATGTGAGCCTCACAAAAACCTGCTTGGACGCATCCGCGTCGAGACGGTAAGACTGAAAACGAGGGTGAGGCATAGGGTTGCGCCAGCGATCCGTCCGAAGCCCGGTTTTTAAAAGAAATTCATACTGATTCCGGTGCCGGCCGACTCGAGAGCGCCCGGAATTGGTAGCGCGGAGAAACGCATGGCTTCTGCAGCGGAACAACTGGCTTCGAACCTAAATTTTTCGACCTTCGCCAAAGCCGAGGATCTTAAGAAGCGCCTGTGGTTTACACTGGCAGCTCTCCTTGTCTACCGGCTGGGTACCCATATTCCGCTTCCGGGCCTCAATCCACAGGCATACGCCCAGGCCTTCCAGGGGCAGGCCGGCGGCATTCTTGGCCTCTTCAACATGTTCTCGGGCGGCGCCGTACAGCGCATGGCGATCTTCGCGCTCGGCATTATGCCTTACATCTCCGCTTCGATCATCGTGCAGCTCATGACCTCGGTCGTGCCGGCGCTCGAAAACCTGAAGAAGGAAGGTGAGCAGGGCCGCAAGATCATCAACCAGTACACCCGCTACGGCACGGTCATCCTCGGAGCGCTCCAGGCTTACGGTATTGCCGTCGGTCTAGAAAGCGGCAACGGCCTTGTCGTCGATCCGGGCTGGTTCTTCAAAATTTCGACCGTTCTGACGCTGCTCGGCGGCACCATGTTCCTGATGTGGCTCGGTGAGCAGATCACCTCGCGCGGCATAGGCAATGGCATTTCGCTGATCATCTTCGCAGGCATTGCCGCCGGTCTTCCGACCGCTCTTGCCGGTACGCTGGAACTCGGCCGTACCGGTGCGCTGTCGACGACGCTCATCCTGGCCGTTATCGTCGTAGCAATCGCCGTCATTGCCATTATCGTCTTCGTTGAACGTGCGCAGCGCCGTCTGCTCATCCAGTATCCGAAGCGCCAGGTTGGCAACCGCATGTTCCAGGGCGATACCTCGCACCTGCCGCTGAAGCTGAACACCTCGGGCGTCATCCCGGCTATCTTTGCATCTTCGCTGCTGCTTCTGCCGGCGACGCTCGCAGGCTTCGCCAGCACGACGGCGATGCCCGCCTGGGCGACCTCGGTGGTTGCAGCGCTTGGCCACGGCCAGCCGCTTTATATGGTGCTCTATGCGGCCCTCATCGCCTTCTTTGCCTTTTTCTACACGGCCATCGTCTTCAATCCGAAGGACACGGCCGATAATCTGAAGAAGCATGGCGGCTTCATTCCCGGCATCCGCCCGGGCGATCGCACCGCCGAATATATCGACTACGTGCTGACCCGTATCACGGTGATCGGCGCTATCTATCTCGTCTTCGTCTGCATCCTGCCTGAGATTCTGGTGTCGCAAACCGGCATCCCATTGGCCCTTGGTGGGACTTCGCTTTTGATCGTGGTTAGCGTAACTCTTGATACGGTGGCACAGATCCAGGGCCATCTGATCGCACAGCAGTACGAAGGCCTGATCAAGAAATCGAAGCTGCGTGGAGGAAAGAGGGGGCGATGAGACTTATACTTTTGGGGCCGCCGGGCGCGGGTAAGGGGACCCAGGCCCAGCGGATCGTGGAAAAGCATGGCATTCCGCAGCTTTCCACGGGTGACATGCTGCGCGCCGCCGTTCAGGCCGGTACTGAAGTCGGCAAGCGTGCGAAAGCTGTCATGGACGCCGGAAATCTGGTCTCGGACGAGATTGTCAATGCCATCGTCTCCGAACGAATCGATCAGCCCGATTGCGCCAACGGTTTCATCCTCGACGGCTTCCCGCGCACGCTCGTGCAGGCAGATGCCACACAGGCGATGCTGAAGGCCAAGGGTCTCGATCTCTCTGTTGTCATCGAACTCCGCGTTGACGACAAGGAACTGGTCCGTCGCGTAGCGGGCCGTTACTCCTGCGCTGAGTGCGGTACTGTCTATCACGACTCGGACAAGGTCCCGGCCAAAGAGGGTGTCTGCGACAAGTGCGGTTCGACCCACTTCAAGCGTCGTCCCGACGACAATGCCGAGACCATGACCAAGCGTCTCGAGGTCTACTACAAGGAAACCTCGCCGCTGATCGGCTACTATTATGCCAAGGGCAAACTGAAGTCCGTGGATGGCATGGCCGAAATCGATCAGGTTACTACCGAGATCGAACGCATTCTTTCCGAGCTTTAAAGCTTTGAAAATAAACTTCGCGGGAGCGGTTGCTTTTTTGCACTGATTCCGCTAAACCGCGCCAACTCGCGACATTCCCTGCGATCGGCGCGGATTTCCCGAAGGAAGTCCGGGGTCGATCGTTTTGTGATGTTACGAACCCGAATTTAATCGAGTGGCCTCTGGCTGCATAACGAAGCCCTATTGCCGGATGGCAACTGGAATGCAAGGAGAATAGGCGTGGCACGTATCGCTGGCGTCAACATCCCGACTGCAAAGCGCGTCGTCATCGCGCTGACCTACATTCACGGGATTGGATCGAAATTCGCGCAGGAAATCGTCGAGAAGGTCGGTATTCCGGCTGATCGCCGCGTTCATCAGCTCACGGATGCTGAAATCCTTCAGATCCGCGAAACCATCGACCGTGACTATCAGGTCGAGGGCGATCTTCGTCGCGAAACCGCGATGAACATCAAGCGTCTGATGGACCTCGGCTGCTACCGCGGCCTGCGTCACCGTCGTGGCCTTCCGGTCCGTGGTCAGCGCACGCACACCAATGCTCGTACCCGCAAGGGCCCGGCAAAGGCGATCGCTGGTAAGAAGAAGTAATTTCCGGGAAACCGGGATGAGGAGGCTGGCGGTCTGCGCCGGCCTCTTTTGAGTTTGGGACGGGGTCGTATAGGCGCCGTTCCGGTGTAGCCGCTGGGATTACGGCGGTGAAGAGATCCAAGAAAGGAATACCATGGCTAAGGAAGCCGTCCGCGTTCGCCGTCGCGAGCGCAAGAACATCTCGTCGGGTGTCGCTCACGTCAACTCGACTTTCAACAACACGATGATCACCATCACCGACGCGCAGGGCAATGCGATTGCCTGGTCGTCTGCTGGCGCCAAGGGCTTCAAGGGCTCGCGCAAGTCGACCCCGTTCGCTGCCCAGATCGCTGCCGAAGACTGCGCCAAGAAAGCTCAGGAACATGGCATGAAGTCGCTGGAAGTCGAAGTCTGCGGCCCGGGTTCCGGCCGTGAATCGGCTCTGCGCGCGCTCCAGGCTGCCGGTTTCATGATCACGTCCATCCGCGACGTGACCCCGATTCCGCACAATGGCTGCCGTCCGCGCAAGAAGCGCCGCGTCTGATCATCGCTATCGTCACCGGTGAGCGCCTCAGCGCTCCCGGTGGTTTTCAAGCTCGGTTGCCACGATTGGATGGTGGCAACGAACGGAAGGCAAAATTATGATTCAGAAGAACTGGCAGGAATTGATCAAGCCGAACAAGGTGGAGTTCTCTTCGAGCTCGCGCACCAAGGCGACTCTCGTTGCAGAGCCGCTTGAGCGCGGTTTCGGCCTCACCCTCGGCAACGCGCTGCGCCGCGTTCTGCTCTCCTCTCTGCGTGGTGCCGCTGTTACGGCCGTGCAGATCGACGGCGTGCTGCATGAATTCTCCTCGATCCCGGGCGTTCGCGAGGACGTTACGGACATCGTGCTCAACATCAAGGAAATCGCCATCAAGATGGACGGCGATGATGCCAAGCGCATGGTCGTGCGCAAGCAGGGCCCGGGTGTTGTAACGGCTGGCGACATTCAGACGGTCGGCGATATCGAAATCCTCAACCCCGAGCATGTCATCTGCACGCTCGACGAGGGTGCCGAAATCCGCATGGAGTTCACCGTCAACAACGGTAAGGGCTATGTCCCGGCCGAGCGCAATCGTGCGGAAGATGCTCCGATCGGTCTCATCCCGGTCGACAGCCTTTATTCGCCGGTCAAGAAGGTGTCCTACAAGGTTGAAAACACCCGCGAAGGACAGGTTCTCGACTACGACAAGCTGACCATGACCATCGAAACCGATGGCTCTGTCTCCGGCGAAGATGCCGTCGCTTTTGCGGCTCGCATCCTGCAGGACCAGCTTGGCGTCTTCGTCAACTTCGACGAACCGCAGAAGGAAGCCGAAGAAGAAGCAGTCACTGAACTGGCCTTCAACCCGGCGCTCCTCAAGAAGGTGGACGAGCTCGAATTGTCCGTTCGTTCGGCAAACTGCCTGAAGAACGACAACATCGTCTACATCGGCGACCTCATTCAGAAGACCGAAGCAGAAATGCTCCGCACCCCGAACTTTGGTCGCAAGTCGCTGAACGAAATCAAGGAAGTTCTCGCTTCCATGGGCCTGCACCTCGGTATGGAAGTGCCGGCATGGCCGCCCGAGAACATCGAAGATCTCGCAAAGCGTTACGAAGACCAGTATTAAGAACCAAAAAGGCAGGCTCTTTACGGCTGCCTTTCCCCGTCAAACAGCAGGCCTATCGCCTGCATGTGCCAGGAAACGGCAGGCCCGGTAGCAAAGTAAGGGCACTGCATTAAAGGAGAATAGCAATGCGCCACGCAAAAGCCGGCCGCAAGCTGAACAGAACCGCAAGCCATCGCAAGGCGATGTTTGCCAATATGGCTGCTTCGCTCATTACCCATGAGCAGATCGTCACGACGTTGCCGAAGGCCAAGGAAATCCGTCCGATCGTCGAGAAGCTCGTCACCCTCGGCAAGCGCGGCGACCTGCACGCTCGTCGTCAGGCGATCTCGCAGATCAAGGACGCCGCTGTCGTCTCGAAGCTCTTCGACACGATCGCTTCGCGTTACGCCACCCGCAACGGCGGTTACCTGCGCATTATGAAGGCTGGCTTCCGCCAGGGCGACAATGCCGCTCTCGCCGTCATCGAATTCGTTGACCGCGACACTTACGCAAAGGGCGCAGCCGACAAGGCCCGCGTCGCTGCTGAAGAGCAGTCTGTCGCTGCATAAGATTTTCCGGTTACGGAAACAGGAAAGCCGGGCTTTGCCCGGCTTTTTTCGTTTATGCGTTTGAGATCGTTCCCGCTCAAGCTTTCTCAAGCGGCTGATTGATCATGGCTTCGATATTGTAGCCGTCTGGATCGAGAACAAAGCAGGCATAATAATCAGGCGCGTAGTCCGGGCGCGAGCCAGGTGCACCATTATCCTGCGCACCGGCTGCCAGCGCGCTTTGATAGAAGGTGTCGACTTCTGTCCTGTTATTGACTCGAAAGGCCACGTGGACGCGTGTCAGCGGCGCAGCGCTATCGGCTTGCTGGATTTCAAACAGGCAGCCGTTGCCGATGTCGAAAGCCCAGAACACCTCCTCTTTCCCAAAGGACAGCGTATACCCCAAAGGCGCGAAGGCTTTCTCATAAAAGAGCCTGCTCTTCGTGAGATCGCTGACGGCTACGGTGATATGGTCAATCAAGTCTCGTCCTCCTCATGTCTCGAGAGGTTCAATCGGGCACATGGATCTTGTGTTTGATGTGCTTCAGATTGGCGACGATCGTAAAGGTCATGATCACCAGCAGGCACCACGAACTCCATTTGCCGATATGCACGGTCGACCACGCGCCTATCTGGTTCGGATAGCGCCACACGCCAAAGAAGGTGCTGATGTTTTCCGCAAGCCAGATGAAGAAGCCGATCAGGACGAAGGCGAGAAGCAGGGGCATCTTGCGGTCCTGATCATAGGGCCTGAAGATGACCGTGGTGCGCGCATAAAGACCGAGTGTGCAGGCGGCGATGTACCAACGGTAGTCGCCGATATAGTGGTGGGTGAAGAAATTGGCGTAGATCGCCAATGCCGTGAGACCGGCCATCCAGTAGGACGGATGATGTCTCACACGCAGATCGAAAAGGCGCCAGGCCTGAATGACATAGCTGCCGACAGCCGCATACATGAAGCCTGAAAAGAGCGGGACGCCGAAGAGCTTAGTATAGGCGAAATCCGGATAGCTCCATGACTGAATGCTGCCGGACGTCTTGAAGACCTCCAGTGCAAAACCAATCAGATGAAAGACGGAGATCGCCTTCAATTCGTCGATGGTTTCGAGCTTTGCCCAGACCATCCAGGCCTGGATTGCAAGAGCGATGATCAGCAGCAGATCGTAGCGCGGGATACCGACAAGGCCTGAATGCGGCACGAGAAAAACCGACAGAAAAAACAGACCCGCGAAGAGGCAGGCTCGAGCTTCCTTGACGCCAAAATAGAAGAATTCGACGATGAAGCGCCCGATGCCGTTGCGTTGAAGATCGGCCGGTCGGTCGATCAGATGCCTGTCCAGTAGAGGAAGCAGTCCTTGAAGCGCGGCAACTTTCGGCATGTTCTTGCGAGTGATCCCAGACTCGTTTCGAAGCAGTAGGAAGCTATCAGGCTCGGTTACGCTAGGACAGCACCAGCTTGATAATTTGCCGTTTCACAATTAGGCGTTCAAATCAGTTGAGATCATGTGGTCGATTGCAATTGCGCGGAATGATTCAAGGCAAACAGTTGCAGCGCCTCGCGGCCCTATTCCTGATCATCATTTCCGGCCTGCTGCTCAGGCGTCGGCTACTCCATCGATCTGCCCTTCGTCGTCGTCAAATATGGCGGTTCGCTGCTTTGGGCATCGATGGTGTATTTCCTGCTGGCATTTGCTGTTGGAGGCCTTAATGCAAGAATTCCGCCTGCAGGAATTGCCACCATCGCACTCGCTATCGCCATATGCGTTGAGCTCTTCCGGCTCTGCCACACCCCCTGGCTCGATGCCTTCAGATTGACGACCGCAGGCGCCTTGTTGCTTGGGCGGGTATTCTCGCTCTGGAATATTGTCGCATACGCTTTCGGAACAGCGGCCGCCTATGCGCTTGATCCTGCACGCAGGCAATCATCGCCCTTGAGGCCTTAACGCGGCTTTACGGAGCCGATGAAGCCATGGCACGGGCGCCACGTGCTCGTCCTTGCCCCTTCTTCCGGCTCCGCCCGATCGGTTTGTAGGAGCGATAGAGGATCAGCGCGATGATCAGCCCGACATAGATATATTGTTCGAGGCCGAGGATCTTCGTGGATAGTGCGAAGTGCAGCGCGGCACAGGCGCCGATGATGTAGATGAGGCGATGTAGCCAGATCCAGTTCTTGCCGAGCCTGCGGATCGAAAAGTTGTTGGAGGTGATGGCGAGCGGCACCAGCATCGCCAGTGCACCCATGCCGAACATAATGAAGGGGCGCTTCACTACATCGTCGATGACAGCGGCGATATCCAGCGCCTGATCGAGCACCATGTAGACGGTGAAATGCATCAGCGCATAATAGAAGGTCAGAAGACCGAGCGCGCGGCGATAACGCAGATAGTTCCATCCGAGAAGATCGCGGGCAGGGGTTACGGCAAGCGTCAGGATCAGGAAACGAATGGTCCAAATGCCCAGGAAAAGCTCGAAGGTTTTTACCGGATCGGCGCCGAGCTGATCCGTCGCGCCGAGATAGAAATACCAGGCAGCAGGGACTAGACCCACGACGTAAAGCAGCCAGACGGAGGCCGGCAGCCAGCGCTTCGGAATGGCGAGCGAAAGCGCCGTCATCAGAAATTCACTCTCAGATCCATGCCCTGATACAGGCTGGCAACTTCATCACCATAGCCGTTGAAGGGCAGGGTGGGGTGGCGGTTGGCGCCGAAGAAACCGCTTTCGCCGATGCGCCGTTCGGTCGCCTGGCTCCAGCGCGGATGGTCGACTGCAGGATTGACGTTGGCATAGAAGCCGTATTCCTGCGGGTTCGTCACCTGCCAGGTATTCTTCGGCTGCTGATCGGTAAGCGTGATGCGGACGATCGACTTGATTCCCTTGAAACCATACTTCCACGGCACCACGAGGCGCACCGGCGCGCCATTCTGGTTCGGCAGCGTTTCGCCATAGAGCCCGACGGCGAGCAGCGTCAGCGGGTGGCGTGCCTCGTCCATACGCAGGCCCTCGACATAGGGCCAGTTCAGAGATTGGAAGAGGCCGGCCTGGCCGGGCATCTCCTCGGGGCGCACCACGGTCTCGAAGGCAACATATTTGGCGCTGCCCTGCGGCTCCACCTTGTCGAGAAGCGAGGCGAGCGGAAAGCCGTCCCATGGAATGACCATCGACCAGGCTTCCACGCAGCGCATGCGATAGACACGCTCCTCGATCGGGAATTCCTTCATCAGCGCCTCGATATCGAAGGTGCCGGGCTTGTTGACCATGCCGTCGACCTTAACCGTCCAGGGCAGCGGCTTGAATTTGCCAGAAAGTGCTGCGGGGTCACCCTTGTCGAGGCCGAATTCGTAGAAATTATTGTAGGTGGTAACGTCCTTGATCGGCGTCAGCTTGTCATCGACCGTGTACTTGCTCTTGACGGTCGTAAGCGCCGCCGCATTCGCCTTGCCGGCGCCGTAGAGCGCCATCGCGCCAAACGTTGCAGCGCCGAGAAATTCCCGGCGCTTCAGGTACACCTCGCGCGGCGTGATCTCCGAGGAGCGGATTTTGGGCGGACGATAGGCTGGCATATCGAATTCCTCCTGGGCGGGGCGACCCGTGAATCTTTAGACGCAGATAGCGCGCTTCGGATCAGTGTGTATGCCTTGAATCTTAGGGACGAAAAGCCAATTTTTTGTGTTCGTCCGTGATGGAATAGACCGTAACAAAAGTGTCCTGGCATCCGTATAAGCCTGATGGTGCCGCCCGTACCGCTTTGGGCATTCCCGGTAGTGACAGCTTGGGCCGATTGGATTAGGACAATTCCAAAAAGCAGCGACTGCCTGGCCTTCGCAAATCCCTTGCCGCCCAGCATCGCCAGACAATTCCTGGATCTTGAGGAAGACACCGATGCCAGCTTATCGTTCCAGAACCACGACCCACGGCCGCAACATGGCGGGGGCGCGCGGCCTTTGGCGCGCCACGGGCATGAAGGATTCGGATTTCGGCAAGCCGATCATCGCTGTGGTCAACTCCTTCACGCAGTTCGTGCCCGGCCACGTGCACCTCAAGGATCTCGGCCAGCTCGTCGCCCGCGAAATCGAAGCGGCAGGCGGTGTCGCCAAGGAATTTAACACAATTGCCGTCGATGACGGCATCGCCATGGGCCATGACGGCATGCTCTATTCGCTGCCTTCGCGCGAGCTGATCGCCGACAGCGTCGAATATATGGTCAATGCGCACTGTGCCGACGCCATGGTCTGCATCTCCAACTGCGACAAGATCACCCCCGGCATGCTGATGGCCTCGCTGCGCCTCAACATACCCACGGTCTTCGTATCAGGCGGCCCGATGGAAGCCGGCAAGGTTGTCCTGCATGGCAAGACGCATGCGCTCGATCTTGTCGACGCCATGGTTGCTGCTGCCGACGACAAGATTTCCGATGAAGACGTCAAGGTCATCGAGCGTTCGGCCTGTCCGACCTGCGGTTCTTGCTCCGGCATGTTTACCGCAAACTCCATGAACTGCCTGACGGAAGCACTTGGTCTGTCGCTGCCCGGCAACGGCTCGACGCTTGCAACGCACGCCGACCGCAAGCGCCTCTTCGTTGAAGCCGGCCACCTGATCGTCGATCTCGCTCGCCGTTATTACGAGCAGGAGGATGAGAAGACACTGCCGCGCGTGATTGCCTCCAAGCAGGCTTTCGAGAATGCCATGGCGCTTGATATCGCCATGGGCGGCTCCACCAACACCGTTCTGCATATCTTGGCGGCCGCCCATGAGGGCGAGGTGGATTTCACAATGGCCGACATCGACGCGCTGTCGCGCCGCGTTCCCTGTCTTTCCAAGGTTGCGCCGGCCAAGTCCGACGTTCATATGGAAGACGTTCATCGCGCTGGCGGCATCATGTCGATCCTCGGTGAGCTTGATAAGGGTGGCCTCCTCAATCGCGACTGCCCGACGGTTCATGCAGAAACGCTGGGTGATGCGATCGATCGTTGGGATATTACCCGCACCAACAGCGAGACCGTCCGCAAGTTCTATCGTGCGGCTCCCGGCGGCATCCCGACACAGGTCGCCTTCAGCCAGGAAGCCCGCTGGGACGAGCTCGATACCGACCGCGTCGGCGGCGTCATCCGTTCGGTCGAGCATCCTTTCTCCAAGGATGGAGGCCTTGCAGTTCTCAAGGGCAATCTGGCGGTCGACGGCTGCATCGTGAAGACGGCCGGCGTCGATGAATCGATCCTGAAATTCTCTGGCCCGGCCAAGGTCTTCGAAAGCCAGGATGCCGCCGTCAAGGGCATTCTCGGCAACGAGGTCGTTGCCGGTGATGTCGTCGTCATCCGCTACGAAGGTCCGAAGGGCGGCCCCGGCATGCAGGAAATGCTCTATCCGACGAGCTATCTGAAGTCGAAGGGCCTCGGCAAGGCTTGCGCGCTGATCACCGACGGCCGCTTTTCCGGCGGCACCTCCGGTCTCTCGATCGGCCATGCGTCGCCGGAAGCTGCCAACGGTGGCGTCATCGGTCTCGTGCGCCAGGGCGATATGATCGACATCGATATCCCGAACCGTACGATCAGCTTGCGCGTCAGCGATGCGGAACTTGTCACCCGCCGCGCCGAGCAGGATCAGAAGGGCTGGCATCCGGCCGAGCCGCGCAAGCGCAACGTCTCGACCGCGCTCAAGGCCTATGCGGCCTTCGCAACCAGCGCCGATCGCGGCGCCGTTCGCGATCTGAACGCGCGATAAGACGTATAGTATTTCAAACCTACGACCCGCTGATTAAGAGTCAGCGGGTCGTGGCGTTTTCAGAGATGCCGCGTTTCGGTTGGCACATTCCACCAGCTGTTGTTCCTGCCGTCGAAATATTGCACCGGCGCTTCCGCAAGCTCGGCGGGATCGAGATCGTCAAGGCAGGCGAGATTGATCGAGACATAGGCGCCGCCGACCGCCTCGACATAGCCGTCGCCATAGGCCGCCACCCCGCAATTGGCGCAGAAGCGGTGATGGCCGGAGAAGGTGCCGAACTGGTAGTCGCTGATGCCGGTCTCTTCGCACAGAAGGCGGAAATCCTCGGGCTTGATATTCGCGCCCCAGTAGCGGCGCTTCCAGCAGATCGAGCAATTGCACTTTCCGGTTCCGGCCTGAATGTCGATATCGGCCTCGTAGCGGATCCGGCCGCAATGGCAGCTTCCGTGATAGGTCTTCTTCATATGCTCCTCCTTGCAGATTACTGCATCCTATGACAACATATTGTCACTATTAACGAATGACAATATGTTGTCAAGATGACGAGAAAACGTACGCCTGATGGTGATGCCTTCGCCGCCCTCTCCATCGCGGTGATCCGCCTGTCCGCACACTTGCAGGCTGAAGGCGATGCGCTCGCCAAACCTGCCGGGCAGACCAGTGCGCGCTGGCAGGTGCTCGCTGCGGCCGATCACGCGCCGATGTCGGTTGCCGATACGGCGCGTGCGCTCGGTCTTGCTCGCCAGGGCGTGCAGCGCATCGCCGATCTTCTTGAAGGAGAGGGACTGATTGCCTATCGGACCAACCCTGTCCACCAGCGTGCCAAGCTGATGGAGTTGACCGAGGCGGGGAGGAGGGCGCTTGCCGACATCTCCGCCCGCCAGGCCGTCTGGGCAGATGAACATGGCGCTACCTATGGCGAGGAACGGCTGCGCCAGGCCGCAAGCCTCATCAACGAGATGATTGTCGATTTCCAGCGCCGGGGAGATCAAGACTGAACCTCCTTAGAGGGGGCGATTGATGTTCTTGTAGGTCTCGCCGAGTTGCTTCAACCGTTCCTGATAGGCAGCACCGATGCATGCGGTATCCGCGCCGCAGGCCTGCCGCTTTTTCAGCCAGGCTGTCTGCTCGTCCTGAAGCGTACCGCGCGCACCCATGGCGAGCAGGCCGGACAGAAGCTCGAAGGTCGTCACCATCTTCACATCGGCATCGTTGAGCGACCGGTTCTCACAGATCACCTTCTCATCCGGCTGCAACTCCTTCGCATCGCAGTTGAAGCTTGCCGCCTGTACGCCATACGGGGCAAATACGAGAAGCGCGGCGCAGGCTGCGGCTGACGGAATGGTGGTTTTCATGATTTCTCCTGCTGCAGGACACTCTGTTTCGGCCTGACGTCAAAGATGATGCGGGTCCGGTTCAAGGCAAGGATCAACCCATACGCCTGCTTCCAGGGCAATGTCCCTATGCGGTGACTGCTCGCCGCTTTTGGACTTAGATATCAGTAACCTGTTTCATTTTCCTGATTCAGATTCCCAAATCCGTGTGGCCTCGATCTTCCATGCTTCCGCCCTCTTTCCTTTCTAGCGTCGGGCGCTACAACATTTTTCGTGAGAGCATTTCAAAAGGATTCCCATGCAAGGCCTGTTCAAACACGCCTCCGTTTCCCTTCTGGCATTGACGCTTCTGATGCCGGCAGCCGCCGAAGCACAGACCAAGACCGTGCCGGAAAGCCAGATGCAGATGCAGCTTTCTTTCGCGCCGCTGGTCAAGCAGACCTCGGGCGCCGTCGTAAATGTCTATGCTGAAAAGACCATTCAGCGGCAGTCGCCCTTTGCCGGCGATCCCTTTTTCGAGCAGTTCTTCGGCCAGCAGATGCCGAACCGCTCCGAAAAGCAGTCTTCGCTCGGCTCCGGCGTCATCGTGGAGGCGAACGGTACCGTCGTGACCAACAATCATGTCGTCGAGGGTGCCGACGACATCAAGGTGGCACTGTCAGACGGTCGCGAATTCCCCTGCAAGGTCATTCTGCGGGACGACCGCGTCGATCTCGCGGTGTTGAAGATCGACGGCAAGGCTGATTTCCCGGCACTGCCGATCGGCAATTCCGATGGAGTGGAAGTGGGTGATCTCGTGCTGGCGATCGGCAATCCCTTCGGCGTCGGCCAGACCGTCACCAGCGGCATTGTTTCCGCGCTGGCCCGCAACCAGGTCGTCAAGAACGAGTTCGGCTTCTTCATCCAGACGGATGCCTCGATCAATCCCGGCAATTCCGGCGGCGCGTTGATGAACATGAAGGGCGAGCTGATCGGCATCAATACCGCGATCTTCTCGCGCGGTGGTGGGTCGAACGGTATCGGCTTTGCCATTCCCGCCAATCTCGTCAAAGTCTTCCTCGCCTCGGCCGATGCCGGCGTCAAATCCTTCGAGCGGCCCTATATCGGTGCGAGCTTCGATCCGGTGACCTCTGAGGTTGCCGATGCGCTCGGCCTCGACAAGGCACGCGGCGCACTGATCGCCAAGGTCAGTGCGGATAGCCCGGCGGCCAAGGCCGGCCTCAAGGCGGGCGAGGTCATCACCGCCGTCGATGGCGTCTCCGTCGAACATCCTGATGCGCTTCTCTATCGATTGACGACTGCCGGCCTTGGCAGGTCGGTTAACCTGTCGGTCATGGAGAACGGGCGCGAGCAGCAGATAACGCTTGCCCTTGCCCGCGCACCCGAAACCCAGCCTCGCGATCAGCGCACGATCGGCGGTCACACACCCTTTACCGGTGCGGTCGTGGAAAACCTTTCACCGCGTGTGGCCGATGAGCTGAGGATGCCGCTCGATTCGACGGGTGTGGTCATCTCCGACGTCGAGGGCGGATCCCCTGCTTCCCGGCTCGGATTCGAGCCGAAGGATATCATCGTTTCCATCAATGGAGCCGAAGTGAAAAGCAGCCGCGACCTGCAGGAGATCGCCGATTCCGATCCCAGCCTCTGGCGGGTCGAGATCGAGCGTGATGGTCAGCGCATCAGGCAGTTCTTCCGATGAGTGATGATCTCTTCGCGCCGCGTGTTCCGGAAGAGGTCGCCAGCCGGCGGCCGCTTGCCGATCGCCTGCGGCCGAAGACGCTTGGCGAAGTCACCGGTCAGGAACATCTGACCGGTGAAGACGGCGTTCTGCGCCGAATGATCGAGAGCGGCTCTCTCGGCTCCATGATTTTCTGGGGGCCGCCCGGCACCGGTAAGACGACGGTGGCGAGGCTTCTGTCGGGCGAGGCGGGTCTGGCATTCGAGCAGATCTCGGCGATCTTCTCCGGCGTTGCCGATCTGAAGAAGGTTTTCGAGGCCGCTCGAATGCGCCGCATGGACGGCCGCCAGACGCTGCTTTTCGTCGACGAGATCCATCGCTTCAACCGCGCCCAGCAGGACAGTTTCCTGCCGGTCATGGAGGATGGCACCGTCATCCTCGTCGGCGCAACGACGGAAAACCCGTCATTCGAGCTCAACGCCGCTCTTCTGTCGCGCGCCCGCGTGCTGACCTTCAAGTCGCACGATGAGGAAAGCCTGGAGGAATTGCTGCAACGCGCCGAGACGGTTGAAGGCAGGCCACTGCCGCTGACCGAGGATGCGCGCGCCAGCCTGATCCGCATGGCTGATGGCGACGGCCGCGCGGTGCTGACGCTGGCTGAAGAAGTCTGGCGCGCCGCTCGCGAGGGCGAGACTTTCGACACAGAAGGCCTGACACGCATCGTCCAGCGGCGGGCACCCGTCTACGACAAGGCGCAGGACGGCCATTACAATCTGATCTCTGCGCTTCACAAGTCCGTCCGCGGCTCCGATCCCGACGCCGCCCTCTATTATCTCGCCCGGATGTTCGATGCCGGCGAGGATCCGCTCTATCTTGGCCGGCGGTTGGTGCGTATGGCGGTGGAAGATATCGGGCTTGCCGATCCGCAGGCGCTGGTAATCTGCAATGCCGCCAAGGATGCCTATGACTATCTCGGTTCGCCGGAAGGCGAGCTGGCGTTCGCGCAAGCCTGCGTCTATCTTGCGACCGCCCCGAAATCCAATGCCGTCTATACCGCCTTCAAGGCGGCTACGATCGCCGCCAAGCAGAACGGTTCGCTCCTGCCGCCCAAGCATATCCTCAACGCACCCACGAAGCTGATGAAGGGCGAGGGATATGGCGAAGGCTACCGCTACGACCACGATGAGCCGGATGCCTTCTCAGGCCAGGATTATTTTCCCGAAAAGATGGGCCGCCAGACTTTTTACGATCCGCCGGAACGCGGTTTCGAGCGCGAGATCCGCAAGCGGCTGGACTGGTGGGCAAAACTCCGCAAGGAACGCAATCCGCGCTGAGATCGGGTAGCGCTGATCTCAGGCGCGCTTCTGCGCAGCCGGAGCGGTAATCAGCTTGACGGAAGAATCCGCCAGTCCGTGATGGCCTTCCATGTCGACGACGATATGCCAGTGGCCGCTCTCGGGAATGGCGAGCCTGACCGGAGATTTGCGCGCGATACCGCCGATATATTTGAAATCGAGCACTTCGGTGAACCGCTGGAAGTTCGGAGCCGTCATCAGCCGGACATTGTTCACGGCGCTCAGAGACACCTCGACGATCGTTCCGGCGCGCTGTTCCTTGATATCGTAATGGGTGAAGCGGAAGTTCGGTTTCGGCATTGGTCTCGCGGCACAAATAGTCTCTGCATGCGGGACTCTATCAGGGTGGCAGTTAAAGAAAAGTTGGAAATCCGGGGCCTGGGGCCGTTCCTGCTGTTTCAAAATGGCAGGAACGGCGCAGTATTTAGTGGATATTGCCGGTGCCGCGCATAAGAGGTGCAAAATCGAGCACTATGCCCGTTGCGGCACGGCAGATCTCATTAGGATTGTGGTTGCACTCTTCCGCTGCGAAATGGAGGGCCGCGGCTTCATTGATGAAGAGACCGCCGACAAGCCCCTCGCGATCCTGGACGATCCAGCGGCCGCCCTTGTCGCGACCGACGGTAAAGCGAGCCGGACGATTGGTGAGGGGAGCCGAAATCTGCCGGCGTTGCTGTGCATTTGCCATAGTCGTAATCCTCTGTCCGGCGCTTACTGGGAAATCAGGTGGAAGCTCATCTGCACGAGCCCGGCGAAAGCCATTACGGCGCCGAGCCGCGGTGCAACAGCCACCAGGCCGGCAAACAGCGGATGGGAAGGATCGACCGCAGCCGCAGGGGCACGTTCACCACGTTGCAGCGGGTCAGTCTTGGCATGCGTATCAGTCAGGCGTGACATCGTTTGTCCTTTCGAAGTCTAACTCAACCGCCGTTTGGTAGCCGCGGCGGTGTCACGCTCATCAAGATAGATGCCGGCGGATAGGGTTTCCATTTGGCACCCGAAGCGAAAACATTAAAATCTCATAGGGATAGCGTCATACGCTGAGCACTGCCGCCGACAAAAGGAGAAAGCGCGGCTACAATCGAAGAGCGGCTTTCCGCTTCGGCCGGTACGAGTGGCAGGCGAAGATCGGCCTCTGTGCCGCGCAGCACCTGCAGGGCGTATTTCAGCCGGGCAGGATCACTCTCCGAACCCAGCGCCGTGAGGAGTGGATGCAGCCTGTCGCTGAGCGCAAGCGCTGCGGATATGTAGCTCCCATAAGCCGCCTGCTGCAGCGAGGTGACGAGGCGCGGGAGGATATTGGCAGCCGCCGATACGATGCCGTCACCACCCGCCAGATGAAAGGAAAGCGCCGTGCCGTCATGGCCTGACAGAAAACGGAACCGGTGTCGCAGCGCCGGCGGCATGTTGGCGAAGCGGGCAATATCACCGGTCGCATCGACGATGGCAACGATCGCGTCGAGTTCGGCAAGCCGCTCCAGCGTTTCCACCGTCAGGTCACTCGCCGTGCGAGCCGGCGCGTTCTCGATCAGAACGGGCAGATTACTTGCCGCGGCGATTTGCTGGAAGTGATGGAGAATGCCCTTCTGCCCCGGCTTGGAATAATATGGCACGGTGACAAGCACTGCGCGGGCGCCGCATTCCTCCGCATCCCGTATCAGGGTGATCGTGCTTTCGGTGCAATTGGTTCCGGCCGCGGCGATCACCGGAATACGGTCCGCCGCGGCCCGGATGCAGATGTCAAGCACCATGCGGCGTTCCTGCGGTGAGAGGCTCAGTCCTTCACCCGCCGCCGTGCAGACGGCGAGTCCGTCGACGCCGCTCAGCACCTGCCATTCAACAAGAGCTTCCAATGCTGCGCCGTCGACTTCCCCGTTACGGAACGGTGTGACGAGCGCGGTGATCGCGCCACCCGGGCGCAATCTTCCTTTGCTGTTCATGATGGGGCCTCAGAGCGAGCCGAGGATTATGTAGAGTTCCACGCAGGCGAGCACGATGCCGAAGATCGTCAACGCCTGGGCCGTGCGCTTCTCGCGCATCTGCCGATTGCCGCGTGTGATGCGGTGCGGGCGAAGCGGCAGATATTGTTGAGGGGACATGGCATCTCGCATGGCGGTAACCTTTGCTGTTGTGGCAAAGGCTACTGCCACCTCCGATAGGAAATCCATTCGGTGTGGAGATCGAAGATATAGGAATTGCATAAAGGGGAGATAAGCGGCTGCTCGCGAAGGCGCATGTCAGTAGATTCGTAGATCGTCACCTGATTGCATAGTTCTCGAACTATAATACATTGGTTGCAGGGGACGCATTCATACTGCGAGGGGGAAGCATCATGAGCGACGTCAAGGAGGCGGAAGAGCCATCCAAGCGTGAGCTTTTCGAATTCGAACGGGAGAAATTCGAAAGGGAATTGGAGGTCAAGAAGCTCACTTCGCGTGCAGAGATGATGCGCGAACGATTCAACTTCATAAAATCTCCGCTGGCGCTGGCAATACTGGGCGGCATCGTGACGATAGTGGTGAACTCTGTTGCCAGTTATTATTCCAACGAGAACACTATCGGCCTGGAAAGAGAGAAGCTGCAGTCGGAGCTTATCAAGAAATACCTGGAAGTACCCGATAGTGCCGGCAGGATTGCCAACCTGAATTTTCTGGTCGAATCCGGCCTCATTCCCAACTACAGCGGCCCGGTCTCCGCCTATTTGAAGAAGAACCCGGCCCTGGCTCCGCAAACAGTGCCGACGACAGCGTCCGCCGACAATTGGCGCTCCTTCGGTGGCAACAACGTATTGGACGGCGGCGTTCTGAAGCGCGTCCAGAACGCGGGAAATTCGCTTGTTGTCATCATGACACGGCAGAGTATTCGCGAATGGCAGAAATGCACCGGCTTCCTTGTCAACGACAGGACGATAGCCACGATCGGTTATTGCGTGCCGGGCGAATTATCCGCGGGTTCGCCGAAGCTCAGTGATATCAGGCTGCAGGGCATTGCCCCCGCTGGGGCCGTCGAACCGCAGGTCGTGAATGTCGCTTTGCGCGGCAAGGGCTCGTCCGATCATCGGATTGCCCTTTTGACGCTGTCATCTCCAGTCCAGGGAAAACAGGTCCTAAAGATTCGCGCGGAGGCGCCTGTTATCGGCGACCGGCTGATTATGCCGTTCCTCAAGGGAGATGCTGCCGAATTCAGCGCCTCTGTGGATGACGAATGCAGCATTAGCGAAATCGACGAGGAGTCCGTTATTGCCTATCGTTGTGACGGCGATATCGGCTCGGCCGGCGCCCCGCTGGTCTCCTTCGTGACCGGGGAGGTGATTGGCATCCACTCGTGGTCCGGCGAAAAAGCACGCTTCGGTATACGCTTTAATCCGTCGGACCTGCTGTAGAAAAAGCGGCAATCAGCGCGTCGCGCTCCGCTGGTTTTCCTTGTCGAGTTGCGTCACCAGCGCCAATATCACCTCCGACACGGGCGTCGGCACGTTCGCCGTGCGCCCTAGCGCGACGACCATGCCGACGAGCGGCACGATTTCCAGTGCCTTGCCGGCCAGCAGATCCTGCAGCATCGAGGTGCGCACCGGGCCGATGTGACGCGATTGTTGCAGTCTCTCCTCGATAGTTATGCTGAATTTTGCTCCAAGCGCACTGCCGACCGCGCGCACTTCGTTCATGATCTTCCCAACCATGTCAAAAAGCGCAGGATCGGCCATGATGTCGGTCATCAGGGCCCGTGTCAGCGCGCTGATCGGGTTGAAGGCCGCATTGCCTGTCAGCTTGCTCCAGATCTCGTCGCGAATGCGCGGCGTGGTCGAAACATTGAGGCCTGCCCTGGCAAAGAGGCCGGCAACGGTTTCGAGATCGGCCGACATCTCGCCCGAGGGTTCGCCAAGTACGAAGCGACCAACATTGGAAAGGCGGATCTCACCGGGATTGACGACTTCGGCGCCCTGCAGCGCCACGCAGCCGATCACCCTTTCCGGGCCAACCAGTCGCCATAGCTTGCCGCCGGGATCGAGCTCATCGAGTTGCAGCTCGGCATGGCCGCTTTGCGTGTCGCGATGGAAATACCACCAGGGAATACCGTTGAGCACCATGACCACGCGTGTGCCGTCCTTCAGCAGCGCTGCCATGCCCTCCGCTGCCGGGCCGAGCTGATGGCCCTTGAGGCCGGTGATGATAAGGTCTTGCGGTGGTAGCGTCGTCGGATCGTCCGTTGCGGTGATCCGTACATTGATCGGCCTGTCGGCATCGGCTTCATGAAGTGAAAGGCCGCCTTCACGGATCGCCTCGAGATGCGCACCCCGCGCGACGACCGAGACGGTCACGTCATTGCCGAATCGGCTTGCCAGCTTGACGGCGATCGCGCCTCCGAGTGCGCCAGCTCCATAGATGCAAATGGATTTGATAGTCATGCCTTGCCTTTCCGCATTCGTGATGACGCCCGTAGATTTAGGTCATCGCAGCGCCAGCGCGAGTGAAAATCCTGCCGATGCGACGATCTTCACGCCGAAATGAATGAAGCGCGCCGGAGGGCGCGCTCGTTGCAATGGGAAAGCCAAGCCTTCTCAGGCGGTCCGTTCGAAATCCGTGGAGACGGCGAGTTTGCGCCACTGGGCCAGCTCCTTTTCCACGCTGGCATGTTCCTCTTCGATCTTGGCGACCGTATCGCTGCCGAAAGGCATGCGCAGCGGCGGGTTGGCGGCGTTCACCATTTCGATAATGCCGGCGGTGAGCTTGGCCGGGTCGCCCGGCTGAGCGTGGTTGGCGCTCGCTGCAAAGTCGCGCATGTTGCCAGCCGGAGTGCCGACATAATCGGGGATGGAAGCCGGGCTGATCGCCAGTGAGTTGTCATGCAGGAAGTCGGTGCGGAAGAAGCCGGGCTCGATGATCGTGACCTTGATGCCGAACGGTTCGACTTCGGTCGCCAGCGATTCCGAAAGGCCTTCGACGGCGAACTTCGTCGAGCCGTACACGCCCCAGCCAGGAAAGCCGTAATAGCCGCCGATCGAGGAGAAGTTCAGGATATGGCCCGAGCGCTGGCGGCGCATATAGGGCAGCACGGCGCGTGTGACCTTCAGGAGGCCGAAGACGTTGGTGGCGTAGATCTTCTCGATCTCCTCTGCCGTTGCTTCCTCCACTGCGCCGAGCAGGCCGTAACCGGCATTGTTGGCGAGGATGTCGATGCGGCCGAAGCGGGCAACGGCAGCAGCGGCGGCCTCTTTGGCCTGACCTTCATTGGTGACGTCGAGAGCGACGGCAAGCAGGTTCGGATGATCGCCGAACTGTTCGGTGATGTTCCCAGGGTTGCGGGCGGTGGCAATGACAGCGTCGCCGGCAGCAAGAGCGTCTTTGGTCATCAGCGCGCCGAAACCACGCGATGCACCCGTGATAAACCAGACTTTCATAGCAATTCCCTTTCCTTGAGACTGTTTGTTTCAGCAGTGTGCTGCTGACGGAGAGGAATTTGACGCAAATTCGGCTCATGTATAAGATTTGTTATTTGAGAGACTATGATGAGTAAAATTCAGCAATGAGAGCGACCGAACTTTCCGAAATGGCAGCCTTCGCCGCTGTCGCCAGGCACAAGAGTTTCCGCAAGGCGGGAGAGGAGAGGGGTGTCACCGCCTCCGCGATCAGTCACGCCGTCCTTAATCTGGAGGATCGCATCGGCATCCGCTTGCTAAACCGCACGACCCGCAGCGTCTCGCTGACGGAGGCCGGTGAACTGCTTCGCTCCCATCTCGATCCGGCCTTCGGCGAGATCAATTCCGCACTCGATGCGCTGAATCGTTTCCGGGATACCCCCTTCGGTCGCGTTCGTATCAATGTCGGCAATTCCATTGCTCCCTTCGTCGTCGGCCAGGTCATCGGGCCGCTCCTGATGAAGAACCCCAATCTGCAGCTCGAGATCGCGGCAACGGACCGGCTGGTGGATATCGTCGAGGAGGGCTTCGATGCCGGCATTCGCTTCGGCGAACGTGTCACGGAGGGCATGATCGCCGTGCGCATCAAGCCGCGCACGCGCCTCGTCGTCGTCGGCTCTCCCGCCTATTTCGAAACCCGGACGAAGCCTGATACCCCGCATGATCTGAAGCGCCATATCTGCATCCAGAACATGTTTCCCTCGGGCGCGCGTTACCCCTGGGACTTTGAAAGGGGCGGCCAGGCCATCACTTTCCACCCGACCGGCCCGCTTTCGCTCGACGACCACGAATTGATGACAGCGGCTGCCTTGAGTGGCGTGGCACTCGCCTATGTCTGGGAGGGCAGGGTCGCGCCGCTGATCGCAAGCGGCCAGCTTATCCAGGTACTGGACGAATGGTGCCAGCCGGAGGAGCCGCTTTATCTCTACTATCCCAGCCGGCGGCATATTTCGGCAGGCTTCCGAACGGTGATCGAAGCCATCAGAGGCGATTGAGCCTTAGAGCTTGCGGAACTCCAACCTATAGATGACATCCTCTCCCGTGACGGGATCGGTGCCGTGTGCATCGCTGATGACGAGTATGTCGCCCTCGATATGCAGCGGGCGGATCAGGGGGCGTTCCCATGTCGGATTCCAGGCGGCCTCGACATGATGGATCACTTTGTCGCCCTCCAGAGTATAGGCAGCCGTATAAGCCAGCATCGTATCGAAAAGTGCGGCCTTTTCATTATCGTTGGGGGCTTTGCCGTTGGGTCTCGGCCTGCGTCGGTTGGTAACGAAGGCCATCATCCGGCCATCGGCATGATAGGCGATATATCCAATGGGATCGGCGCCCATGGCGTCGCTGACTTCTCCCGTCGCAACCACGGTTCGCGTCCACGAGATCATACGCCACGTCCCGAGCAGGGCGGTTCTGTCCAAGATCTTCCCCTCCTCAACGTATTTTAGCACAACTAAAAATACGGACTACGAACCTATGCGATCAGTCAAAACTCCCTTTTGACTCTCGGTGGCGAAGTGGTGAAGATGCGCCGCACGAAGGAAGAGCAGCGCCGGAGGGGCGAATGAGAAAGCCGGTTTTTTCCGCTGGCAATTGGTGGAAAGTGGAATGTCGTCGGACAATGCTGTCGGCCTTTGCGGCTGCGGTTCTATTTGCCGTCCCAGCGGCCGCTCAGGAAAAGGTGGCGCGGGACATGCCGGCACAGACGCCTGCCTCGCATGAGCAGGTCGAAAAACTGCTTTCTCGCTGGCAGGAACATTTCAAGGGCGCCGTAAGTCTGCGCGACCGCCGTACTGCTTTCCGCGTTTTCATGGAATCGCTGCCGGAGCCGACACGCATCCAGATCCGGCATGTCGATGCCGATGGGGTCGATGCCGAACTTATCTGGCCTGCGCGCCTTCATCATCCGATCGGCCGGCGCGTGATCCTTTTCATCCATGGCGGCGGCTTCTACGGTGGCTCCATCCGTAGTCACAGCCTGCTCGCCGGCTCGCTTGCCAAGGCCGCGTCAAGCGATGTGCTGCTCATCGATTACCGGCTGGCGCCGGAATATGGCTATCCGGCACAAGTCAATGACGCGCTGACCGCCTATCGCTATCTGCTCGACAGCGGCTACAGCAACGGAAATATCGTGGTGATGGGCGATGGTGCCGGCGGCAATCTCGCGCTTGAGGCCGTGCTGCGGCAGATGCGTTCCCGCCAGCCGCTGCCGGCTGCCGTCGTGGCGCTCAGTCCCATCACCGATCTTTCCGCTTCGGGTGCATCGGTCACAGCGAACGCGGCCAACGATCGAGTGCTGGACAAGGATGCGCTGGATACGCTGCGCAAGGCCTATCTCGGCAACAATTCCCCGACGGATCCCGACATTTCTCCGCTTTACGCCAACCTCGCCGGTTTTCCGCCCTTGCTGCTGCAGGTCGGTTCCGGTGAACTGCTGCTCGACGACACGCTGCGGCTTGCCGACAAGGCGCAAAAGGCCGGCGTCGACGTGACGGCCGAGGTCTGGCCGGGAATGCCGCATCACTGGCAGCTTTTCCCATCTGTGCTCGATGATGCCGACAAGGCCGGCCAGAGGATCGCCGAATTCGCGATTACGCATTTTGCAGACCCGCCCGCACAGTAAGGCCAATCCAAGATCGCGCGATCTGAGCTCCTACGAGTGGTTCGAATTCAGCCCTTCGATCGGCCGCCCGATGGCGAGATTCTGACGAAGCTTGGGATCGAGCCGCTCGGCATAGGCGTGATCGGGTGCGGCACCCAGCGCATCCAGCATCTTGGAGAAGAAGCAGCGCGCGGCCGCTGCCGCTGTAACGTCGAAGACCTCGGCGTCGCTGAGCCCGTGCCGTTTCAGACCATCGATATCCTGTTGCGTCACCGAGGTCGCGTCGCGCGCCACCTTGGTGGCAAAATTCATGATTGCCCGCTCGATGGCATCGATAGGCGCCTTTTCGCTGCCACCCGCCACCGCCGAAAGACTGTCATTGGTAAAGCCGTCGCGCAGCAGCACCGAACCATGGGCCAACATGCAGTAGGACGACTTGAGCTCCCTGGCTGCCGCCAGCGTGACCAACTCATAGCGCCGCTGGCTCATATGACCGCGAATGCTGGCAAGCAGCGTTCCCCAGTGCTCCATCACTTCGGGCCGGTAGCCGAAGGCGCGGTACATATTCGGCAGATAGCCGTAGCTCGCTTCGGCCGAAGCGTACATCGAAGCCGTCTTCTCGCTGGCGGATGCATCGGGGGTACGAATGAAGGCCATGGCACGATCCTCCCTTGATCCTTTGGGAGAATAGAGCGGCATCCGGCGACATCAATCTGCCCGCCGATCGCTTTCCGCAAAACGGATGCCTGACGCCTCAGCCGGCCGCCTGGCTCCGCCGATGGCGGTAGAATGGCAGGATATGGTGTTCCGTCAGCGGCGCCATGATGATCTCGCCAGGTTCAGACGGCGATACCCAGAGGACCTCCTCGATCTCCGCCGTTGCTTTGATATCGTCATCCTTCACATGCAGCAGGAAGACCTCGGCGATGACCACATGATCCGGTTCGTTGGCAGCCGTCGCCTGAAACTGACCCAGGAATTCGAGCTCCGCAGACGTCGCAGTGACGCCGATCTCCTCTGAGAGTTCTCGTGTCAGGGCTTCCTCGGCTGTCTCTCCGGGCTCGATCTTGCCGCCCGGCTGCATGAAGGCCGCCGTGCCGCGCTTGCGCACCAGAAGCGTGTCGCCATTGGCCCGCAACAACAGCGCAGCCGATATTCTGATCGTCTTCATCATGTGGAAATCTGAACGGATTCGCTGCCGCGATTCAACTGCCGTATCCTGATCGGCCGTTTGTCAAAACCTGCCTGAACGCCTATATCAGCGGCTCGGAAACAGGAAGTGGATGCGACAATGTTCCAGGCGGCGCCGATCGAAATGAATAACAAGGCCGAGTTCTACCGGGAGCTTGCCCAGCAGCTACATGGCTTGCTCGAAGGCGAGCCGGACATGATCGCCAACGCCGCCAACACTTCGGCCCTGGTGTACCAGATGATGCCCGATCTCAACTGGGCAGGCTTCTACCTGCTCAAGGGTGAGGAGCTCGTACTCGGCCCGTTCCAGGGCAAGCCGGCCTGTGTGCGCATCCCCGTCGGCCGCGGCGTATGCGGCACGGCCGTCAAGGAAGGCGCGTCGATCCTTGTGGCAGATGTTCATGCGTTTCCCGGCCATATCGCCTGCGACGCCGCATCCCGATCCGAACTCGTCGTTCCCATCAGAAACGGCGAAGAGATCGTCGGCGTCATCGACCTCGACAGCCCGCTTCCCGCCCGTTTCGATGTCGAAGACCAGGCTGGCATCGAGCGCCTGGCGGAAATCTTTGCTGCGGCAACCCGATTCTGACTGACCGGTGTGGCGACGATCCGTCGCCGGAAGGTTGGACGGTCGATTTCAGCAGACTGCGCAAATGACGAAATCTTGATCGATAGTGCTGTTCTCGGAACCCCGGCCCGGCCTATTTCCTTAGCCGACACCGACATGCATTGCGTCCGGTGTCGCCGATTATCGGCATGGGGGTAGATCAAAATGTCCCAATTTCGAAAACTGCTGATCATAGGATCAGCTCTCATCGCGGCTGTCATCAGTTCATCCTGCACGACAAGCTCGGATAGTTCGATACAAACCGGCTCTATTGGCTATGGGCCCCAAAGCACCGACTTTGGGCTCCGACCGGCGTGCCTCGGCGGATTTGGCAACGATCGCCCTTGCAGCTACTAGCGATAGGCGCGGTTTGTCCCGCAGGCCCGAATAGGCCCACGGAAAAAAGTGATGCAATAGGCCGCAGGACTTTGTGACTGCGAGGCCTCGCATATTATTGACAATAAGATAGGTTACACGAAATCAGTCATTGCCTGATTGTCCGAAGCCGGCCTCAATTTTGGGGCGGCAGATTTTATAAGTTTTGGGAGATATGTGATGGAATATCGTCGTTTGGGAAAGTCGGGTCTGAAGGTGAGCGAGTTCTCTTTCGGATCGTGGGTCACTTTCGGTAAGCAGGTCGATGGTGGCGACGCCGTCGATCTCATGAAGCTCGCCTATGACAGCGGGATCAATTTCTTTGACAATGCCGAGGGTTATGAGAGCGGCAAGTCAGAAATCGTCATGGGCGAAGCGCTGAAATCGCTCGCCTGGAGCCGCGACAGCTACGTCGTCTCGAGCAAGGTTTTTTGGGGTGGTCAGAAGCCGACGCAACGCGGCCTGTCGCGCAAGCATGTGACGGACGCCTGCCACGCAGCTCTCAAGCGGCTTCAGGTCGACTATCTCGACCTCTACTTCTGCCACCGCCCGGATATTGACACTCCGATCGAGGAAACGGTCCGCGCGATGCACGATCTCGTGGCCCAGGGCAAGGTGCTTTACTGGGGAACGTCGGAATGGTCTGCCCAGCAACTGACGGAAGCCTATGCTGTCGCCCGCGATCTGCGCATCACGCCGCCAACCATGGAGCAGCCGCAGTACAACATCTTCGAACGCCAGAAGGTCGAAGCCGATTACCTTCCTCTCTATGACCTGATCGGCCTCGGCACCACCATCTGGTCGCCGCTCGCCTCGGGCGTGCTTACCGGCAAATACAATGACGGCGTACCGGCCGACAGCCGCATGAACCTGCCCGGCTACGAATGGTTGAAGGAGAAATGGTCGACCGATACCGGCCGCGCCCAGCTCGAACAGGTTCGCCAGCTCGCCAGGCTCTCAAACGAGATCGGCCTCTCGATCACCCATCTCGCCCTTCTCTGGTGCCTCGCCAACAAGCACGTCTCGACCGTCATCCTCGGCGCCTCGCGCGCAAGCCAGCTACAGGACAATCTTGCTGCCCTCTCGCACAAGAGCAAGCTGACGGCCGACGTGCTGGATCGGATCGACAGCATCGTAGGAAACAAACCGGAAGCACCGCGTCGCTTCTAGGCAGGGCCAAAGCCAGATCGAGCATCTTTGATCTTATCTTTTTTCCAATACAAAATGGCCGGACCTTTTGGTTCGGCCATTTCATTTTTGCTGCGCTTCATCGACCACTCGTCAGAGCGAGGAGCTGACCGCTGTATCTGTCACAGGCGGATGGTCACTGTCGTTCCTGTCGGATTGCCTTCGAGAGTTATGCTCCCGCGGTGACGGCTCACGATCTGCTTCACGATGCTCAATCCGAGGCCGGCACCCGTGCTTCGCGGAGTGACCCTATAAAATGGTTCGAACACGAGGTCTCGATGCGCTGCCGGAATTCCGGGCCCTTCATCCGAGACCGAGATTCCTCCGCGTTCGGACACGCGAACCGATATCATGCCGGTATTTCCGCCATGGTCGATCGCATTGCGCACAAGGTTGCCTATGGCGCGTGACATCGCCGACGGACTTACCAGGCGATAAAGCTCGTCGACGTCACTGTCGAACGAGATCTCATATCCATTTCTGATGGCAAGCGGGGCTTGGTCGGCGACGACGTTCCTTGCGACTTCCACCAGATCGACTTGTTCAAACTGCTCCGGCGACTGCTCGCTCCGCTCGAAGTCGAGCAATTGCTCCGCCGTCTCCCGCAGACGCCCGATGTCATCCATCATGATGTCGCGAGTGTTTCCTTCCAGGGTCGTATCGATACGTGTCTGCATGACGGCGATCGGCGTGCGGAGCTCGTGTGCGGCATCGATCAGGAAACGTTCTCTGGCTGCGAACTGCTGCTCGAGGCGCTCCAGGATGGAATTGAACGCATGTATGAGCGGGACGACCTCGCTCGGAACCCGATCCACTGGCAGCCGGGATCCTGGCTGGCGCGGGTCGATCTCCGGCGCTTTCCGAACGACGTCGCTCAACCCTGAGAGCGAACGCCTGACCAGTCGCGGCACGGCGAAGAAGAGGGCGGGTAAGGTAACTGCAAGCAGGGGCACGTAGATCTTGTATGTGCCACCAAGCATCGTAAGGAATATCGACTCGTTTCCGTTGCGA